>DOPG01000023.1:1121-14574 GCA_003513555.1 Rhodopirellula sp. | reverse complement strand
CAAAGCTACTCTTCAGCGGCAACTTGCCCATTCGCGTAAGCCGCGACACGGAGACTCGGAAATCGCCACTGAGCGAGGGCCAATGATCCAAACAAAACGGACGTGAAGAAGAGATCACCCGCCAAAGTATTCTGGAAGAATGGAACTGCAAGCGTATAGCACGAAATCAAGCCTGCCCACGTATGAGGATACCCCACATACCAACATGCCGCATTCGTGACACCATAAAACACAATGGAACCTGACACAGACACGCCTAAGACCGGCAAGGGTTTCAGCCTCGACTGAACACGACTCCCCAGCCAGACATTGAAAAGAAAACAAGCATACACGACTGGCATGAGCGTATGCATGCCCAACCAACAATCACTCAGCAGCATTGCAGTCAAGGGAATCAAGGCTGCACGAAACTTTGCTCCCAATGTTGCACCGGCAAACAAAGCAATTGCGCCGATGGGCGAAAAGTTGGGCGGATAAGGCAGTAACCGGGCAACCATGCCAACGAGGATCAATGCAACGATGAAGATGAGACGAGACCGATTGCATCTCAGGAATGCCTGTTTCGTCATCAACAATCCTGATTCCATTCGTTTTTTCCTGCCAAACATGCCGTTCCCTTTTTCCATGCCGTCACTGGTCGTCACTACTGATTCCGAAAGGATCAAGCACACTTCCTTGATCCAAGTGCAAACTCCTGCCCTTACCATCGCAGAAATCACATCATCTTTATCTTTTTGTACTGGCTAATCATCGATTCACTTCTTGAATCCTAAGTTGACCGAGTCGCCTAGTACCGGGTCGCCTTGCCCCATACGTCGCCGTTGGGCACAGCGTTGTACCACCTTAATGCGTTCGGCATTGCTTGCACTGCCCCAGCAGGCGATTTCCGTTTTGGTGCGGAAACAGCCCAAGCAAGTATTGTCCTGCGGCGATAGCACACAGGTACCGTTACAGGGCGATTCAACCACCTGCTGTAAACCCAAGCGTGCCTCGGCAGGTTCCTCAATTTGCTGACCTGACACGATTCGAGTCGGTAGCTGCACGGGATTCATCATCTCATCCGCGCTACCGAGCAGTTCGCGGGCAATTCGTTCCTGGGAGCTTGGCATCAACAAAATTCCGTAGAACAACGAAACAACCGCGCCGAGCCTCCCCCGGATCCCGAACAAGGGAAACAAGGGTTCTCTACCGATTGCCCGAAGCCGAGGCAAGTAATGGCATCAAGTCCTCAGGCAGGTCTTCTGGCTTACGGCTCAAGCGAAACGTGACACCTTCCCGTTCTCGATTCATCTCAAGAGAATCAAAAACAGTGGATGGTCAGGTTTCTCGCCGAATACAGCAGCGGTCCTGCGTCGGATTCACACCGACTTCCCTTTTCACCTCCAAACCGATGGAGGCACCTGAGTTATCGGAGTATAGAGTTCCTCAGTCGGGATTGCCATACAGACTGACAAAAACGCCGAAAAAACAAATTCCATACCCCAAAAAGCATTTCGGGAGTGAAAAAGACAATTGCAAGCGTTAGCCATAGCGACGAAACGCATCTGCTGACTTCATTTTTTCCGCTTTGATTCGGCCACCGGATATTTTCTCACCTGCGGGGTCCACATAAACACGGCCACTCCGTTTGATCTCGGGATCGACATTCAGCACATGAATGTTGAAGATGAATCCGGTTTCACTCATCGCCTTAAACCAGTGAACATTATCTTTGTGGTCGGAAACAGTCGAATACTCACCACGCCCAAATCGGCGATCAATTGTGGGCTTGATGATCATGTGGTCATCTGTTTCATCAAGTCGATCATAGTGCTTCCCTTCAAAGTCACCCTGCAGAATGAGGAAGGATGTCGCCATGTTGTTATGACCATGCGGAACCACAGACCTCCCCTTGCGGAGTGCAAACATCTGATGGCCGAAAACAAGATCAGTAGGCAACCCTTCAACCTTGGGAAAGGTTGCACGAAACGACTTTTCACCACGGTCTCGAAACTGAACCGTTTTGATCAGTTTTTCAAAATCGACAAACGACAGAAACTCTGTCAGATTCACCTGCGAGAACAATTGCTCCACTTGATTCTGCCATTGTGTCTGTTTTAGTTTCTGCCCCTTCAAATCAACGCTCATCCGATTCACATCTGCTAGCCACTTTGCTGCAATCGGCTTGACGGTTTCTCCAATCGCTCCCGATGCCATCACCGTCTCCAACATCGAATAGGTCAACAAGGAACCAAGAACCTGTTTCCCAAAACCGCGGCGGTCTGCCGTTTTCTGTTCCTGCATGGCAATTTCAATCTAGAAAGGGGGGGGACGGAAAAATGTACGAACGGGCTACTGCCGATTATAAATGAAAAAGGTGCGCTGTTCACCAGAGTTCCTGTACACCATCGACACCAGACTCGCAGCTCACGAAACCACATTAGCATGCCCAACCAGTCTACAGCCCCGCATGGGCTGCCACGCCGTCGGGAAGCCAAGTCAGAATCCTCTTTTTCCGCTACTTTACGGGCACACGGTCGTGGTCACCTGTGTCAATCGGCCGTGACACATCCATCTGGGCCCCTGAGGTTCCCAAAACCAGAGCCAGTGACCTTGGGTATTCAACACCAGTTCACGTCAATTTCACTGAACCTGACTCGGAAAACTCAATCATCGTGAAATCATTGACATGTTACGCTAGAATCGAGATTAATTCGCGTGTGCCGTCACTTTGTCACGGGACGATGCGTTCCCGCCATCTGAATTCCGACACCTTCATCTTGACCCCACCATGCCAATCGTCGTCGTGCGTTTCTGTTTCGCCTTGTTTTGCATCCTCATCAGCATCCGTGCGATTCATGCCGCTGATGAAGTGAATTTTAATCGCGACATCAAACCTATCCTCTCCGACAAGTGCTATGCGTGTCATGGTCCAGACGAGGGACAACGCCAAGGTGGCAGTGGTGACGGCCTGCGGTTTGATGTTGAAACCAATGCAAAAGGCGACCTCGGTGGATATGCCGCAATTGTGCCTGGGAAATTGGATGAGAGTGAACTTGTACGGCGGATTCTTTCTGATGATCCTGACGAAGTCATGCCACCACCTGAACACAACAAAGATCTCACCCCATCAGAAGTCAAAAATCTGCAGACTTGGATATCACAGGGAGCGCAGTGGTCTCAGCACTGGTCCTACGAACCGCTCAAGACAGCCTCTGCACGGAGCGGAGCATGGATCGACGAGCTGGTGCAGGCTCAGCTTTCGGCAGATGGCATCCAGGCCTCGCCAAGAGCGGAAGCCCACATTCTCACCCGACGTCTCTTCTTTGACATCATTGGGCTGCCACCGTCCAGTGAAGAGCTCGAGACGTTTCTCGACGACACCTCCGAAGACGCATGGGATCAACTGGTCGATCGCCTTCTGGCGTCTCCCCATTTCGGCGAGCGGATGGCAATTTACTGGCTCGATTTGGTGCGATACGCGGACACGGTTGGCTACCATGGTGATCAGGATGTAAGCGTGTCGCCCTACCGCGACTATGTGATTAATGCCTTCAACGCAAACATGCGATTTGATCAGTTCACGCGAGAGCAGCTGGCAGGAGATTTACTCGACACCCCCACCCAGGACCAGTTGATCGCCTCTGGGTACAACAAACTGGGAATGATGTCTGCAGAGGGTGGCGCTCAGCCCAAAGAGTACCTGACCAAATATGCATCGGACCGTGTCAGAACCGCATCAACGGTCTGGCTCGGATCAACTCTCGGATGCGCGGAGTGTCACAATCACAAATTCGATCCATTCACCCAAAAAGACTTTTATCAGTTCGCCTCGTTCTTCGCTGACATCAAAGAGCGGGGGTTGTACGCGGGAGCCAATCGGGATGGTGCTTGGGGGCCAACGGTCCAAGTCGCAGACGCTGAACTGGCTGGCCTGCTAAAACCCATCGATGGCCGACTTGCACAGATGCAAGAAACATACGCAACGACGGACATCAGTGATTCATTTCAGCAGTGGGTTGCAGAACAGGACAATTCGGTGAGTGGCTGGAAACCGATGGTGCCAACGACCTTGACTGCCTTACACGGGACCAAGCTGGCTGTACAACCAGACCACTCGATCCTTGCCTCAGGCCCAGGTCAAGAAACCAACAGCTACGGGGTGACACTGAAGGATCAGACCGACAAGCTCAAAGGCATTCGTATCGAGGTACTTCCTCACGACTCACTGCCGCAAAAAGGGCCTGGCCGCGCAGGGAATGGAAATTTCGTCATTAGCGAAGTCAAAGTACACATCGTCAATGCGGATGGTGAACGCACACCGCTGAAACTTATCAACGCAAAAGCCTCGTTCGAGCAAGCAGATGGCAACAACAATCCTTACAAGGGCTGGAAGGCTGTTGCTGCAATCGATGGCGATAGCAAAGGAGCAACTTGGGGTTGGGCGGTCATGCCTCAAGCCGGCAAATCCAATACATGGATCGCGGAGTTCGCAAGTCCGCTTGATCCAGAGGGCCCGATGACACTTCTGGTAGAGATAGATCAAAACCACACAAATCCTGGCCACACTCTGGGCTGTTTTCGCTTGTCCGGAACTACTGGCGAGGTTGTCTTGGACGCCAAACAAACACTTCCTGCAGAAATCCAGACAATCTTTGCCGTCGCTGCTGATCAGCGCACTGATGAACAGACCTCGAAACTACGCGCCCATTATCGGACGATTAGCCCAGAGCTCGCTGATGTCAGGAAACAAATCGAAGCAACTAAAAAAGAACGTGCGGACACAGAGAAGTCACACACGCGAAGCTCTCTTATCACTCAAGCCGTCGCTCCCCGTGAAATGCGTGTGCTGCCGCGTGGTAATTGGATGGACACGACCGGGGAAGTTGTGTCGCCAAATGTCCCTCATTTTCTTCCCCAAATCGAGGCCAAGAAAGAGAGGATCAATCGTCTTGATCTCGCCAACTGGCTGACAGCAAAAAACAATCCTCTCACCGCCCGTGTATTTGTAAACCGTCTGTGGAAACTATTTTTTGGTACAGGCCTCAGCAAAGTGCTTGACGACATCGGTTCACAGGGAGAGTACCCCTCACACCCAGAACTGCTTGACGCACTTGCACAAGAATTCATCGACAGCGGTTGGAACATCAAGCATATGATTCGATTGATCGTAAACTCACAAACCTATCAACAATCGTCCTTGCCACGGTCCGAACTGGCCGACACAGATCCTTTCAATCGACTGCTGGCAAGACAATCACGTTATCGACTCGATGCCGAACTGATCCGTGACAATGCACTCGCCGTAAGTGGACTACTTGTTGATGAGATTGGTGGACGCAGTGTGAAACCTTACCAGCCCGCCGGCCTGTTGAGGCACCTGAACTTTCCCAGACGCACCTACCAACAAGACTCAGGTGCTGCTCAGTATCGCCGCGGTGTCTACACCCACTGGCAGCGGCAGTTCCTGCATCCTGCGATGAAATCGTTTGATGCACCGGCACGTGAGGAATGCACCGCAGAACGCCCACGATCAAATACACCACTTGCTGCCTTAGTGATGTTGAACGACCCATCCTACGTGGAAGCGGCTAGAGTTTTTGCTGAATCTTTACTGTCCAGTGATTTGTTGACCGATGAAGAAAGAATCACGCAGGCAATGAGCGAAGCATTGAGCCGAGAGCCAAACGATCAGGAAGTCACGATCCTGACATCGCTCATTCAACAGCAGCGAGCACACTATCAGACCAATCCAGCTGCAGCGAAAGAACTCATTGCTGTCGGCTTAGCACCCGTGAATGATGGACTTGATCCGATTGAAACAGCCGCTTTGCTGTCAGCGACTCGAGCCATCATGAATATGCACGAATTCATTACACGAAACTAATTCACCGTTTTTTTCAGCTACAGCTGGATTCATCGCAATGAAAAACCCACTTGCCAGTCACCTGTGTCGTCGAACCTTTTTACGCCAAGGCTCCTATGGAATTGGAGCTACTGCCTTGGCTTCGATGCTGGAACCCGGCCTGGCTTCTGGCGGGGACACTGGCGGGGACACTGACATCGAGGTTCCACAGTGGAACGGCGTCTATCCGCTGAAGGAGGGCGTTGGAAAGATAAAACGTGTGATCCATCTATGCATGGCTGGCGGCCCCTCACATCTTGAAACCCTGGATCCCAAGCCGGAATTGGGCAAGATGGACGGCAAGCCGATGCCCAAGTCGTACACTGAAGGCAAACAAATCGCCCAATTGCAGGGCCAGGCAAACAACCTCAAGTGCTTGGCCCCGCAGCACGAATTTAAACGATACGGAAAATCGGGGCTCGAAATCAGTTCCATCCTGCCGGAGATTGGATCCATCGCTGATGACATCTGTATCATCCGATCAATGCAGACAGATCAGATCAACCATGACCCAGCCCACACGCTGATGAACACGGGCACCTCCATACCCGGCAGACCATCGATGGGCTCCTGGCTGCTCTATGGCTTGGGCAGTGAGTGCGACAACCTTCCAGGCTACGTCGTGCTGACTTCAGTTGGTGGCGGGCAGTCACAACCCATTGCAGCACGGCAATGGCACAGTGGGTTCTTACCCAGTCGTTTTCAAGGCGTTGAATTCCGTTCGCAGGGCGACCCTGTCCTGTATGTGAACAGCCCCAAGGGGGTCGATTTGAAAAGCCAGCACGAAGTGATTCGCGCCGTGCAATCGCTTAATGATGTCGGCAATGCGACGTACCAGGACCCCGAAATTGCGACGCGAATTGCACAATATGAACTCGCATTCAAAATGCAGACATCGACTCCAGAATTGATGGACCTGTCAAGCGAGCCACAACATATCCTCGACCTTTATGGCACCAAAGGTGGAGATGGCTCATTCGCGTCCAACTGCCTACTGGCACGAAGACTTGCTGAACGCGGTGTCCGCTTCATCCAGCTTTACCATCGTGGCTGGGACCACCATGGCGGCATCAAGGGTGGTTCTCAGACGACGGCCAAATTCGTCGATCAAGGAACAGCAGCCTTAGTCAAGGATCTGAAGCAAAGAGGCATGCTCGATGAGACATTGATCATCTGGGGTGGAGAATTTGGACGCACGCCAATGGCTCAAGGTTCGGGACGCGACCACCATATCATGGGCTTTTCTTGCTGGATGGCAGGTGGTGGAATCAAGCCCGGCTTTTCCTGGGGAGCAACAGATGAACTTGGCTACAGTGCCGTGGAGAACAAAGTCCATGTCCATGACCTGCACGCCACCATGCTGCACCTGTTCGGGATCGACCACAAACGCTTGACCTATCGCTTCCAAGGTCGGGACTTCCGACTGACCGATGTTCACGGAAACATTATCAAAGAGATCTTGGCCTGACCACCACGCGATCGCAATGGAGCTACGTGTTGAATGCGACGTGTTGAATTCTGTACGGCTGCGGCTCATACCCGGAATCAGCAGCCATCACGGCAGAACCATGGGCACGGAGTGATCCAATGTCAGCGCTTGACGTTGCCGGGCCCCCGCTTCCGCTTCGTTGCCCAAATCTTGCGTCGCATCCTTGGCGAATACCCGCATTTTCGCCATCACCTTTGGATGGTTCGATGAAACATCAACCTGCTCTTTCAGATCTGTTTCCAGATCAATCAGTTTCCCTGCCCGCCCCTTGCTCTTGAATGTCGCATCGTTCCACCGTGGAAACGTGCTGGCCAACGGCAGATGCCATTTCCAATTCCTCCAACGAATCGCCTGTAACTGCCGTCGTCGGTAATAATAAAACACCTCATGCGGCGACCGCGCTCCAGACTCTCCACGCAACAGACTGGAAATGTCTCGTCCATCAATCTCATGTGCAGGCATTTTTCCTTCAGCAAAGCTTACCAAGGTTGGCAGCAAATCCATCGTTGTCGCCAGCTCTGAACAAACCGTGCCAGCGGGGACAACCCCTGGTAATCGCACTACCATTGGCACTCTCATTCCCCCCTCCATGGTCGACCCTTTTGCACCAGCCAGCGGCGCGTTGGAACCTCCGTTCCTTCCGTTCGATCCGTTATCGGACGTGAAGATGACCATCGTGTTATCTTTGAGGCCGAGTCGTTTCAAACAATCAAGGATCTCCCCGGTCGACCAATCAATCTCTTCGACAGAGTCACCGTAACGACCATTCCGGCTGTTTCCGAGAAACCGTTCTGATGCGTGCAGTGGCAAGTGCGGAAAGGTGTGCGGCAAGTATAAGAAGAAGGGTTCTCGCTGATGATTCTCGATGAATTCGACTGCCTCACGAGTGTATTGCTGAGTGAGTTGCGACTGTTCTGCTGGTGCTTCGATGACAGTCGCCTGTTCCACCAAGGGCAGGGGAGGATCACCGCGTCCGGCTTGCTGCATGTCGTTGGAGTAGGGGATTCCAAAATACTTGTCGAAACCGTGCGCCTGTGGCAAATGCTGAATCTGGTCCCCCAGATGCCATTTGCCGACACATGCGGTAGCGTACCCAGCAGCTTTCAACATTTCAGGCAAAGTCGTTTCTTCCGGACTCAGCCCCCGCCGGCTTCTGGGAATCAACACCCAGTGCCCCGTTGCATCTTCATGCAAACCAACTCTTCGCGGATAACAGCCTGTCAGCAAGCTTGCGCGTGATGGCGTGCAGACAGGACTCGTCGAATAGAAGTCGGTATAACGCTGCCCTTCGGCAGCCAACTTATCAATATTCGGTGTGCGATTAAGAATTGAGCCATAACACCCGAGGTCACCATATCCCAGATCATCACAAAAGATCAAAACCACATTGCAGGGTTGTGCAATGGCACCCCGTTCAATCGGCAGACACCATAACAAAAACATTAACGACAGGCACTTCACTCGTTGCATGATTCATCCAAAACTTTGGGACACTCAATTGCGAGACACATTGCACCATTGTGTGACATCTGGCCCGCAATACACAAGCTCGATCAAGGAGCATCCAAGCCAAGCTCAGCACACTCTGCATTCCCTGAAGGAAACGCGTTCCGTAGTGGCCGCACACTGCATGAAGGCAAAAGAAAAGCCCCCGCAAGCAAATTACGAGGGCTTTCAAATGGTTCACCGAGTATCCACCGCAAGCAGCTTCAACCTCCACGTTTATCATAAGCCTTGTCTTTTGAGAACTTTTCCGATTTCTTTCCGTCATCAGCCCCCTTACCCTTGCCATAGCCTGACCTGTCGCGTTTTTCGCCTGCTCCATACTTCTGCATGTAGATCACTTTTGCCTCTTGGTCGCTCATTCCATCGCGGCTTTGCTTGATCTGCTGATATCTCTCAATCGCAACTCGCCGGGCCTCAGCCTGCTCAGGGGTCATTTTCCAGCCAACCTGCTTACCACTCCTCTCATCCCTGCCATCAGATGTCTGCTTTGGAGGCTCTGATCGGGTTGGTTGACTGGGAGTTGCCGGCGGTGCCACTGCCGCAGTCTCGACCTCTCCCTTCTCGGCATCCATCATGTCATCAACAGGCGTCACCATTAATTCCCAACTGTGCAACATGCCCCAACGTTCACTGCGAGATCCACGCACAACCAGTTGCCAGACACCTTTCACGCTCTTTCCATTAAAACTTCCCAAGCTGGGCTGTCTCTTCAGTGCGCCTTCAGGAATGAATGATCCTTGAAACGGCGGACGTGCTTTTGTGATCGGCGTCTGAGACTGATCGTCGAAGATCGTTCCATCAAAGTGGTCATCATGTCCCCCCACTTCAGTGAACAGCTCAATCCGCTGCCCGTCTGGCCCTGTCAGGTAAGCATCCAGAAAAGACGTATGCGAGTGCGTAATCGAAACCCGCACATTGACATCGCCGATGACAAAATCCTCGAGCACTTCGATTTCTGAAATGACTGTTTTCTTTGGCGCCAACACTTCAGCGTCATTGTTTGAATAACTGCCACCCACGAGTGCTTTGGCGTTCAACACTTCACTCGCAGTCAACAAGCCATCACCATTGCCATCATACGAAGCGAATTCGGCAATTTTTTCAGCCGTCCACTCTGTTGTGAATTCGACCATTGCGATCTGCTCATCACGATTTTCGTCAAGTTCGAAAAACCATCCAGGCAGCCCCTCACCAAGGTCGCCAACTTCTTCCTGCAACTCCATCAGGTATGCATGCAGTTCTTCCCTTGAAAGCTCCCCGTCTCGATCGATATCAATTTTTCCTGGCGGAAACCCGAGACTCACCGTCTCGTCTTTCTCCAACCGCCCATTTCGATTTTTATCGAAGCGTCCAAGCACGGTAGACGTCAAATAGTATTCACGACCTCGTCGCCACCACTGGTTACTTTCATCCCGTTTCGGCTCCTGTCGCGTCACCGGCTGGATGCCATTGCCAACCCTGCCGGCTTTACGAACCAATTCATCTGACGCACCGGATAGCAGGCGGCGTCTTGCATAACGCTGTGCCAATTCGAGGCGACTCAGACGGTCATCCTTGTTCAGATCTTCCTCAAATGGCTGGCGGTGTGTCCAAACAGCTTTTTCAGATTCGGCACGGTCAATGTACCCATCACGGTTGCGGTCCGAACGTTTCAGGGTCCGATCCGCTTCATCCAAGTCAGCTTGAATGTAAGGAAACTTGACGGCAGGCAGGCCAAACTCGGGTACCAGTTCGGTCTCGGCGTCCGGCACAAAAGACTTCACGGACGCTTCTGAGTCCGGCTCAATACGTTCCCCGGCAACGCCATTCTGCAGGGCAAAGTAAATCCGCGCTGCTTCCTGCCACCGCCCGATGTCGTAAGCACGTCCCATCGACATTCGACGAGATTTCGCAAGCCGTTCAAGGTAGGGCCGGGCAAGCGGTGTGATCTCTTCAGGATCAATCTCGCCATTCTGGTTACGATCCAGCTTTTCCAAGGATTCCCGTAATCCAGACTGGGCCCAAAGCGACCCTGGCATGGCGGCAGCAACCATGCCACACACAGCAGTTATAAGGGTCAAAAAACATTTCTTTCGTCCAACCATGGGAATGCCCTCAAAGAATCTTTAGCGTCCGGAAGATTTCGTTGTCCGAGACGATGATGATGACGACGTACTGCGGCTACTGCTGGAAGATGTACGACGCGACGCCCCCTCTTCCCCCAGCATCACTTCCTGAATCAATGCTTCGTAAATCAGACCGTTCGCTGGCGCCACAACTTCAATTGTCTGCTCACCACGAACATCGATCACTTTGACCAACCTCTCAACTTCCTGATAGAGCCGCTCAGGCGCGGTCACAACTAATGAATTGCTTGGTTCGTGCACTGCGATTGTCATTTTAGGTTCAAGATCTCGGGCTGACGCTGATTTCGGAGGCGTAGCCCCTTTCTTGGACTTGCTTTCGGCTTCGCGAGGATCAGGCTTCTGTGGAGCACGTGGCTGACCGGGTTGTTGCCCTGGTTGCCCCGGCTGGCCCGTCGTTGATGCAACGACTCGCCCCGCAAACGCCTCGCGAAGCACATCCGCCATTTCCGCGGCCTTGATGTTCGCCAATTCGATCACATGCGATTGTCCGTAAGTCTTGATATCTGCAAGACCATTACCGCGATCAATGATCTTAAGATACTCCTCAATCTGCTCGATCTCGGAGGCTGAGCCCTGTGCAATCAAACGATTCAAACGAGTGTCAGCTACCACTGTCATGGAGGTGCCTGCCGTCAGCGTCATCACACCGTCTCGAGTGGTCAGAAAGCTGCCTAGCGTCGCCCCTGGAGACGACAGAAAACCGTTTACCAATGAACCGGCCTGCCCCTCCATGGCCGCCTCACCGCCATCAAGTAAGTCAGCAAGAAAACGCAGCGCGTCGTCAGCTTTTGTGTACTGGAGATAAAAGACAATCGGCGGAGAAGGCATCGAGTCCAATGGTCCGGTAATCGAACGCAAGTGCTCTTCGAAACGATCCAAGGCAGCAGGATCATCAGACTGCAGCATCAAACCACGAGGTGTCATTTGCAGGCGGATGGCAGAGGATTCATTCTGTACCGCTGTCAGCACTTGCGATGCACTGGACCTCAAACTTGCCTCAACCTTACCAGGACCCAGCGTCTCACGTCGTTCATCGTTGTCGGAAGATGGATCTTTACCGGCTCCCGTTCGATTTTCTTTTACCTTCTCTTCCTTAGGATCGTTGACGATTCTCTCGAGATTGCCACCACCAGCATTACCGAGAGTGCGATATCGAATCACTTCGTTATTGCCTTGCCAAAACTTCACTGCCGCATCAAGCAGTTCATCAGCATTCTCACCCTTCAATGGCAGGAACCGCAAGCGATTACCGCTATCCAAAGCTTGTACGGAATCCAACCCCTCGACAATCTTTTTGATTTGTTCCAACTGTGCCTTTTTCGCACGCACAAACAAACGCATGCTGCCCGGATCCGCGTCGATTTTTGGGGCGTCGGGATCGATCGTCTCGGGATCATCCAACGAATCGGGAAGATCCAGCATTTCGTCGAGCAGGCTAATCACAAAGTAAGGGTCCACTGTCTTGAGCGGAATCACAGCAAACTCAGCTTCGCTCGCCTGCAATTGCGAGACAGTTCCCTCAATCTCTTTCTGAACTGACTCTGGCGCCAGTGCGACAATCGTGTTGGCATTTTCATCCATCGACAGTCGTAGAGAATTAGTGCGGCCTGCTAACAAAGTTTGCAAAACGTTGTATACGGTTTCCACATTTCCGCCCGACACCGGATGAGACCGGAGGACAGATTCACCTTCCTCGTTCGTTTCTTTCTGCTCGGGTTGATCAACAGCCTTGACCAGTCCCTCGAGCAATTTCACTTTGTCTTCCAGCCCTGTCACGAAGATATTCTTGCCGAGCACATCAGCTGAAATGCTGACGTCGATGCCAATCATTTCACCTGTTGCAAGACCAAGATGTGGCCGGGCTACGAGAAGTACATCCTCGGCCAAAACGTGCTTGAGAGCAAAACTCTCCACCACTGTGCCATTGGCCATTTCATCAGGCGTGAAAGCTGAAAGAATCGATTTCACACTTCGAAGCTTGGAGGCGGTATCCGTGATGATCAGTTGTTTCGTCTTTCCCAGCACTTCAGGCGGCGTCATCAGGTTCATCACAGAAAGTTCCTGCACCGCCTCCTCCGGGTCGATATCACCGAGAGGAAAAATACATTTCAGTACTTCATGCCGATTGCGATCCTGCAATTCGTCCGTCGTGACCAACTCAGCCATGGCATCCAGTTGCTGCTTGCTTCGCTGATCACCGAGGTTGATGACAGACAGCAACTGACCGCTGCGGACCAAGGTGAAACCTTCCGGTAACAAAAACAGATTGATCCGATCAATTGCCTCAGCGTGCGTAAAAACTCTCGGGTCAGAGTAGGTGAAACTGCCAGTGGGCAACTCCGAAACCTGCAACGCCAAACCGCCTTCATCTGCCAACCAACGGATCACATCACGCCAAGCTACCCCGTCAAATGAAAACCGGACAGCATCATTGGGGAGCTTCGCATT
>DOPG01000023.1:502-788 GCA_003513555.1 Rhodopirellula sp. | reverse complement strand
CCTCACTCTGGACAGCGACCTCAGTGCCCGCCTCAGAAGGTGTCTCCGGTGTTCTGTCGGTGTTGGGCGTGGCCGCTGACTGCGTCGGCACAGGGGGCTCGCTTTCCTGTCCCAAACTTAGTGGAACAGCAAGTCCGGTGACCAACGCAATGAACGTAAAAACCTGACGCGAGTAAATGCGAAAGTGCCAAAAATTAGTCATGCAAATTTGCTGAGTGGGAAGTGGATTGGCGAGTGTGGTAGCGACAGTTAAAACGGCCCGAGCCTTGCTCAAGCTTTTCCCCCT
>DOPG01000023.1:0-268 GCA_003513555.1 Rhodopirellula sp. | reverse complement strand
TTGGCTCGTGCCGCTGTTCGACAGCCGCGGGCCAAGGTGCTTGGCGGACGCACCATGCCTCGAGATACCTCTGCTTGGTGAGCGGGACATGCCTGTCGGGTGGGAATCGAGTCCGAACCCCTAGGCTCCGATCGATCAGACACGGCACCAGTTAAGACTAGTGGATAGCCTCCACTAGTCAAGGTTTCTTTCTGTATCCAAGACGGGCAAAACACGCGTTTACACGGGTTTTATTTGAGAATTCCCCGGTTGGCATGACCCAACTCGA
>DOPG01000427.1 GCA_003513555.1 Rhodopirellula sp. | reverse complement strand
GCGCCGGCAGTCGCACTCGAGGGCTAGCAGTTGCAGTTGGGTGGGTACTGCTCGGTTTCAATCTGTCGGCTATGTCTCCGGGTGCAGGGGTCACAAGTGTGGCAGAGCTGACAATGACTTGTCTCGGCTTCACGTTATGGAGTTTCCTAGGCTTGTTGACCTTGCCCACTCTTAGCCGCCAAGCAGCATTTGCTATCGACAATCAGGGCGTGGCTCGTGGTGTGCCATCAGCATCTTTAACGCGTTCGCTTTGCATCATCGACCAACAACAAGACGATGAACAGGAGCGGCCCAGGATAATCGAGACGATCTTCCATCCGGTTCCCAGTGTCGGGCGCAGGCATGACCGAGGCAAAGCTTCGACACCGATAGCATGGCATGTTGCACGCACCGCGCTCTTCCTGTCCTGGGCCTGCATGGGACTGCTGGTCCGAGCGGTCCACTGCAACGTGGGACGTCCAGAGCTTTGGGTAATGTATCCAACTGATTGAAAAATGGCGTTTGCAACCGTCGCAAGTTAAAGGCAGTCTAAATTAAGTCTTGTCGAAACTTTGGAATTCCATCCGAAAACCAGGCTGGCCCGCGCAGGGGAACTGTGTTCATGGTGTCCCAGGCCGGTCCGTTTTTGGGTGTGCGTTGAAAAAAGCAAAGATGCCGTCAAAATGTCGCCACGCCAAAAATACATGGCCGCCATTTTTGACTTCGATGTACTCATGCTTCATTCCCAGCTCTTTCATCTTGTCGACCCATAATCGGGTTTGTCGGACGGAAACCAATCGGTCTTGGTCTCCCTGCACCACGTAAGCAGGTATTTCTTTGGCTGTGGCAAGTCGATCACGGTTGCCGTAGGCGGCTGGTGCGATGACTGCCATTGCGGCCCATAGGTTTGGGTAGGTCATGGCCAAATGCATGGAGCCACCTCCGCCCATGGAATGACCGAACAAATAAATCCTGTTAGAGTCAATCTGAAAATTTGTGCGTGTTAACTGCAGCACTTCCATCACATCCTGTTCGCTGAGTTCGCCGAGGTTTGCTGGGTCGGAAGCCCTGCCTCCTCCTTTTCCCCGGCTTCCGTACCAACCACGTGAGTTGTAGCCCATGGGTGCAACTAGGATGTATCCTTCCCTGTCTGCATAATTTGTTAGTCGGGGGTAAGCAAGGATCTGTCCGGGGCTCCCGTTTAGTCCATGCAGCGCTACAACCAAAGGGTATGTTTTGGTTTTATCGTAGCCCTTAGGCAAATAAAGTCCGTAGAACAAACGCTTCTTACCCATTGCGAATTCATACGTTGGGAAAATGATGCGTCCGATTTCGTATGTTGATGTCTCGTCGCTGCTAGTCTGTTTGGTTTTATCAGAGTGGTTGCTTACGCTGGACTTAGTACTTCTGCGGGCGGCAGGGTCAACACCAGCATCTGGGCCAGCATGAACCGCAGGTTTTGATCTTCCGCTAAGTTGGGCGTCTGAATCGGATTTTCGTCCGTTCTTGGTTTGCGTTTCCTGTTGAAACGTTTGGGCCGAACCTGATGCAGGTAGCAGCAGCATTGCCAAACCAACCGCGAGCGACAAAAAAACCGGCACGGATAAACTGCGGAAGCTACGCATCAAATGAAATCCTTACAAACTGAGACCACACTGCAGCCAGTCTGCCAACGGATGAGCAGACCATGCACGTCAGAACAATTTACTCTTTTCGTGGCAACAATGTTTCAAGTATTTGTTTGCCACCTGTCTAGGTAGCGAAAATTGTGGGCCGAGCCAATCTCACAGTGGCGTTGCTTATTCCCAAGCATTGAAGTCGGAATCAAGGGCATTGGCGATATAATTACGACGATTCGCACGTGGCTCAGCATCGCTCAGTCGCATCCGAGTCTGGTAGGCGTGCCCGATCGGTTGTGCGCTGGATCCGGGTTTCGTCTTTTGTAATTTTTCAACGAAACATGGCGTGGCAACGAAGTGGCTTTTTCTCCGGTCATTTCGCGTGCGTGATTAGATAACCTGAGGAAGTTGTGGTGCTTACCAAACTGCCCCAGGTTGACCCACGCTGCATGTGCCTCAGGAAGCAGCAAAACACCATATCGGAGGCGTTGCTAAATGTTGTGAAAACGAGCGTTCTGTCTACGCGTGAAACGCTCCAGTCTCAGCGGAAGGGAAATCGCTTGCGTTTTGAGGCCGCTGTCAGACCAGTGAGTGTGAACAAGTTGACCATGGCTAACGGCACTAGAAAAATCATTCAGTATCGGATTCGCCTCGGAATTAGGTACTCACCATGAGATGGCGTTGGAATCAACTGGTCACTGGGGTAAAATATGGCATGAGAAAAACTGCCCCCTTCCATCGCCGACGTTTCGTTTTGCAGTCAGTTACTGGCTCGTTGCTCATTCCTTCGCTCACGTCGTTGGCCGTCGGAGGCGAAAGTGTGGGAACCTCCAGGGAGTCGGTTGATCAACCGCGTAGGTTTGTAGCTATTGGCAATTTGCTCGGGTTCCAACAAAAGCACTTTTTTCCAGAATCCACCGGCAAAGAATACGAAGATACACCGTTGCTGACCGCGCTGAAGTCCCAGCGAGAGAAGTTCACGGTTTACCGAGGTTTGGACCACGGTCTGCGGGGGGGGCACTTCGCTGTTCACACCTTCTTGTCGGGGGTTTTACATCATGAATCAAAAAATCGTCATGACGGCAATGTCACCTTGGATCAGTACCTGGCTGATTCAATTGGTGGCGAGACCCGATTTCCATCACTCACCGTTGGATCGGAAGGGGGGATTCATGGCGGTTGTCAATTGTCGTGGACAAAATCAGGGGTCCGCGTTCCTCCCATCACAGGGCCAGCAGAACTGTTCGATAAGTTATTCGTGAGTGAGAGCCCCGCGGAAAGAGCTCGAAAGGTGCGGGAGACTAAACTGCAAGCGTCCATACTTGACTCGGTGACTGCTGAAGCCGCGGACTTATCCCAGCGGATTAACAGCGAGGACCGAAACAAGCTCGATGAATATTTCAGCTCAATCCGCGATGTGGAGAAAAAGCTGCAAACTCGAAGGGCTTGGACTGACCAACCGAAGCCGGACGCGCCTTTTGAAAAGCCGGCGAACACGAATACGGTAGATGACTTGCCAATGCTTTACGAGCTGATGGCCTTGGCGTTGCAAACCGATTCAACACGTGTGGCGACACTCGAGATTGGTGGTAGTTTCCTGCCGCAAAATCTGGGCATCAACAAGTCTTACCACAGTATGTCGCATCACGGTAATGATGAAGAGGTGATTGCGAATCTACTTACTTTGGAATCCTACCAAATAGAACAGTTCTCAAAGTTCATCTGTCGTTTATCCGAAATGAAGTCAGAAGAGGGTTCAGTTCTTGATTCAACGGCAGTGCTCTTCGGTAGTGGCATGGGAAATGGAAGCTCACATACAAATACTGACCTGCCTATTATCCTTGCGGGCGGTGGTTACGAGTCGGGTGAATTCAAGAAGGTAGAGTCGAAAGGTGTTGGGAAAACGCCTCTCAGCAACCTGTTTGTCGACATTGCACGGCGCAGCGGCGTTGACACAGATGCATTTGGCACTAGCACTGGGGCTTACTCGTGAGGATTGGTACTGGCACGCTAGGGCATGCAATACGCCATCTGCGTGCAAATCCGGGGTCGTTTGCCCGCTTGCCGGTGGTCTTTTTGTTTGTGCTTCATTGTGCTCCGACTGATGCTTCCGATCTGGATAGGCTTTCAGATCGTAGCGAGCGGTTGACGAGCTTTGTAAAAGATTACTGCGGTGATTGCCATGGGAGTGGAACCGAGGAAGGGGAACGTAACTTCGATACATTCCGGTTACCACTTGAAACCGTAGATCAACTGATCACGGCGGATGAACTCATCGATCAACTGACCCTGAAGTTGATGCCTCCCCCGGATGCATCTCAACCCACAGAAGACGAACGCATCGCAACGATCAAACTTTTGCGTCAAAGTGTCGAAGATGCCCGCGAGAAGTTCGGAGCTTCAGGTGGCCAGACCGTGATGCGCCGTCTTTCGAATCGCGAATATGAAAACACGCTCGCGACCTTGTTTGACCGGCGCGTGGACACGTTGGGCCTAACCGCTGATTTCCCAAAGGATGGGACCACCAATCACATCGACACCATTGGTGACTCGCTGGTGACATCGGGATTCTTGATGGACGAGTATTTCCAGGCGGCATCACGTCTCGTTGACCTGCGACTCGGGAAACCCGTAACGCCCGTGATGAATTGGCATTTCACCGAAAATTTTAAGCAATACGAGGAACTCGCCGGATCGCACAAAAGCGTGCTCCAAAACAAATTTCTTTGCCTCTATGAACAGCCCAACACGGACACGCGGCAAGGTGGCTATGCGCATATCGAAGACTTTCTCGCGGGTGTCCCGGTGTCCGGAGTCTACGAAATTCAGTGCTTCACACAAGCGTTACACCGCGACACGCACTACGACCCAAAGATATTTCGTATTGACTTCTCTGAACCGTTTCAAATTGGCGTGGTGCCTGGGGAGATTACCAAGGGCCACATTCACTATCCGCAATCCGTCGAGCCAGTGCTGGCGACGGCAACGGTTCCCGATGGGCAGCCCGAATGGCTGACATTTCAGGTGTGGCTGGAGGCTGGTCAAACCCCGCGTTTTATCTTCCCTAATGGGCCTTATGAATCCCGAGCCTCCGTGATCGAAGTCAATCGCCGTTACAAAGATGAGTTCAAGAATCCCAAGGAAGGCGTTAGCAGGGCGACATTGCTGCGGGAGGGTGCCCTACCACACATCAGGATTGGGGAAATCAAAATCCGCGGGCCGCTACCCGAACCCGGAAGCAGCAAGGAAGAGCAAGCCGTCTTTGGTGAGTCTGGGTTCAGCCCCGAACGCGCAAAGGAACAACTTGCAGCGTTCGCACAAAAAGCTTTCCGGCGACCGTTAACCGTTGACGATACCGGACGTATCAATGGTTTCTATGACCGCATGCTCGTGCAAGACAGTGCACCCCGAGAGGCGGCCCTTGCCACGGTCAAAATGATATTATGCTCCCCATCATTTCTGTATCTCAGTGAAATTACAAAAGAGTCAGAGAGGGAGCTTAATCCTCACGACTTGGCAACACGTCTTTCATACGCGTTGTGGGCAGCGCCCCCGGACCCACAGCTTTTTCAAAGAGCATCCCAAGACCGCCTGAAAACAACTCCTCAGATAACAGCTCAGATTGAACGCTTGCTGACTGATTCGCGTTCGACAGCATTTGTGAGTGGTTTTGTTGACAGTTGGCTTAACTTAAGAGATTTAGGGGACCAGCCGCCACCCAGGAGGACGGCCAACTCTTTTTATGCGGAAAACCTGCCGCGTTCCATGAAGCGTGAGACACAACTATTTTTCCAGGACGTGTTGGAACGGAATGGATCAATCATGGAATTTTTGGATTCTGACTACACTTTTGTTGATAAGCCACTTGCAAAACTTTACCAGCTACCTGTGCAGGATACGATTCGTCAGTCTGATGGTTTTCAGCGTGTTGACCTAACTGAGAACTCTCGTCGTGGCGGATTGCTAGGCATGGCTAGTGTCTTAACAGTCAGCGCAAACGGAGTTGACACTTCACCTGTAACACGCGGCGTTTGGGTTCTCGAAAACATTCTCGGGACTATCCCGCCTCCACCTCCCGACGAGGTTCCCGCCATTGATGCTGACATCAGTGGGGCAAGTACCGTGCGTGAAAAACTTGCAAGACATCGCGAGGACCAGGCCTGTAACTTATGTCACCGCAATATCGATCCGTTGGGTTTTCCACTCGAACATTTTGACCCTATCGGTCGGTGGCGGTCCAAATATCCTGGCACAAATACGAAACCGAAACGCTTGCCTATCGATCCTTCAGGGAAGCTTACCACCGGAGAGCAATTCTCCAATTTTGCTGAGTTCAAACGCGTTCTGATCCAGTTTCGCGGCGAAACGTTCGCGCGAAGCTTAATCGAAGCTCTGCTTTCTTATTCAACTGGGAGAAGAATGCAGAGACTGGACCAATATGAAATTGATGAGATTCTAAGTACAGTCAAATCACAAAATTATGGCCTACGAACAGCGGTCACCGAGGTCCTTTGCAGTAGAATTTTTCGGTCACGCTGACCCACAGTTGCAAGATGTGGCTACCTTTTTCGTTGAAGGACTCGAACTCGGCAAATAGGGGCGGATTTGTTTCATTGTGGGCGGTTGCCTCACAGGAACTCGGTCGGAAACACTCAGATGGACACAACGGCTTGTCACTGAAACGCGTAGATAGCGACGAGTCCATGACCTGGGCAGCTTTTCCGTTTTGCCAGCCTTCCACTTGGCGGGAGGCGCGAGATGTTAGAGGTGTAGCTGCGAGTGCTTCGAAGTGTGGTGCCCTACGTTTGGTCCCGGTCAAAAGGCAATGGCGATGAGAGTGCTTCTGCATGTCCCCCTTCCACGCGGAAGCACTCGCGGAAATTGGATCACTGCCCTGCGTTGGTCCAATATTCTAAGTCAGTTGGGGCATACTGTGCAGACAGTTGATCCCACTGAGTACGACTCGGCAGCACATGGATCATTTAACGTATTGATTGCGATGCACGCGAGACGAAGCGCAGACGCAATTAACAAATTCCACATCGCAGCGCCGCAATCGAAAATTGTTGTTGCCTTAACTGGCACGGATTTGCATGTGGATTTAGTCAGGGGGAGTACAGGCTTTGGCATGGTAATTGAAAGCATGGAATTCGCTGACCGGATTGTGTTGCTAGAGCCAGAGGGACTTAAGAAGGTGCCGATGGACTTTCGTGCAAAGTGTTCGGTAATCTATCAATCAACCGTCTTGCCTGTGCTTAACGAACAACCGCAAGGGCCGATGTTCAAGATCTCGTTCCTTGCCCATCTGCGAGAAGTGAAGGATCCCTTTCTTATCTGTCGTGCTGCCGAGTTGTTGCGACCAGATTCCGCCACAAGTATTACACACGCGGGTGAAGCAACGACGAGAATCTGGAAAGACCGCGCCGTTAAATGGACCCAAAAATGCTCACGCTATGAGTGGGTTGGAGCACTGCCGCATCGAGACGCCTTACAATTGCTTGCCAATTGTCAACTGACAGTTTTGACTTCGCGCCATGAAGGTGCCCCCAGTGTTTTTTCTGAGGCAGCCGCACTAGGCGTGCCTGTCCTAGCGACGCGAATCCCGGCTTCCGTTGGGATTCTCGGTTCGAATCACCCGGGTCTCTTTAACGTCAGTGACGCATTGGAGCTTGCAAATTTAATTGAAAGAGCTGAGAACCATCAATCGTTCTATGAAGAGTTGTGCGACGCGAGTTCCGGGCTACGGGAACGCTTGTCACTGCAGACGGAGTTGCGGGCTTGGGAGGAACTGCTTTCCAGGGTGGATCAGGGTTAGCAGAGAGCACGACGGTGAATTGAATATTCACAACGATTTGGTCATTAAACGAGCCGGTATTTAAACACGGCACGTTGACAGAGTCGCAATGGCGAACTTCTGACATTGGAATTCGCGAACAAGGGGAAACTTCGATTCAGTAGCCATGCGTCCTGTTTACCCTCTACTTGCTCTAATGGGGTAGCATGCACGAGTTTGCTTGAAAAAACCAGGGCGGAATTGCAGGCGTCGTACGAAGATATTGTCGCGCATCGTGGTATGCTCTCGTTACCACGAACGTGTGAGCGGCTTTGCAAGACTAAGGTCACTTTCTCGCGTGCAGTGATTTTCCAAAACCATGGTTCGTGAAATCAACAAGCTGTTTTGGTTCCCAGTCGTGTGACACACACCTCCCTACGCGTCCAACCAAATTAATGAAGAATTGTAGCTTGCTAAGCATTTTCGGCTGCCTGTTGTGGGTTTCTTTCTGTTCTGCTGCCGACCTGTATGTGGCACCGCATGGGAACGATGCAGGGACAGGGACAATCGAGAATCCGTTTAAAACCCTGAGGCAGGCTCAAGCGAAGGTGCGCAATGCCGGGTTTCTTGGGCGCGAACCAATCACGGTTCACGTTCGTGCAGGAACCTACTACTTAGACAAGCCTTTGAAATTCAATGCGAGCGATTCGGGAACCACCGCGGCACCCGTTGTCTACACCGCCTATGCTGGGGAAGAGGTGGTTATCAGTGGAGGTGTCAAACTTACACCAACGTGGATAGGCATGGACGACGGGATCTATCGGACCAGCGTCGAAGAAACGCAACAGTTTGATCAGTTATTCATTGATGGCGAACGACAAGTTTTAGCACGGTTTCCGAATTACGATGTTAATGCGAGTCCTTATAACGGTTTTTCGCCGGATGCGTTCTCAAGAACGCGTACAGATGCCTGGAGAAATCCTGCAGGTGGTTTTATACACGCGATGCACCGCCACCATTGGGGCGGGTACCATTACCGAATTACTGGTAAAACTGCTGCTGGTGACCTCGTCTATGAAGGCGGATGGCAAAACAATCGGCAAATGGGAATGCACCCAAAACACCGCATGGTTGAGAATATCAGAGAGGAACTCGACAGGCCGAGCGAGTGGTTCCTGGACTATGACAAAAACCAACTGTATTTCATGCCTTCCGACGCTGCTGGTCTTCCAACGGCGTTGGTGGAAGTAGCGGGGCTAAAACACTTGGTCGAATTCACAGGAATGCCAGATAACCCAGTGAGGCATGTGTTGCTCAAGGGTTTTATCTTTCGCCACGCGGCTCGGACCTTCATGGAAACACGTGAGCCTCTGCTACGAAGTGATTGGACCATTTACCGCGGGGGGGCAATCGTATTCCAAGATTCTGAGGATTGCGGACTGCAGGAGTGCGAATTTGATCAGCTAGGTGGGAATTGTATTTTCGTCAATCAATACAACCGTCGCATCAGAATCTTGAGTTGCCACCTTCATCACGCTGGAGCGAGTGGAATTTGCTTTGTTGGTGATCCCAAATCTGTCCGAAGTCCAAAATTTGAATATGGACAAACTAATGCCTACGATGAGATTGATCGCGAGAAAGGTCCCATCGGAAGAGAATATCCCGCTGATTGCATTGTTGACGATTGCCTCATTCACGACATGAGTGTTATCGAGAAACAAGCCACGGGAGTGCAGATTTCAATGTCACACCGAATCACGGTGAGCCACTGTTCAATTTATGACATGGGGCGAGCGGGGATAAACATTAGCGAGGGTACCTTTGGTGGGCACCTGATTGAACATTGCGACGTGTTCAATACGGTAAGAGAAACAGGAGATCACGGCAGTTTTAATTCATGGGGAAGGGACCGGTTTTGGCATCTGAAAAACGCGCCGCCCGACGAATTGCCCACATTATCCAAGTTGGATACGAACACAACCATCATCCGAAACAGTCGTTGGAGATGCGACCGAGGTTGGGACGTCGATTTGGACGACGGTTCATCACACTACGAAATCTACAACAACCTGTTTCTGCAGGGTGGACTCAAATTGAGGGAGGGTTTCTACCGTGACGTCTATAATAACATTGCAATCAACAATACGTTGCATCCACATGTTTGGTACGACAACAGCATGGATCGTGTAACCCGGAATATCTGGATGACAGCTTATCGACCCGCTGGTGGGATGCCTCAAGGCAAGTGGGGCGCAGAGGTTGATCGTAATTTCTTTACCTCGTTAGCAGCAAAACAGCAGTACCAAAAGCACGGATGCGATCATAATTCGATTGTTGGAGATCCCCTTTTTCTTAACCCATCCATCGGCGACTACCGTGTTGCACCCGAATCTCTAGCGCTTGCCACCGGTTTCAAAAACTTCCCTATGGACCGATTTGGAGTTCGGAGTGCTTCTTTGCGAGCGAAAGCAAAGATCCCTGTTTTTCCGGTCCCTTCCATCCCTCTGGCGAATAGCTCGTCGGATCGCAAAAATAAAACGGATGCAGTCCTCTGGTGGGGGCTGGAACTACGTCCACTTACCGGCGCACAGTATTCAGCATACGGCGTGAGTCGTGAGCAAGGCGGGCTGGTAGTGGCTCGCAAGAACCCCCAATTTGCGTGTCCACTTGAGCTCAAGGATGTGATCCAAACCGTGAACCAACTACCAGTGCGTGACGTCTCGGGGTTTCTTAAGCAACTTGCCAAACTCGAGGGGAAAAGCGTTCATCTTTCGTTTGTGCGAGCACAAAGCACGGAGGAAGAAGTTATCAGCTCGTATCCAGTGTTGGTTGGAGAGACTGCAAAAACGGCTGGGCAGCTGGCGCGATTACCTGTGCCGAACGAACAGCCGGTAACCACGTTCGCAAAGCCACCCACCAGCAACCAACCCTTAGCGGTATTACATGACCAAACACTTGCTGCCAATTACGGCCCAGTGTTTCCCAACGGCGTTGAGAACGGATCCTACAAGACCGACCTAGGCGTCCTGGCTCCCATCAAGCAAATAGCCGGTTGGTCCTATGGCATGGGTGCAAGGGGAACGCAAAAGCTTTCACTTTACGGCAGCGCAGCGGAAAAAGACCCGGGTTGGAACCCAGCCGCCTATCATCCGATTGGCATGATTGCAGCGAATGGTACACCGCACCAATATACCGCAGCCGCGCTGCGGGCGACCGGTGGCCAGACGCTTGGCACCTACCGATGGATTCTATGGCGAAGCGAACCGATCACAGGCGTGGCGGGCGGGGAAAACACTGCATTTCAGGAGCTGGCGATCGAGGTTGTAGAACAACCATGATTTGTCAGTTGACTACAGCAATTCTTTCTACAGCGTACAGGCCAAACGTTGCTAACCAATGATCACCCTCGTAATGACCGCTGTTGATGTATTCCAGTCCGGCCTTGAGGTGATTTTGGGCACTTGTCTGCAACGGCTTGGTGAGCGGATGCTTTTGGGGCAAAGCAGCAGCCACGGACTGTAAACACCATGCGCGATTAAGATTAAGACCGGCGAGATGAACGATTTTTGGGTCCGTCACATCACTAACGACGACAGGCGAGATCGTGCCATCGGCGAGCTGTGTAGCAAGCATTGGCAAAAACTTTCGTAGCCAGGGTTCAAACTTTTCCTGGGGAAGAACTCTTCGCATTAAGTCTGCTTCATTCCAGCATGAAGAAAAAAAATCATGCCCTGACGGTTCATAGTGCACCGGATAGGCGACATCGGCTCCATAAAACTCGTTGGCACGCCTCTTGACTAAAGTTTCCAGTGGTTTGTTGTCCATGGCGATGGAGTAATCAAGTATCTGTCCCAAGGCAAATGCTGTGTCCGTATGTTGGCCAATGCGAATTGGATAGCTGAGTCGTGGCAGATAGTTCTCGATTCTGCGTACCAAGACTTTTTCTAAGGGCGCCAGATTCTGCCTCCAAACCTTGGCGTCATGGTCCTCCCAAGACGCGAGTTCCGTGACCAAACGCAGCAACCAAGCCCAGCCATACATTCTTTCAAAGCTCTTTTGTTCGTCCTTGGCAAAAAATCCAGCCTCCTGAGCTAATTTGGGGGCTGTGAAATGATTGGCAACGGCTTTCCGAATATGCGACGCGTTTTGCATGTCGGGATACTGCTTCAATAAACGAACCAGTACCCAGTGGCCATGCACGCTACTGTGCCAGTCGAAACACCCGAAAAAAGCAGGGAAATGATCCTGTGGCCTGCCGATCTGGCTTTCGTTGGTATACATGAGCGACAGTTTGGTCGGGAACTCGGTATCGATACCCTTCAGTACCAACTTGCCCCATTCTTCAGCTGTCGTAATATTCATCGCTTGTTTGTCACTACCTGGTTTCTGGGCAGCTGTTCGCGCAGCAACCCCTAAACATCCCACCACCAACACTGCTAACGAGAGTCGTAACACTGATAATCCTCTTTCGTGTAAATGCCTGCTGTGAAAGAATAAACAGTCGGGGTCGTTTGGGGCGTGATCCTTGGGGCAAGACGTCGTATCAGCCATGGTTTAAATGCACTGACAGTCGGTAGCTTCCCTACCCAGCTGCCGTGCTCAACCTACTACATCTGGGCTGGGCTTCAGAACGCAAACATCCTCACGCTTATGCGGTCAGGCTCCGAGCTCCGAGACCTCATTCAATTGCCCACAAAGCATCAAAGGTTCTTAAATAGATAACACCATTTGAAATCACCGGCGACGCGGAGGTTGTCTCTCCCGTATCGTTTTGGGCGACAATATTGAACTCGCGGCCTGTCTTAACTACCGTCACTTTTCCATCCCGGGCAGTCAAATAAATGTGCCCATCTGCCAGCACAGGTGATGCTCGGTGTCGATGGCTGTGAGTCCGTTCCATGTACACCTGTTCGCCGGTTTTGCGGTCGAGAACCAGCAGCATGCCGTTTTCGCGACAAAGGTAAACGAGGTCTTCGTGGATAATCGGCGAAGGTACATCGGGCGTGTTGTCATCACGCACCCACAAAACTGCATCGCTGTCTGTCAGATCACCTGCTTTGGCGGCGTCGACGGCAAACACGGGACCGTTTTTCGCAGTTGGGCACACGACGATTCCGCTGGCTGCTGCGGGTGAGGACACGAACCGCAGGGTCGGATGGTAGCTTTTTCCCTGAGGGTTCAGTCCGCCGAGTCGCCATTTTTCTTTTCCGTCATCAAGCGAGTAGGCAACCGTGTAGTCGGCGCCATGTGTGATGAGATAAGTCATCCCATCAAAGTCGTAGAGTATCGGCGAGGCATACGAATGTTCGTTCTCTCGCGATGCCCCCGTGACCCTATCGGTCGCCCAGAGCGTTTCACCGGTCGATGCATCCACAGCAACGACGATCGCTTCTTGGGTTTCAGGCTTCCCATCGCCGTGTATCAATTGCACGAACAGGCGATTCTGATGCAAGACTGGTGTAGCCGACATCCCGAATGCGATGTCAAACTTCCCATACCTTTGCTGCAGATCTGCTTCCCAAGCCAAACGACCGCCCACGGTGTAACACACAAGCTTGCCTGTTCCAATGAACGCCCAAACGTGTGTACCGTCCGTGATGGGTGATGGACTTGCCGAGTTGCCTTCGTCGCCACGAGCGTCTTTGTTTCCTTTCCCAATCAGACGGCTCCAACGTTGCTTCCCGTCCGTGCCAAAGCAAAGCAAGACCAAATCGGTACCCGAAGTACTTGTCAAGAAGATATTGTCACCCCAGACAACGGGCGTAGCCCCTGCTGGCCCTGGCAACTCTGCGCGCCATTTGACATTTGCGTCGACAGACCACGTCTTCGGTAGGTCCGTCTCGCTGGATATTCCATTTTGCGTTGGGCCGCGCCATGAACCCCAATTCTCAGCCAGCAAGGGTGTTGGCAAAAACAGTCCGGACATAGCGAAGATAATCAATGAGAGTGGCTTCATGTCTGATCTTTTATCGGGAATACAAATGAAAGGGCAAGGTAAACCCCCGGCGAGTACATTGCCGCCGTTTACTCCTATCATACCGCATCTCGCGATCGCCAAAAGAACGCTGGGGTGTTGTTCAGGGGAGGACAAAATAAACAACCAATATTATGGAAACATCGCATTGTGTTTCGAGCCTTACTTGCGGGCTTCCTTCCCCGCTCGATTCCACTGAACGAGACTTACGAGTGCGGCCATTCCAATGGCGCCAACCACTGAGCCGATGAACACTCCACCGATAAAACCAAAAGAGTCCCTGAAATCCATCTCTGGCAAACCTGGATTGAAGGTCGCAATCATCCAACTCCCGAACCCACTGATGACTCCCAAATAACCACCAGCCACAATCCCAAGCAACGCGCCCAGAACACCAGCCACGCTGGTCTTCTTCACATCCACCCTGAGGCCGGTGTGCACTCCTGAAACGAGCATTCGTCCAAGACTGCCCGCAATCAAGCCAACCATACCGAGAAATATCGCAGCCTTAAGATCGGTCGATGATACCAGCCATCCGTAGACTGCTGCTGCGCAAGCTGGGACTAATGGCCAGAGAAGAGAACTGAGCTTCATGTGTGCCCTCAGAATCTTAGACCAATTGACGAACTGACGAAGGTTGTCGGTTTTTGAAAAAAACACCTTGCAGGGAATACCATGTTAGCAAAACCGGAGGCAAGATGTGGTCTGTAACCACGCACATGCGGATCTCTAAAGAACACGAAATTGACCCTTGCACCAAACTGCTAGCTGCAGAAATCTAGTTCGTTCGGACCAGTTGTTGGATTTGCTGACAACGGTATGGGCCGTGATGTAGTCCTTACACCACCCGGTTGCGGACGTCACAAATGCCGTTGTATTCACAGCGAACCCATCACCTCTTTTTGTTCTTAGGGGTACCGAAAGACCACAATTCTGAGGGTGTATAGGCATCCCGCATGTATCCATCGATGCGTCTGACCACCTCGGGATACTGTGCCGCAACATTCACTGCCTCCCCCAAGTCGCTTCTGAGATGGTAGAGCTCGAGAGTGGAATCAGGATTCTTGCCAACGTTGTTCCGAACCCCCTTCCACTGCCCCCATCGTACTGCTTGTTTACCGCCACGTTCATAAAACGCCCAGTAAAGGTAGTCATGCCGAGGTTGGTCTGCTTCATTGCCCAGCAGAGCCGGCAGATAGCTGATGCCGTCGATTGCCTTGGGCGGCTCAACGCCGGCAATTTCCATGCAAGTTGGCATGACATCCCACATCGCTACTGGAATATTGCAAACCGAACCCGGTGTGATTTTCCCAGGCCACCGGGCAAGAAATGGAACACGAATTCCACCCTCATACAGATCCCGTTTATGACCCCGCAACGGTCCGTTTGAATCAAAAAACTTTGGGTCATGTCCACCTTCCATGTGCGGCCCATTGTCACTCGTAAACGACACGATGGTATTGTCATCAATGCCAAGTTCCTTGAGCAAGTCAAGTAATTGCCCAACGTGTCTATCCATTCGCGTCATCATGCCAGCGAAAGCTGCGATCGGGTTCGTAACCAAGGGACCTTTGTATTTACCGATTTTGCCATCGAACTGTGGCCACTTTGCACGGAAGGGGGCGTGATCATCTTCGGGTACGTGCATGGCAGCATGTGGGATAGTAAACGGCACATACGCAAAGAAAGGTCTATCGGAGTTGTTTTTCACAAAACTGAGCAGCTTCTCATTGATCAGATCAGCCGAATAAACGCCTTCTTCGAGCAATACTTTTTGGTCGTTGTGCCACAAGTGGGTTGGGTAGAAGGTGTGCGCCTGTCGCTGACAGTTGTATCCAAAGAACTCATTAAAATGGTTCGACGGATCGCTAGCTGAGCCTGGTGCGCCTAACCCCCACTTTCCAAACATCCCGGTGGTGTAACCGGCATCCTGTAGTCTCCGAGGGAGAGTAACAATATCTGCAGGCATGGGCGCTTGCCCCTCGGGTTGCACCTCGCGATTTCCTCGCACGAATGCGTGGCCGGTGTGCAAGCCAGTCATCAACACACACCGCGTTGGGGCGCAGACCGTCGATCCCGCGTAGTAGTCGGTGAACGTAACGCCCTCGGCCGCCAACCGGTCAATGTTCGGCGTTTTGAATTTCGTTTGTCCGAAACAGGACAGGTCACCATACCCGAGGTCATCTGCCATGATGTAGATAATATTGGGAACACGGTCCGTTGCCAGCAAGGTCGACGGGACTGTGCATAACAGTAGGGTTAGGATAAATTTCTGCATTGGTGTCTGGCTAGCCTCTCAAAATCGCAATGTCTTGGTTTTGTTTCAATTGCATTATACAAGGAACGGCGTTTGCTCTCATTCACTCGGTACGACACTTTCAGGTTTCGGTTGTGGCGGTTCACGCGAGACTAGCCGATGCTGTGACGATGCGAGTACCTGTTTTTGTTCGAGTATCCGTCGAAATTCTATCAGTCGCGGCGCCAAGTGTGGCTTTTGTGCCAAGTTGTTCTTCTCTTGAGGATCGACACTCAAGTTATAGATTTCCTCACCATCTGGCCATTTTCCATAACGCCAACGCTGATTCCTTAGTGCATGCCCGAGGTTGTTGCCACGCGTGACTACGGTGTACGCATATTTTTTTTTACCGAGTCGGTTTGGATAACCGAGCAGAGGGCGAAGAGAATGCCCCTGCAAATGACTTGGCGTTTCCAGTCCCGTCAAATGGGTAAGCGTTGGGAAAATATCAATCAGTTCAACCATGGCTTGGGAATGCGCCCCCTCACGGGTCAGACCTGGTGCGCGTATTATCAACGGCACCTTCGCACCAATGTCAAATAACGTCACTTTGCCCCATAAGAAGTGGTCGCCCAGATGGTAGCCATGATCAGAAGTGAGGATGATGGTTGTATCTTCCCAGTGGCCACTTTCCTTAACCGCATCGAGTACAATCTGGATTTGCGCGTCGATAAAACTAATACAAGCGTGGTACGCCTGCGTGTACTCCCTTCGCAGTTGGTCGTTCTCAGTCCCTAGTTTAAATCCAAACGCCTCGTAACGCTTGGACATCGCCAGACGGGGCAATGACTTCCAAAGCTCTGGCCGGTCAGGGCTATACTTGATTGAGTCTAGCGGATAGAGATCGAAATACTTCCCAGGCGCGAGAAACGGTACGTGCGGTTTTTGGATCCCACATGCAATGAAGAACGGTTTGTCTCCGTAGCTTTTTTCGGTCAGCCACCTGGCGACCTGCCTGGCATTTTTTCCGTCCTTGTGTTGTGCATCTGTGAGGCCGCTCTCTCCATAACCGGGTGGAGTCTGTGCATTTAGATGAGCGGAGACCTCTTTCTTTCGTGCTTTCCACAATCTGCGGTTGGGGCCGTCTTCGATTGAACCATGAACTGACTCAAATTCGATACGAGCTGTTTTCACGACTTCGAGTTCATCGTTTTCAAAACGATAGAACTCATCCCATACCTTGTCGCCCTGTTCATGGCGTGGAGAATGAAAAACTTTTCCAACGCTCCCCGTCCAAAAGCCATTCTCCCGGAAAAACTGCGGCATCGTGGGGGTATTCGGACGTTCGTTGCGGATGTCATCGGTATTATTTAAGACGCCAGTGGATTCAGGATACAAACCACTCAGCATCGACGCGCGAGATGGCCCACAAACTGGATACTGGCAAAAGGTGCGTCTGAATGTCATTGACTGCGATGCAAATTGATCCATCGCGGGGCTGACGATCGGAACATAGCCGGATGGCGAGACGTGTGTATTTAGATCGTCACAAACGATCAATAGTACGTTCTTGGTTTGGTTGTTGTTGCTGCTGGTATCAGCATCTTTTGATTGCGGACGTGAAGGCTCTTCTGCGCTTGCTTCGTTTGTTTCAGTGTAAGGCAGATGCTTTGGTGGTGGCGTGTAGTTGCCAACGCCTTTACGCCAATGATAAGTATCCCCCTGAATTACAAGGTCTTTGCGCGCGTTTAATGAGGGCTCAGGGGGGGCAAACACCGATGGAGCACTTTCCTTCATTTGCGAGATCAAGCTGACGTGCCGCGGATCCGACGCCACATTGTCCCATTCATGCGGGTCTTGCGTCACGTCATAAAGTTCATCCCCATCGTTGCCATAGCTGATGTAACGCCAGTTTCGATTGATGATTGCATACTCACCGGGGTTCATGTGTGGCAGAAAAACATTGCGATCAGTAGCATCCGCAGGATTCTTCAAAGTAGCGGCAAGCGAGGTGCCCTCCAATCGCTGCCTGGGTGAATTCAGCCCACACATTTCTACAAAAGTGGGATACATGTCAATCAGACTGGCAGTCACATTCGTTTTGATACCTTTCGCGATGCCTGGTCCAGCCCAGATGAACGGAACATTTGATGTGCGTTCCCACAACGTGTGCTTCCCCCAATCACCTTTCTCGCCGTGGTGATAACCGTGATCACTCCACAGCACCACAATCGTGTTCTCTGCGTACGGACTGGCATCCAGTGCATCCAGGACCCTCCCCATCATTTCGTCGGCATAACTGATGCACGCTAAATAACCATGAATTGCATCATCGACTGCCCCGAGTTCTTGGAGCTTTTGGTGAATGCGTGATCGCGCCGTTTTCATCTTTTTGATTTTAGGCGGGAGGTCTTCCAAGTCATTCGCGTTGTATTTTGGAAGTTGAATCTTCGCAGGATCGTACAAATCAAAATATTGCTGAGGGCAATAATTAGGAAAGTGCGGAGCATAAATCCCGACCCCAAGAAAGAACGGTTGATCATGTTGCTGGCTCAATTGTTCCACAGCCCAATTGACTCGTTGTGAGTCGGCCATTTCGTCTTCTCTTCCGTTGGGGATTGCGCCCC
>DOPG01000197.1:10608-14281 GCA_003513555.1 Rhodopirellula sp. | reverse complement strand
CGAATTCTGAGAAAATCGAGTCAGCAAAAGCCGGTAGCAAGCAGCCGAGTTAAGGTTGATTATCGCGGCTGGCTCGATGATGGCAGCACCTTCGATAGCTCCTACAACATGCGAGAGCCCGCCAGTTTCTCGCTGTCAAATGTCATTCCCGCTTGGACAGAGGGACTGCAGTTGCTGGGCGAGGGTGGCATGATCGAGCTGGAAGTGCCACCTGAATTGGGGTACGGTGAAGCAGGCAACCCGCCCTCAATCCCTCCGAATGCCACCCTGCACTTCAAGGTCGAATTGCTACGCATTCTTAACTGATTACCAGCGCGGGCTACACACAAGCTGCATCTGGATTTCACTGCCGACTAACGGCCAAGTCCTGACAAATGCTGTCCGTAGATGAACCGTGCACATGAGCGGGTTGTCTTCACAGTTACTGATTTCATCCGCGGGGACAGGACTGTTCGATTCCTGAAGGGCCCACGCAGGTTCATCATCGATCAAACGACGGGTTCCCAGATCAGGATTTCACCTTTGCCCGGTACTCCCTGATCACCACTGTAGCGTCGATACCTACCATCAACTTCAGCAAATGGCAGTTGTATTCCGAGCGTATTCAGGTGTCGCGAGTAAACATTCAGGAAGGTAGGGTTATAAATACCGCTTTCCGCGAACGTTGGCATCAGCGCAATGTCCTTCAAAGAAATGATGGTGCCGCGTTGCATCCATGCGCCGGTACGAATTTCCGCACCGCCACAAAGGACAATCGTACCGCCTTTCATTTGCAGCCCAGCGAAGTCTCGTGCGGTTCCGCCAATCACAATCATGCCCCGTCTCATTCGCATTCCCACTTCAATCCCAGCGTTCCCATCCACCAGAATGGTTCCACCCTTCATTCCTACCATGCTTCCGCGGTAAGCGGCTCCCACTTGCTGTCCAGCATCGCCATGAATGTGTATCTTTCCTTTCTTCATTTCTCCGCCAACCCAATCACCTGTGTTGCCGAAAACTTCGATGCCCCCACCATTCATGAGTGCTCCCAGATGCATGCCGACGTCACCATGGATGATCACCTCACCACGAGTCATCGCACGGCCCACGTGACGCACACGGTGAAGATCCCCATGAATTTCGATGCAGTCACTGTATTCGCCTTCGACATCAAAGAATTCGTCGAGTCGTTTTTCACGCTTACCGTGATACACCACACTCGTACAGATTTCTTCATTGGAACGTTCCAAAAAATAATCTGGAGTGATCACCTCGGCCTCAAGGACGACCGTTGGACTTTTCTTCAGGGTAAGTTTGATTCTGTTCATTCGGATGAAACTCTCTGGAATAGCGTTGGCTGGATCGTAAATAGTGCCACCAGTGATTTGAAGCCTTTCAATTTCTCCGGCTGCCAACAAACGAGGGCATCACATCCACAGGGATACCTCAAAAAAACGGTCATGCGCTGAATCAAACGTTTTGAAAAAGCTGAAATCCTGCCACAGATCAAATTTGATTCTGAAGCATCTGGGGGCGTTCACCCATCCAATCAGGTTTTTTCAATAGCGTCTCTTTGATCCGTCGGACCACTTCTTCATCCGATGGATACGGAGACTTCAGTGCTGGACGCAGTGGCAGTGGAATCTCATCCATTCGATACGCCGTACCGGGAGCCGATATCCCAGCTGGAGCAGTCGTGATATGCACCCGGGCCAACTTGCTGGTGTGAGTCACATGTGGATCGAGCACGATTGTGGGGACTTTAGCAAGATGATCGATCGCTGGTTGGGGCATGGTGGCACCGGGGTCTGCACCAATGATAAAGGCACAATCGGTATCTCCACGGACCAACACATCGACGGTCGAGAATTCGCCGGGGTTGTATCGGGGATATCCCCGATTGAACGAGATACCGAACGGATAGCCGGTTTGCCAACGCATGATGACATCAGCTCCCGTCACATTGCCATGTCCACGCATCGGCATGGCAACGAACTTTGTAAACGCGTTCATCTCGGCAGCAAGCGTCAATAACGCAGCCGAGTTCATGTGCTTACCACGTGTCATCGACAGGCCCATGCCGAAGAAAAAAACACCATACTTTGCGGCTTTCATTCTGGCCACAAAGTCCTGCAACTGTTCGATCGTCAATCCGGTTTCTGCAACCTGTGCCTCACTGATGGGCTGATCTTTGATCATCGCTCTTAGAATAGTGATCAGCTCAAAATCTTTACCAGGCCGAACCTGCAAAAAGACATCAGATGCTTTGACACTTTTCGTCTCGCGGATATCAACCAGCACCATTGTGCGATCTTTTCTCCCCCGAGGCAGAAAAGGACTTTTCTGCATCAGGGTGTACTTCGTGAAATGACGCGGGTGACACTCTGCAGGATTCCCACCCCAGTAAACAATAAAATCAGCACGATTCTTGACTTCACCCAAAGTGCATGTGACTTTACCACCCAACTGGGCAGCGATCTCGGTTGGACCGTGTCACAATGAAGTATGACTATCAAGCAGGCCTCCCAAGTGATCAGCCATCTCGACGCACTCGCGTTGGGCTTCACAGGTTGTGTTGCTCATGCCATAGACCAACGGCATATCAGCCTGATAAAGATGCTCGGCAGCAGCAGCAATCGCCTCATCTACCGTTGCTTCCTTCCCGTCAATCAAAGCATCAGGGTACTTTCGCTCGGCAGTGTGATTTAAAAACCATGCCTTACCGAGTACACAAGCTTTCTTCGCCTGATGAATACGTACATCATCTGCGTGCAACTGAATGTCATCACACACGCATCCACAAAAGGTGCACGTTGCATGATCAATGACTTTCAAATCCATCAGGTTTTCCGAAAAATGAATGAAGGCGACAGAGAGATCACTGACGCAAGAGCGTCAGGAATTGGTTTCATCGTTTGGCGTCTCTTGGACGCTGCTGTCTAGTCTGACATCACCGCTGTCATTAGCAATGTCATCAACATTGGATCCCGTGTCGTCCGAACCGGACGACGGCACCGTAAACGTTCAGCCAAGAGCGCGTCCTTGGCAGCTTCCGCGAACACGCTGCGGCATGAAACGGCCCTCCTCAACCTCCTGCCAAGCGACGACTTCGTCACCCTGCTGCGGCATCTGAAAATGAGGGGAATCTTCACTACCCATGTTACTGTTCTGGCTCATGGTTTTATCTCACTCCGAATTAGCTTCTGTTTTCGCTCCGACCACAGGTTCGATCTCGACTTCCCAACCCTTACTGGTAGGCATTCCGGTACCATCTGTGCTACCCCCCATCAATTGACAGGTTGATGGACCATAGGGAACAAAAATCATACCCGCTGGAACCTTGGCGGTCTGACACCCGAACTCGGCCTCACCAAACTCGGTTTTGACCAACACACGATCACCATCAGATACGCCAATTTCTGCCATATCGTCGGCATGAATCGACAAAGTGGTGGTGATTTCAATATATTCATCTCCGTCTTTTCCTACATTCACTTGAACGCCCTGCTTGGCCGTACGCATGGGGTTTAGCAGATAGCGGTTCGCAGACATTGCAGACTCTTTCTCGGTAGGAGGACGGATGTTTGGAGTTTAAGGAAGTGCCCAATTTCGCTGCAATGCTAATCGAGCTCGATTCGGCCAGGCCCAGCAAGTGGATTCAAACCAGCACCTTGGCAGAGCCTTGGCAGAGCCT
>DOPG01000197.1:10168-10402 GCA_003513555.1 Rhodopirellula sp. | reverse complement strand
TTGGCAGAGCCTTGGCAGAGCCTTGATCCCTGATTTATTGTTTCCTGACCGTTCGCCTCATCTTTGAACTCGAGGTAGCGTCAAATCCTATGATGGCCGACGGTCACTTCTCCGTCTTGTAAAAAAGGCGCGATTTTTTGCATTTATGCCGCACAGACTTACTTCAGCCCGCAGCATCCGCTTGGTCAAATCAACGACTCAACCACAAGTTTCAGGTGCTATGCCGGGACTGCT
>DOPG01000197.1:0-9928 GCA_003513555.1 Rhodopirellula sp. | reverse complement strand
TTTCAGGTGCTATGCCGGGACTGCTCTTCCAGTCGATGCAGATGGAAATGGTGAGGGCCTAACTTCCCGCCATAGTTTCCTGCGGAAATTCGTGTCACGCCAGATGATTCAGCAGCTGCTTTTAGCCCAACCAACATGGCTGCAGCGACTGCTCGCTCTGACAAACCATCGATCACGATTTCGTAAACAGCCTGTTCATCCTGCAGAAGTGCAGTTTCAGTTTGCCCACGCAAAGAGGGACACCATTTCTCGCTGGTACTTGCCTTCAGCGGCTTGTACTTCGAGCCCACCTTGGAACCACTGCGTACAATCCCGGACGGGAACGGCATGATGACATCGGGTTGCAACCGGATTGCAGCAACAGCGGATCTCGCGGCAGCCAACGTCTCTCCCTGAGACCGTCCACAGATAAGCAGATTACCGCCACCGATGCCTTTGACGGTACCGACGACATCCTCACACAGAAACTCTCCATCCATGACCGGAACACGCCAAAAACGTCGATCCTCCAGCTTTTTCGAGAACTGGTAACCATCCCCAAAGAAACGCAGTTGGGAGCCAACTTTGATCCGATCCTTTTTTAACTCACTCTGTAAACCTGCGTAACAGGCAGTGGTAGGACAGGTCAGCACATTTTGGCCAACACGAGCAGTGACGGCTTTTTCCAGTGATTCCCGATCAAAAGCAAATGCCAAAACGGAAACACCGGGCCGACCATCTACAGTATCGTCACTGCCAACGAGACCCTCAATCCCCGCCTCCGCATCGCATCCAATCACGCTGGAAGCATTCCCACAAAATTCCCCCGCAGCAATGCTGGCTAATTCTGCATCTGCTGCAGTTATGATCAACCGCGTGCCCCGCATGGGAAAGGCTTCAGCGAAAGTGTCTTCGATTTTAACTTGATTCGTCATGAATCGCTCTGCATGGGGAACCGGAACTTAGCTGACAACATTCACAACCACACTTTAACAGAGTCCTTCTCAGAACATGACCCCAAGTGGCTCAGAACCTGCTCAAGAACCAACAGGCACCCAAGCAACCATGACGTCTTACGAGGGCTGTACCACTCCTCCACCCACTCATGAAAACCAACATGCAGTGCTAAGTCTCAAAGACGCCAACCGGATTTGTGCCCAACTATGAATGCTGGCAAAATCTAGTTTGAAGTCGAGTCCAACAAATCATTTTCCCGCACTTCGGCAAGCTTGGCGGCGAGCTTGGCCTGCATCCTGTCCACCACGTTTTGATACTCACTTACCTCGGCGAGATTATTGAACTGCAGTGGGTCCGCAACGGTGTCAAACAATTCCATACCGCGAGCTGCATCTTCACCATATTGAATATAAGCCCAACGATCTTCCCGCAACAGAAATCCTTTGCGCATCGGCGCCACGCTAAACGCAGCATCGCGCACCTCAATGTCGGGGTTGTCCAACATGGCTGAAATATCCTTGCCTTGCAGCCTTTCCTGCACCTGCAAGCCACATAATTTCGAGACGGTGGGATAGAGATCCAGAAGTTCCACCAGGCTGTCGCAAACCGCCGGTTTTTTACCTGGCACAGAAATGATCAAAGGCACTCCAGCGGACTCATCTCGCAGTGAAACTTTGGCCCAGAAATCATGTTCTCCCAAATGGTACCCATGATCGCTGGTGAAGATCACAATGGTTTTGTCCCTGAGCCCCTGCTGGTCAAGTTTTCGAAGCACTTTCCCGACTTGGGCATCCATGAAAGCAACCGAGGCATAATATCCACCAACCGCTTTCTTTTGCCGCCGGATATCCATTTTCATATTAGCGCTGGTTTTGTAGTTGATACCCGCTTTGGGAATATCGTCCCAATCACCCGACCGTTTTTGTGGCAGCGTCATCGACGAGTAAGGAAGAAACGGTTTGTAATACTTTCGAGGTGCCACAAATGGGACATGAGGCCGCACAAAGCCAACCCCCAACCAAAAGGGTTTGTCACGATCTTGTCCAAGTAACTCGACCGCTTTTGCAGATGTCATGCCATCGGAATGAACCTGATCATCCCCATCGGCCTCAACCACGACGAAGGTATTTCCTCCCACAACGGGGCGTTTTCCATTCGGATTACTTTCAAGAGTCTCCCCGTCACCCGGAGCCTTCCACTCAGGCCCAAGACTATTGAACCTTTCGGTCCATGATCGAGCATCATCTGCACCATTACCACCATCATGATTACGCCCATCACCGCCTTTGAGCACACCACCCGGTACTCCCATGTGGAAAATCTTGCTGACTCTGGCTGCATAATAACCATTGTTTTTGAAATGCTCGGACCACATTGCACGATTACCAATTTGTGGACGAGGGTTGTTGTAGCCAAGCACACCGGTCGCATGCGGATAGTAACCGGACATGAAAGAAGCACGACTTGGACCACAATAAGTCCCTTGGCAATAGGCACGGGTAAAACGCGTACCACGCGCCGCCAAAGCATCAATATTAGGTGTCTTGCACACGGCATTGCCGTAGCAGGACAGCGCGTTGGCCGTCAAATCATCGGAAATAATAAAAAGAACATTAAAGGGTTGCTTAGCCGCCTCGGCATCGACGGCTTGTTCGCTTGCGGTGTCAGCGGCACCCGGCGAATCAGCAAAGAGAACCACAGCGAGAACAGGAATCAAACTGAGGGCATTACGGCAAATCAAAACAGGCATCAGTCACTCACAGTCGAGTATGGAATTTGACTCCCACATCTTAACCAAAAATCCCTGACCAGTCGGACGGGCTCAAAGCAATGAATCCGCGAATGCCCGTTTCAAGTCCTCCACAGCATCAACAGCACGTTTGGCATCAATCACTGCATTCACTTGCAACTCACTGGTATTGATCATTTCAACATTGATCGCATCTTCAGCCAACTGCTGAAACAACATCGTTGCAACGTGGGTGTGACTTCGCAATCCAATACCGCTAACCGTGACCTTGGCAATTTCCTTACCTCCCTGAACATCACGCATGCCATGCTTTTGAAGGATGGTTTGAGCCACTTCGAGACTCGCCTGCAAAGCAGGTTCATCGACAGTAAAGCTGACGCTTGTCGAACCACCATCACCGTCGTATCCCTGGACAATCATGTCAATGAAGATACCTGCCGCCCCGATCGTCTCAAACATATCCGCTGCAATGCCAGGTTCATCCGGAACACCATGCAGCGTCACGCGAGCCTGTTTTTCAGTGATGGAGATACCAGTCAATGTCAATGCCTCCAATGCGTCATCCCTGAGACGACTGACTAGCGTATCCACGTCGGCTTTATCGCGATCTTTCTTGATTTCGCTCCACGACTGAGCATCCTGCGGACGCTGGTGCAAGTCAAATGCCTCATGCACAGCTCTGAGGGCTACTGCAGCCTGCGACTTGGGAACCAAAGTTGAGATTTTAATTTCGCTCGTCGTGATCATATGAATATTGACCCCCGCGTTCGCGAGAGCACGAAACATACGAGAAGCAACACTGGTTTGCGTGGCCATATTGGAGCCAACCACGGACACCTTGGAGACTTGATTGTCATGCGTAATCGAATCGGCACCCACGGTTTCCATCACAGACTCGACAGCAGCAAGTGTCGCCTCAAGTTCGCCACTGGGGACAGTAAATGAGATATTCGCTCGTCCTTTCTTACCCACATTCTGAACAACCATATCAACGGCGATTTTACAGGCAGCTATCGCTGAGAAGACCTGCTGACTTTTGCCGGGGACATCGGGGACACCGATCACTGTCACTCTGGCCTCATCGGGAGTCATGGCGGCTCCGCTGACAGGCTGCGTTTGCGACTCCGCTTCAGCCACAATCATCGTACCTTCTGTATCCGAGAAGCTACTTCGCACATGGATTGGCACCCCAAACTTTTTAGCAAACTCGATGGATCGACTATGCATGACGCCTGCGCCAAGACTGGCCAATTCCAACATTTCGTCATAGCTGATTACATCAACTCGCCGTGCTTCCGGCAGCAAACGAGGATCAGTTGTGTAGACACCATCAACATCAGTATAGATCTCGCAGGCATCAGCTCCCAATACTGCTGCCAGAGCAACTGCCGTAGTGTCGCTTCCACCACGACCCAACGTGGTGATATTCAAATCATCGTCAATGCCCTGAAACCCTGCTGCGACCACAATATTGCCGTCACTCAACAAGCCTTCGATCCGTTCCGTCGAGATCGACTGGATGCGTGCTTTACTGAAGCTGTTGTCAGTCTTCATCCCGATTTGGCCACCAGTCAAACTGACTGCCTTGGCTCCAAGAGAGTGGATTGCCATGGCAACCAGAGCCACGCTGACCTGTTCGCCCGTACTGAGCAACATGTCCATTTCACGGGCAGGCGGATGATCACAGATTTCGCCGGCCAGCCCAAGCAGCGCATCGGTATTCTTACCCATCGCACTAACGACCATGACGACCTGATGCCCCTGCCTTTGAGCGCGAATCGCTTTTCGGGCCGCAGCCTGAATTTTTTCGACGTCCGCAACACTCGTGCCACCAAACTTTTGAACGATCAAAGACATGAGACTTAAGCTACTGCAATCCAGTGGTAAAATCGGTAATGGTAAAAACGATCGGGTACCCCTTGCCAAAGAATGACAAGCCTTGAACAGGGTCCCCGGATTGGCCTTGGCATTCGCAACAGCACCCATTCAAAATTGGCAGCTATCGAGAAACATCTTGTGTCACCTGCATTGTGCCGATGCAACCATCAATAAAAGTCAGCTGGTTTGAATAAACTCTTCCATCAGATCCCATCCTTGATCAAACCTGCGACCGCTCGCCTCGGCAGCTCCTTCATCGTATTGGCTTTGACCATCAGCTTGCACACCACTACCAGCAATTACCAGTGGAACCATGCCATGGCTGTGTTTTTTGGTGCCACACGGTGTCGGATGATCCGGCGTGATCAAGATACGATAGTCACCTTGTTGCTCAAGTGCGTCGACCAACGGTGCAATAATATGCTGATCAATCTCCTCCAAAGCCTCAATTTTTGCGTCGTGCCGCCCTTCGTGAGAAGCCTCATCAGGGGCCTCGATGTGCACGCACACAAGATCGTAGTCGTTTAATGCCTGCACCGCGGCGCGTCCTTTGGCGGCATAATCGGTATCGAGATATCCGGTAGCTCCGGCTACCTCAATGCGTGGCCAACCCGCCAAAGCCGCGATTCCACGCAACAAATCCACGGCCGTGATCATAACGCCGTTGACGCCGTAACGTTCGTGGAAGGACGGCAAGTTGGGCGCACCACCCAATCCCCATAACCAAAGATGGGTTGCTGGTTTTTTGCCCGCAGCAGTGCGAGCCTGGTTGACTGGATGGCTGGCAAACAATTCTGCCGACCCGCTCATCAGTCGCACCAACAAATCACTGCCAGGTCCACGAGGAAATTCATCCGCCACACAAAGGTCGGTTAAATCGTGTGGTGCTTGTGTTCTTGTATCCCGTGAAAATGGTGGAGACGTGCCTGCCTCACCTCGATAGACCAAAAGGTTGCGGTAACTCACACCGGTTACAAATTCAAACCGCCCGCCGCCAGGCAGATCCTCAAGCAATGCATCCTGCGCGGACGCCAGTAACTGCTTTGCTTCATCCGTAGTGATGTGATCAGCAGTGAAGTCAACCATCACTTGATCTTCCACCGTCACCAGATTGCATCGAACTGCCCAATCATGGGGGCCGAGCGTGATTCCCTGAGCAGCGGCTTCCAGCGGGGCACGGCCAGTGAAGTAGACATCAGGGTCATAGCCAAGCAGACACAGATTTGCCACCTCACTGCCCGCTGGTAGATGCTGGGGTGTGTTGTTTGCCAAAGCCAAGAATCCCGCTTTGGCCAGCGCATCGGCAGCTGGCATCCGAGCTCTATCTAATGGTGTTTTTCCGTCAAGTGCGTCGATCGGCTCGTCGGCACAACCATCCGGAATCACAATTGCATATTTCATCGTGAGGCAACGCCCTTGTATTTCGCCTACCAATCAGAAAACGCCTAGTTTCCTTCAGGTTGCAGGCGGACGGAAGGGGGTGAGGCGTACATCTTGCCTGCCGAGGTTGAAAACATGTCTCAATCAGGCATTTCCTACAGGGCTGAAAACCATTCTCACCTGATAGTGAAAAAGCAGCGCGGCAACATTCCCGTTTCCCTGCACCTGTATTCCTCTCGGAAAACATGTTTGGGACCCTCATCCGTTGCTTGTCCAGCACAGAGTGCCTAGAACAATTCTCGCAAACGATCGGCAAATCGAGTCGGGGGTTCTTCCACTGGCTGCCCATCCAATGCTGCAATCCAAGTCTCTGGATCATCACCATAATCTTTTCCAGTCGCACCCCTTAAAGATGCAATGGCCAAATTCTGTGTCGAAGGATTGCGATCAGAAAGTGCCAAGCGAAGTGCTTCGACAGCCTTTGGACTGGATTGATCCTGTAAGGCACGCATGGCCGCATGCTTTACATCGATGCTGGTTTCCGAGCCGACCGCACTCGCCAACAACAGAACATTTTCATCAGTCGCCTGATTGCCAAGCGCACGACAGGCTTGCATTCGTACTTTGACGCTACCATCTTCCATGCCCTTTTCCAAAATCCCCAACGCTGGCGGACCATCAACATTTCCTGCTGCCATGACAGCCAAACGCCGCATCTCCGGACTCTCGTCGGTATCCATGACGTGATTCAATGCACTCAACCACTTGGCTTGGACAGCGTCATCGTACCCGCCAATGTCGTCTGCCAACTGAGCCAATTGCGTCCGACGCTCATGTTCAGTTGTGCCAAATGCCTCGTCTGCCTGCCACTCGTGCCACCTGTAATAGGGATTAGCACTCTTCATGGCGTACATCGGACCATCCTGACAGCCCATCATCCCGCCACAAGCAGTCATGACGACTGCGGCCGTCAAGGCAGCCGTGATCGGTCGTGAACAGAAGCGTGATTGAGTCTTGATCGACATCCTGCAATTCCAAATAGGCCTTTATCAAACATCCAGTGCCACACTGCGACAAAATTGTTGCTCACGCACTGCCCAGCAGAGCTTTGAGACTGCGAGCAGCGTTTTGAGACTGCCCAGCAGCGTTTTGAGACTGCCCAGCAGGGTATTGAACTTATCTCTCGTCGTAGCACATCGAGCGTCCATCCACCAATGGGGACCGAGCATCTGTTTGGTCCTGTAACAAAGGCTAACCAGTAACGCCAAGACCATTTCCTGCACAAGTTCACCATCCAGTGCATTTGCTAGCGATTCACGAGACACCCAGATCGGATTTCGCTCTTTTCGTGAAACATACCTATTCGCTAGTGTGAAAGCAGAGGTGCCGTTTGCGAGCAGCATCCGCTTGGGCCACCACGTCCACATGGACCTGGGAAGCTCGGATCGACAAGGAAGTCGCAGAAATCAAATTACAGGAACTCAACCGACGCCAACGCGTGCCGAGTACCTGAATGGCCACGGAGGAGCCACGGTATGTTGTTGGATCGCATCGACATTGACACCCACGGACCGTTACAGCGAGTCGAACTGGGACCATTTTCGGGACAGATCAATGTCGTAAAAGCTCCTGCAGGCAGCGGCAAAACAGCTCTGGCACGCTTCGTCAGAGACGCACTGGTTGAACGCCAATACCCCCTCGGCATGCTGAGTTCTTCGACAGGTCGGGTTGTGTTCGCAGGTCGCCATGGACTTGTTCATTACTATCGCGAACAAGATGGTACCGCTCACGGTCGCCAAACGATCCAATACGAACCACGGGGTACTGATCCTGTCAATTTTGGCGTGGAACTGACGGGCTGGTTACAAAACATCAGCAACAACCATGATGCCCAACTCGCTCTTCAGGCATTCCAAATTCCCGAAGCAATCGCAGACTGCGTGATCACCGATTCAGCAGTAACAAATGTCGCGCATGTGGTTTCTGCATGCGTACGTAGCGGCTTGGATATCCATCCAGACTGCGGGTTGGGAAAAGTCGAGCCATCGACGTCGAATGCCCACGCAGGCACCAGCACCCTGCACTCTGCAAAAGATCCCACCGAAATGGTATCGGCTGTTGAGGATCACACGTTGTCTGATGCAGGTGCTTCCTCACCATCACTGGCCCGACAAAACCATCAAAGTACACATGGGTTCCAAACACATGGGTTCCAAACACATGAGTTCCAAACAACAGACACAAAAAATTTTCATCACCAACGTTCTTTAAAACAAATCCGATCTGACTTGGCGGATATCGAGGCTGAACTTGTAAGTTTGCAATCTGTCGCAGGTCCATTCGAAGAATCAGAACACAAGTCATTGCTTTCGAGACGATCATGGCTCACCCAGTGCCTCAACGATCACCAGTGTCCCGACCATAATTCAAAGGTCGCTGTGCACGATTCTTTCCTGACCCGACCGACTTCCGAAACGCAAGCAAATCCAAAGCCATCCAACCTCGACTCAGAATCGCCTGAGACCCAATCGGGTGAACTGCCCGATGGTGAATCAGAACGAAGACGGCAATCAGAATTGCAATCGCGATTACGAGAGTTGCACAATCGTGCCCGGACTCTTCGATCTCAGCAAAATCAGCTCCGAAATCGCCAGAGCGATTCGAGCGAACGACCATTCCAACCCCGCGCGAGTGTTCATGGGGAACAACCAACAATCACTGAAAGAACGCAAAAGCAGCGTCAGCTGGAAGAAATTGATGCACAAGTGATTCATTGGCAGCGTGCCCAGATGGAAGTTGCCGCTCTGCAGCAATGCTTGTTAACCGGGAAAAGCGAAGCAACGTCGGCATCATCAGCTGTTGATGAACGATCGCTGCGACGAATGCGTTTGAATCGCTTTCTACACACAATCGATCAAAACCATTCCCCAGAAGAAGAAGTGTCTGCGGCAAAAAGCGATCCACTTGCCTCTGGGCGTGAAACAATCAATCAGCATATCCTGCTTGCAACCCGACAAATTGATTGGCTTGTGGAGCGATACACTGGCCCAAACCGTGGCAGTCGATCTTGGTATGAACAAGACCTGAGCATCTCTGGCACAGCAACGACATTGAGTGACACATTACGAACGATCCGCGATGTCTTGCGAGAGATCAATGGCTACAACCAACGCCCACCAACGACAGCATCCCATCCACCGATGCACGAATTGTCCCTGGCTCGCCGCTGCGAACAATGGCTACTGTCGGCTATCAAGCAATTAAAGCGTCATCGTGACGAGGTACTTCGCCGAACTCATGCACTTGGTAGTACGGCGGATCAAAAGTGGTCAGATTCCAGAAACAGCCAAATGGAGGCTGGGGATCGCGAACGCAAAGAGCGCGTAGCAGAATTGGAAAGCGTCACGCGGAGTCTGGATATCTGCCTGACTGAAGCCGCGGAGGTTCGCCGTAGCATGCAGAACAGCGGCTTGAATGTACGTGGAACATCGAACACCAGGCTCGCATGGCTCAATGAGGATGGAGGAAACATAAATCGAGATCACGCAGATCAGGAATCAGCCCGCAGCAACCGGGAACTGCTGGTCAAGGAGTTGAAAGAAGTTGACGCTCGCATCAGCTCCCTGGCACGTGCACAATGGCTGCGAACCCGTCGAACACAACTACTGAGTGAGATTGGTTTCCCCGCCCAAAAAGCAACAACGTCATCAACACTCGCACACGAGGCCAGCCGTTGGCTGATTCGTTTGTCAGGTGGTCGACTGCAACGCATTGCATGGTCACCAGAAAAAGTCGCCGCAACCCCGACGGACCAACTTGGTGTTACGAAGGGGGTAATCGAGATCGACGGAAAAGACGCCACAGAGTGCGTCAAATTCGACAAAGCGTGCGCTGTCCTTGCTGTCCGAATGGCAGCAGGTGAATTTCTCGCCCGCTCTGGCCACCATGTTCCGCTGGTCATCGAGACCGTGGATGAGGTGGAAC
>DOPG01000010.1:11416-15982 GCA_003513555.1 Rhodopirellula sp. | reverse complement strand
TCGCCAGCCTCGTTTGGCGTGACAACAGGCCCCTCAGCTTGCAATCCACTCTCAAGCTTGGGCTGTGGTAGCGGCGTTCCGAGCACCGCGAATACCAATCCTTTGTCGGCACCTTCGGCCAACAGTGCTTCAGCACGAACAAGGTTCTGCTTCAACGCATCCCGCTTCAGCTGCAATCTTTCAAACCTACTAACAATCGCATCCAGGCGAACGGCGTCTGGCGACACGACCTCTCCATCGCGAAGCATCGCGCCGGTCACCTCCGGAACCGCACTCAGCCTATCTTCCAAATCCCGGATCTTTGCATCGATCTCTATGCGGCCCGAAGCCAGAAGGTCCAGCACTTTGGCCTGCTGCTTCTGGAGAGTACTGTTGTCGAACTTCTCCACAGCTGATTTGGCAATGGCTTGCACAACTTTCTCGCTAGTGCTTGGCAATCGTGACCGAAATGCAATCCTGTAAACACCACCCAGTGAACTTTCGCCGGACTTCTCAACCCTCATATGCCCATCATTCACCCATGCACGAACAAAAGCTTCTGGACTTTGATCACGTGCACTTACCATCCATTGCAATTCCTGAATCTTGTTGAGCTCTCCCAACTCCACCGCCCGCTCCAAGACCGCTTGGCTGCAAAACAATGAACTGTCGTCAAGCGACGCTGCCTTCGGCGGTTGTGATAGCCCCCTCCTGAGTTGCTGAACTGGCTCAGACTTTCTCTTGTTGCCTGGACCACCGACGGGACCGTCATCTTGAAGCTCCGCTGAGTCAATCAGTAACACATCCTTAGCTGCATCATCGGTCATCCGAAATCCAGAAACCACTTGGTCATCATCAATTGCGTTCGCATCAGTGACGGCATCCTGCTGCTGTAGCGGTACATCAGAAGAGTCCGTGGACATGCCTCCTACTGCTGCAGCCCCGACACTCACGAGTTTCATAGTTGCGGTTGACTCAAAAACCGGTACCTGCCTGGCGGAGATAAAATACCCAACGCCAGTACCCAATAGCATGCCTACGATCGCCCACAAGCAAAACATTGCGAAACCGCGTCCACGGTGATCCGTTTGATTCATGTGAATTAAGCCCAGCTTTGGCAGAAACGTATAACCATCAGGTCGAAGAGAGAACTCGCGAAGCCCCCTCGCACGGCATTGCTATCCTCGCAAACAAGTAGCTGCATTCACAGTTGACTCATGCCTGACAGCGCACCACCCATCATCGTCGGAGCAGTGCACATCGTCGGAGCAGTGCACCCGCGTCAGTGTACTCCGATCAGTAAACCGCGTTATACAGTAACTACGTTGTTATCGTGAAAAGAACCCAAGCTGGTGCCGGTAATGTGGATGCCAGAGATCCTATGCCTGCTGCCCCAATGACGACACTGGTTTTTCCCCTGCACGGGCAGCCGACTTTACCAGCTCAGACGAGTGGCCGAAAACTCGCTGAATTCAATCACACGCCTGAAAAGCACCGAGCAATGCCTGTCGCGATCAAATAACCGGACGATCAAATAACCGGACGCCTGATCCGCCGCTCCGAGCACATCGGCCGCTCCGAGCACATCGGCCGTTCCGAGCACAATGCCTACCAACTGGAAACTGAAGCTCAGGAAAACGAACGGGCCCAACAATGACCACTTCCGTGACGAAGGGTCTGCCAGCAGCGAGCTTTTGCAACTGATACGAAGCAATGAGCGAGAACCACTTACCTACGTTCATTCCTGTAGATGCTCCTGCCTTAACGCTTCTCGCATGGTGTTGATTTCCGGCAGACGATCGGCGCCCGGGTAATCTGCCGCGAACCAAAGCAAGTACTGCAGGAAGGCGTCACTTCGGGGTCGCAGTCGTGCTGCTTGCAGTAACAGTTCACGCGACGCAACATTTGCATCCGGAGCGACCATGTCCAATTCCAGCAATGAAATACGGACATCGGGGTCTAACGGATTCAGCAACAATGCCTTGATGAAATCATTTCTCGCCTTACCAAACTCATCGGCATTTTGGGTTGGCAATAAACACGCAGAAAACGAATCAGGCCCTCCTGAACCATAAGTCGCATGCCTCACAGTTTTCATTGCCAACCAACTCGCATGGGAATCAACGGTGGCGGGCTGTAACTCCAACATTCGCTGTGCGCCCAACCGTTGCTGTTCTGCGACCCTAAATTCACCAGCGGCTTTCCAGATCAACGAATTGCCAGGGTTTTCCGATGCCAGCCTTTCCAACCGCGTCAACCGATCCGACAAACCTGACACATCAACGAGCAAACGCTGCTTACGCTGCCGCCGTAGCCAACTCATTTCGTCCTGCGCGACCGACGCAACATGCAACTCTTTTGCCGACATGCCGAGCGCTATAGTGACGACAGCTAACGAGACCGGCCCTGAAACCTGCCTGCAAAAACGGATCCCCCGTGACTCGAAAATCCCAGCGTATAAGCCGGCACCGGAATGCCCATGCAATTCATCCTCACGATCATCCTCGACTAGACCAGCCGTTTTTATCTTCATGCCGGCAACGGTTGCCGAGACCCGCAAAATCGCTCCACTCATGCCGGCAAACGTTAGCAGAAGGGGCATCAAGGTGATGCCAAAATCAAAACACTGCGTCACCAATAGTGCTGGAAGAGAAAATAACCCAACTGCCCAGATGCTTTTCGCATAGGCAATGGATTGAAACACGGCACTAGAGTCTTCGAGCTCACCGTTCTCAACACTTTTCAACTTAGAGCCAATCCTGCAGAGGTGAAATATCAGGGCAATGAGTCCAAACGCAACCATTGGCAGTAGCCAGCCCCCCCCTTCCACCAACCACTCGATCGGCATGCCGTCTGCGTTCACAAACCAAAGCGCTGCGCCGTTTTCTTGAAACGGGAGGCAGGCGTATCGATAGGTTCCTAGCCCAGAACCAAAAGGCCAATAATGGCTTGCAGCCACCAAGGCATCTGACCAATGATCCAATCGCGGATCTTCCATGATCCGTTTGTCCAAAAGAGTCTCAAAACGCTCCTGTGATCGCGTTCCAAACCCCAGACCTGAAATCAGCAACCATGCCAATAACACGACACTCCCAAGCACAAATGCAGATTTCAACTTGCTAAAGCGTGGAGACAAAAACGCCAGCAACACGATCGAGCCTGCAAACAAACCAAGAAATCCGCCCCGCGAGTTACTTCCAATGACTCCGGCAACCAGCGTCACGATCAACGCCACGGATACAACCCGCGATATGATCAGGCCAGAAGAAGCAACTTTGCGGCCGCCCGCATCATTTCGACTCTTCACGCAAAAGAGCTGCTCACTTAAAAGAAACAAGCCGACCGCGCAACCAATTGCCAGGCATAAGAATCCCGATGCGTTATTGTTATTTACAAAGGGACCGAAAGGATCACCCGCTCCGACCGGAGAGATCGCCAACATCTGCCGCAGTTCGACCTGCCAATCACGAACCAAACGAATCGTGTCGATCAAACCGAAAAACGAAAAGATGGCCCCCGATCCAGCAATGATGAACAGAAAAACAAAAATCGATTGCAGGCAGCGAAAACACAGAAAGCAAGTCCAGCACATCGCGGCAAAGGCAAGCGGCCCCAACAGAGCCAGCCGAGTGTAGGTCGTCGCAACGCTTACCCTCACTTCGGCGACAGATTCAGCAACGGCGGTCACATCCACATCATCAGACGCCAGTGCTTCTCGGATCACAGCCCCGGGTAACCAACTCTCGTCAACTTCAGAAGAATCCGGTGCATCCACTGCCGCGATGCCACCTGGCAGGGGCAGTGTCTGCAGCATCGCGGCACCCCAAATGCACATCGCTAAAACTACCAAGAGTGGCGGCTGGATGTTGGAGAGAAAAATTTTTTCATGCTGACCCACGGTGCCCTCACTTGGCTGTGCAAGGAGCACAACCGCCAAGAGCCCAGCAACAAGTAAACACCAAGCCACCATCATTTGGGTGCTATAGTATGCGCCCCCTCGGTCCCAGGCGCTCCACACTGTGAGCGCAGAACATGCCAGCACGAGAGGGAACGATATGAATTTTTGTGACTTACACATTGGCCGTTACGAAGCTAATAAATCGCCGCACGAAGAAACGAAGACTGCCAGCACCGAGTGTATTCCCGATTGAAGAAAAACTAACCACAACAAGTCCCACTGCCTGTCAAATTCACTAGTCCGACTTAAATCGAGCAACCCCTGGGCCCGAATAGTCCTAGACAGAGACCGCCCGCCTCAAGTAGCCCACACAGTGTGCACGACGAAAACAATCAGCACACTTGAACATTGAGTTCCCCTTCAGCTCGTCGAATCTAATCTTAATTAACGGAGCGTCTCAGAGGCGGTACAAACCTGAGGTTAGGACGCTCCAGCTTCCTTATACAGACAGGTCTGTAAGGACACTTTCTGTTGCGTCCGGGGTTCCTGCCATCGGTAATCCGCAAAATCGCAATGCAGCCGATTCGATTTGCAACCCGAAAAAGGGGCTCGATGATGCAGTAACCAGTGCCCAGACGAGAAAGTTGGCAAGGTGGCGACAAACTGAATTTCTTTGTTTGACGAAACCA
>DOPG01000010.1:0-11141 GCA_003513555.1 Rhodopirellula sp. | reverse complement strand
AGCGAACCTTCTAGCCGAAGAACGGCGAGGGCGATTTGGAGAAGCGATATTCGCACGAATTTCGCCGTCTCACTATTCAGTGAGTACAAAACTCAAAACTGTTACGTTACTACGTTGGATGGTGTTCCATGACCACCCACGGTGACGGAGTCGCGCAATTTTTTACAATTCATGCACGTGTAGGCCGGTAAGCGGCATTATAGTGGCGAGAGTGAGTAAAAACCGAAAACGACGTAAGAAAAATCCGATAGGCCGGGAAGCATTGAAGGATGTTCAGGAGCGGGCGGTTCCGCGTCCATCTCAGTATGCGGCAGGTTCCCCCTCGAAAAGCAACTCCCGCTCTGCTTCCAAGGATAACAGTCTTGCCCGTGCGTCGCGTCGTGCGGCGAGCCGCAGCGAATCGAAGCGGGTTAAGAAGGCTGAAAACCGATTGATCGCTGCGTGTGATCTCTCTTTGAGCTGGAAGGCAGTTTTAAGCGTCTCCGCAATCTTGACTTGTGCTATCGCTTACGCATGGTGGCCTACTCTCAGTTGGGCGGAAAGGGCGTGGCGGCTAGAACCAGACTACTCTCACGGCTACCTCATCCTGCCGCTGGCATGCGTTTTGTTGTGGTTACGCAAGGATACCTTTCCCGGGCTGCGGGAACGTTGCGAGCCAGTTGGTTTGCTACTGATAGCACTCTCCATCGCGATGCGGATCGCCGGTCGGATGCTGTACATGGACTTTCTGGACGGCTACTCTCTGATTCCGCTCGTTGCTGGTCTCGTCTGGTTTCTTTTCGGACTTCCCGCACTGAAGTGGGCAACCCCAGCAATCGTATTTCTGATATTGCTCGTGCCGCTGCCCTACCGATTCGAGACTGGGCTTAGCTGGGAACTCCAAGGTGTTGCAACCGGGCTGAGCACTACCTTTTTGAGGGTATTAGGGCTGCCTGCAATTTCTGAAGGGCACACGATTTGGGTTGGAGAGAACCAGCTCATGGTGGCCGAAGCTTGTTCAGGGATGCGGATTTTCGTCGGCATGATCGCATTGGCAGCTTTCTGGGCTGCCACAGTAAAGAGGTGCTGGGCTGATCGGTTGGTACTACTCGCAGCAGCGATACCGCTGGCGTTACTGGTCAATGCAGTGAGAATCACTGTCACCGGTGTTCTTTATGGTTGGTTCCCAGCTGGCAGTGCCCGCCAGATCATTCACGACTGGTCGGGGTACCTCATGATACCTCTTGCAGCAGCAATGCTGTGGGGCTTGAAAGCTTACTGGGAAAAACTGTATCGCCCTCTAGAGGTTCAGACTGCAGGTGAGGCACTCAAGCGTGCTGGAGATCCAATCACCAAAGTTGGGCATTCGTAATGGTGCCGCGAACAAAAAATAGCAAACAAAGTTTATTGATCCCCAAAATCAATAGCGTTAGACACTCGCACAAGGCTTAATCCGGCGTGGACAAAGTAAAATCCATCATTGATCAGCAAGCGGTGCCCGCTCTGCCGCGAAGCGGGGCTGGACAACCAATGCCGCAACCGGCAGCTGATTCCGTCAACTTTGACCCTCGAGTACTTGTCTCCACTTGGAGACACTGTTGGTTCTGGGCCACGCCGCTCGGCGTCGCATTGGGATGCGCTGCAGCTTTTACGGTATACGCTTCCTTCGTGCCGATGTTCAAGGCATCGCACATGCTCGAAGCAAACCAAGACTACATTGTGTTTGAAAACGTACTGGCCGAATCCTCCAATCTAGAAGCCACAGAAAAGCAGATTATTCTATCCGACATCGTTCTGGACGATGTCGTCTCGAAAGCCGACATCCAAGCGGTTGGATTTAGTGATCCCGTGCAGTCCGTCAATACGATCCGCGACGGGTTAGGTATAGAAACGGCTGGCACTCAGACGCTTCTGCGAATCACTTATGCCGACCCAGACCCTAACATCGCAGCGCTAGTTTGCAATGAAGTTGCAGCGTCATTTCTTGAGCAGCGTGAACGCCTGGACAACCGTCGTGTCATCGACCTTGAAAGCTGGCTGACGCCATCCATCGATCTTTGGAAAGCGGAAGTGCAAGGCCATGAACGCCGAATTTCGGAGTTATCCAAATCAACTCTGGGTTTCGATCCTAACAACCCGGTGGAAAGTCTGGAGTACGATTTATCGACGCTGTCAAACTTGCGTAAGGAAGTGCAAGACATGCGAGTCCAGGAATCTTGGCTGGAAACCGCGGTCACAAGGCAACTGGATACCAACGCCACCCCCTTTAATTTGAATGAAGAGCTGCTCGTCCCGGAACCAACAAACGCAGACATCAAACGCTTTGTCGAAAATAGCCAAGAAGTGACCCGCCAGCGCGGTATCGTCGCAGAACAAGAGACCATTCTGAGGTCGCTTGAAAAAAATGGGCTAAAAAACCTTCGGCAGGAGTATTACAACGAAGTTTCTAGAAAAGTCACGGAAGCAGAGAAGAAACTTGCATCTGCCCGAGAGGCAGCAGAGGCCCAAGCCGTGAAAGCAATCTCAGACGATCTGCGGCAAGCGGCGGAACGCGCACGGACCATCGCATCAAAAAAAGCCGTTATCAAAACAAAGCAAGACGCGGTCAACGCAAAGGAAGAACTGGCAAAACTCAAGGCCCGACGCGCCCTGCTGGAAGTTGAGTACGACAATGAGCGGGCAAGATTACAGCAAAAAGGCGGCAATGCGGTAGAACTTTTGTTCGCTAAAGAAGACCGTGAAATAGCCTCGCAATTGTTGGGAATGATGCAGCAGCGTCTCGCTGCAATCAAGATCGAACGGCGACGGGGAAGCGGCTTGCATACAGTTGATGCCGCCAAGCCACCCACCCGCCCAGTCGTGCCACTTCCCTTTAAAAACATGATCCTTGCCGGACTCTTGGGATTGGCAGCTCCGTTTAGCCTGGGGCTCCTGTTAGAGCTCAGAGCAAAACGTGTTAGTGACGCTGAAACGCTGACAGCGGGTAATCTCGCTCCTTTCGGCGAGGTCGCCAAACTGCCGTCGAAAGTTGGACAAGGTAAACGCCAACGTGTCTTTGAAGAAAGCATCGACACATTGAGGGCGAACTTGATGCTGTCCAAACAGACCAAAGATGCCCGAACTGTCACTGTGGCCAGCAGCATGTCAGGCGAAGGAAAAAGCAGTGTCAGCTCCCAGCTTGCGATTTCGCTTGCAAAAGCCTGCGGGGAAACGGTGCTACTCGTTGATGCTGACTTACGCAGCCCCGATCAACATGACATTTTTGGATTAGAAATGGGGCCTGGGCTTGCTGGGGTGATGGCCGGAGATGCCAATCTTGCCGATGCAGTCGACGATACTCTCGGTGAATTGGTTCACGTTCTTCCTGCAGGGCGGATGACTCTAAGCCCACACCGACTCCTTTCATCAGAAGGAATGCGTACTCTCTTGGACGAAGCACTCCAAAACTACAAGTACGTAATTGTTGACACCGCCCCTGTGCTCTCTGCAGGTGAAACACTTGCGGTGGCGGCTCAGACAGATGCAACTCTCGTCTGCGTGATGAGAGACGTTAGTAGATCCGATGCGGTATTGCGAAGCAGCAAACGACTGGAAGCAGCAGGCGCAAATGTCGTTGGCACGGTCTTTAGCGGAGTTCCATCCAGGCAGTATGCCTATCGCTATGGCGACTATCGATATCTCACGCCAAAAATTGACACTTAATCCTTAGCTCGATCCACCTAAAAAGCTGCTGAGGTGTATTCTGTGAAAATGGAAAATCCCAACCGACCCGACCAAGTCGCGGAGAGTACCTCCAGGCACGACCTCCGATCACTACGATGGGAGTTCAACGGAAAGTTATTACTAACTTCCGTTGCAGCGATTGCTACCGCCGTCGCGTTTATTGCCACAGCCTACTGGTATCAATCTGGCAACATCGAAAAAACCCTCGCGACGCGAGCCGCAGCAGCAGGTGCAGCAAACGACAGGGAAATGCAACTGAAGTGGCTTCAACAGTTGAAGATACTAAAGCCAGATGATCCAGTAACAGCACTGGATCTGGCGGAAGTTGCGAACCAAGCCGTTGAGCTGCCACCGGCCAACCGACTGGATCGTGTTCAGCGAGCTAGAAATCTAATGTCCGAAGCTGTTGCGATTTTGAAAAAACATGACTCGCAGGATCAGAATGGAGAAATTGAGGCACTGGAGCGAAAACTGATCGAGCGTGAACTGCAGTTTGGAGCAATCCATGCAACCAGTATCAGACGAAGGGTAATCGGCCTGAATGCCGGCAAAGATGACAAGGAAATCCTACGTGCATTTGCGATTGCGAAACACTCAATTTTATCAACAAGCACTGTTGCCACTCGAGAGATTGATGCAGAAATCATTGACAAGGCAGGAGACTATTGGCTTTGGCTTGACCAGCAACCCCTCTCGACAATCGTCACCACCGCATGGCAGGCCAACCCAAACGATATCGCGTTGGCAGGTCGTCTCGCAAAAGAAATCTTGGAGCGTCCGGAATCTTTTTTGCCTAACGGAGCGGCGAGTACTGATTCAATTAAGGCGGCACTGAAGACCGAACTCAGAGAGATGAGCCACGACGGCCAAGCTCAACTCATTCTGTACAGCCTGCTTTTCAATGATGACGCCGACGAGGCGACGAGGCTGCTCGATGAACAAGTGGAATCAGCCCTAGCCAGACTGAAGAAGGAATCTGCAAACGCAAAACAAGACGCTATCACTGACACAGATGCGAAATCCTTGCTCGAATTATCGAAACCGACCCTTCCGCCCCCCCATTCATCGCAGACCTATCAACCGGTTTGGGACTACAACGTAATTAATGAATGGGCCAACGTTGAACTCCAAAAAAACTCTCCCGAATTCGCGAGAATTATTTCCATACTTGATCAATTATTGGCCCTACCTGATACCCAGATCCCCGCTTCTATAATCGAAGGCACCTACGTCTTGCGTACGCAAGCTCCCCCCGACGCAACAGATGCAAGCGTGAACAAGATTCTGCTGGCAGGAATTGAACGTTTGGAGGTTGAGTCACCCAAGTTACAGATGATGCGCGCTGCAAACCTAAGCAGTAGTGGACCGTTAGGAGATGCGAAAGAAGCCGTACAACAACTTGACAAAACAATTCAGGCAAGGCGGGCCAACCTTGTCGGCACCGCAGGCACTCGACTCACTCAGGAACAAAAATCTGCTGAAGAAGCCCAGTTGAATGATTTCAGCTGGAACAAGGATGTCATCATTGCCATGATCGCAAGCCGCGAGGGCCGGCTTGACGATGCATCCCGAATACTTGAGGACGCGTTACGCAACCAAGTTTCCGTGAGCACCGCCCAGCGTCTCAGAGCGATGCTGTTGCTCGGGGATGTCTATCGTCGGATGGAGGCTTGGGACTTGGCGGCGACGGCGTTTGAAGCGGCAAGCGTCCTTTCCCCCGAAAAACAGCAATTACGGGTTTTAGCGGCGCAAGCTTGGACCTCCGCAGGCAATGTATCGAATGCCATCAAACAGTGGAAATCCATCGATGGAAACTCGCCGCTTTTACAAGTCCAACAATTACGGGCCGTCATCGCCGAAGAATTAGCAAAACCACCAAGAAAACGAAACTTTGAATCGATCTATCGTAGGCTCGACCTCGTCCGCGAGAACTTACTTAAACTCACGGATTCAGATGACGACTCGAACGGCTTGAATGGACTGAAAAGCGAACTTGCATTGCTAACACTAGCAGTACCTGATCGTGACGACGGAAGCGAACGACAGTCAACTCTGCAGCGGCTAACGAAACTAGCGGATGCTTCGCCAGACGATCCCAAAATACAAACTGCTGCCGCGCTTTCTCTCGCCAAAGCTGGAGAAATCACGACCGGACGTCGATTGATTGAGCGTCTGCGCGATCTCGTGGGCGAGGATTCTTTGTCGTTTACGTTGACTAACGCAAAATTCGAAGCAGCTGCAGGCGACCTCAAATCGGCGATCAATGATCTACTAGCACATGCCGCATCACACCCGGATGACGTCCTTGACTCAACGATGCTGGCAGCTGAATTCATGGCGACCCAAAACGAGAGGAAACGAGCTCTCAAGCTACTCTTGGATGTGCCCATCAAGCAACACACACCAGAAAGTGGCTTCCGCTTATTCACGTATGCTTTGGCGGATCTCCCAGCGCCGATTGACTCTGACACTGATTTTTCAGGCCTAGAATCAGCGATACAAGTTATCAATGGTGTGGACAATGCAACAAAAACATGGTGGAAACTGGCAACCGCGATTCGACTGCTGACGGAATCGAGCAACAAAGATCTGCCAGCAGAAAAGAACAATGAACTGATGGCGGAGGCGAGTCAGCTAAGTGCCGAGATCAGTGCGGCCCGGCCTCGATGGTGCCTCGGTTTGAGTCTGAAAGGCCAAATTTCAGCCGCCCGTGGGGAGACGAGCTTGGCAATTCAGGCTCTTCAGGCAGGAATATCCAATGGTGACGTTCGCCTCTCGACCTCCTATTTGCTTACCAAACTCTTGCTTCAAATGAACCGCGTATCGGAAGCAGAGTCTGAGTACAGTCGGTTCGAGAGACTCCGGCAAGCGAACGCTAACATTGCCGCATTTGGAGTATCTATCGCCGAACGAAAAGGCGAATACCAGAACAGTCTGAAGCTCGCACGCAAATCTGCGGAATCAAATGACCAAGATGAACTTTCGTGGCTGTTAGTCGCTCAGGCCGCAATGATGGCCGCCCGCTCAACAGATGAACAGCTTGCAAAAGACGACTTACTCTCAGAAGCGAGAACAGCGCTGGACATCGCCACCGAACTGTCTGCAGATACCAGCGTCAGCGCTTACAAAATGCGACTTCGCTTTCGAGCTGAATTCTTTGATCCAGATGCGTTGCGTCTCGACATTGCGAAACTGGCCGAGAGTAAGATCAACGAGCCAACTCGCTCACTCTTAGCTGGACTGGCTTATGTGCAGATCAAGGATGGTGCATCTGCGTTCCCGTTACTCAATAGAGCGAAGAGCAATGCCCCCAAGGATCCCCAAGTGTACCTAGCACTTGCTCAGTACTATCAACTCATAGGTGATAACAACAACACAATCACGTCACTTGAGCGCGCGTTTCAACTCGCGCCAACGAGACTTGACATCAGAAACCGGCTTGCACTTGCACTGGCCCTACGATCGGGGGCAGAAGTTCCGTGGAAACGGCTTGACAATTTGCTCGATACCAAGCTTGCTGGAGATTCGCAAAACAAGCTTCTGCATTCACTCATACTTCTCAACCGAGGCGATGAAAAAGAAGAAGTACAGGCCGAGCAGATACTTACGCGCTTAATCAAATCAAACGATCCCAAAGCCGACGATGCGAGGCGTCTGCTTGCATCTCTGCTACGTAGACGATGGGGAATTGCAGCCTCAGCGGACACCAATTCACCGGAAGCTCAACGGGCTTTATCTGCAGCCCGCGGCTTATATCTCACCTTAATTAATAGAGAAAAGCCAAGACCCTCGGACATTTATCGCTTAGGCGACCTGCTGCTGCGTGCAAAGCAAACGCAAGATGTGACTGGACTTGCTGACCAGCTTGATGCAATAACCCAAGGGTCTCCAATCGCGTTGGACTTGCGGCTACGACTCGCTCAACAATCCGGCGACAACCAGAAGATAGAAGAGTACACCCAAGCGTGGGCGAAGCGAGCATTGAAAGTCGATGGACTTTTGCAGGCTAGTGTTTGGGAAACAGCAGGGCAACTTTTGTCAAAACTTGGTTACCACAACGAATCAATCGAATGGCTGGAACGGGCTTACCAGGATGACCCAGAAAAGTTCCGTCCTTACATACTTGGACTTACGCGTGCTCGCCGATTTAATGAAGCCATAGAGCTTTGCATCGAAAAATATACAGCGGACCATAAAGCTGAGACGGCAGCCGCATTAGCTGATGTTGCCGTATTGATGGGACTGGGAGTTCAAGCACGTCCTCTTGCAGAAACAGAAGAGGCTCTACTCAAGCAAGCACTGCAAGAGCATCCCAAAAACGCGAATCTACTTGAAGCGGTTGCAACCATGCGTCTCGCGCAAGAGAGATATGCCGACGCAATCCCGCTCTACAAAGAATCAGCAAGGTACTCGCCTGACAACGTACGTTTACTCAACAACCTCGCAATGGCGTTTTCTGAAATCAAGGGCAGGGAGCTGGAAGCAATCCCATATGCGAGAAGAGCAATTAAACTTTACGGCAGAAGTCCCGAATTACTCGACACGCTTGGCTTGGTCTTGGTTCGCAATAACCAGGGCATTGAAGCGGAAAACGTTCTGCGTGAGGCCATCAGTGCAAGCCCAGATCCGAGATACCGTTTCCACCTGCTAGTTGCTCTTTTGGAGCAGGACAAGAGAGTGGAAGCAATTTCGCAGTGGTCACAACTGGACCTCAATGAATTACGAAAAGCGGCATTAACGCCAGCCGAACGTCGAGACCTAAAGAAAATTCGGATGCGTTTTGAAGGTTAGCCGTGAACCTAACAAAGGAAATTTCATCGTGAATAGCTCTGCTTCCAATCAGGATAAAACAGGTGCAATAGCACCTAGGGGGAAAGCTATCCTACTTTGCATACTTCTCATTCTCACGGGCGGTGTAGCGCACGGATACTTGGATGGCCGATGGACACGCTTGGACATTGTGAAGGAACAAGCTGAAACCCTTCAAACCCTGCCGGTAAACATTGGTAATTGGCGACTCGTTTCAGAAACAGAGCTGGAAGACTCCGCTAAGCGAATACTTCGTTGTTACGGATCGACTTTGCGGGAATATGCGAATGATATCACGGGTGATCAAATCACAGTGTTTGTTGTCTACGGGCCGCGTGGTCCTATTGCAGTCCACACCCCCGAGGTCTGCTACAGCAGCATAGGCACTGAGCCTGCCGGAGAGCGAGTTTCGACACCCATCATGATAAACGGTGAAACTCAGACGCTTTGGAAAGTCAAGTTTCGAAAACCAGACGCCAACGAGCCACCTCACATGGAAGTGTGTTACGGCTGGAGCGACGGTGGTCCATGGAAAGCTTCGTCGCTACCACGCGTCTGGCTTACCGACTCACTCTACAAAATCCAAGTAGCGGGACCTCCGGCAAAATCGGGCGAAGATACCTCACCGGTAGAAGACTTTTTGCGGGAGTTCCTGCCAGCACTACAAAGACTGCAGATCGGAACACAGAAACCACCTCCGCTAAAGCCTGCGTAAGGGCGGCGAAACACCCCCTCGGGAAGGGGGGGGCACAAAACCGGCAAACAAAGAGATTTTTCAGATGCTTTTGTTGCCTCGATAGACAAGAATCTAGCAAGACGGCGTAGAGTCCAAGCGTTGAGCATGGGGCTAAATGCCTGATCGAAGTGAGACCTTTTGAGTAAAGCAACGGGATGGGAACAAGCAATCAACTTAATTACGGTAAGGTCCGTTCGGACTCATACCAGTGCGCTGAAGCGAAGTCACTGCCCGCAAGCCACCGACGCTACCGGTATTTTTCGGCCAAGTATCGCATTGAACGCGGGCTTGGAATCCTGCTCTTGGTGCCTGCGATGCCATTAATCGCAATTTGCTGGTGTGCCGTGAAAATCACATCACGCGGGCCCGGGATTTACCGCCAGACCCGCGTCGGCCAAGAAGGCAAGACATTCAAAGTCCTGAAGCTCCGGACGATGCGAATTGACGCAGAAGCCAACGGACCACAGTGGTCCTCCAAAGGTGATTCGAGGATTACCCGCTTGGGAATGGTACTTCGCAAACTTCATCTCGATGAATTACCTCAATTAGTTAATGTGGCAAAAGGTGAGATGGTTCTAGTGGGGCCACGTCCGGAAAGACCAGAATTTGTGGCGGTTTTGTCCGAGGTCATTCCGGGTTACGAGCGGCGACTCATGGTTAAGCCTGGCATCACAGGCATGGCCCAGATCAACCTGCCTCCTGACACCGACCTGAGAAGCGTGGAACGGAAACAGATTCTGGATCTATACCACATCGACAACGCGGGTTTTTGGCTCGACAAACGCATGGTGTTGCTCACCGCCTTCCGCGTACTATCCATCAGCAATGATCGGCTCACCCGACTCATGGGACTTGACCGCAAGGAATTGGTCGAACACCTGCCAGCAGAATCACCAGACAGTACGTCAACCCCACTCGCAACTTTGATGGTCGAGACAACAGCGAAGACGTCACCGGATCAAGGTTTGCATACAACTGACGACAACACCGATGCCAAAGATTTCCATACCGGCTGGGATCGTGAGGATGATTCTTGGGATGATGATACCCATGACTCCTGGGAAGGGCTGTCTCTGAGTGAAAACAGTCCGCGGTAGCTTGTCTTTGCCAAACGTCTACTCCAGCCGCCTTGTCACCAGAATGAATATCGCTTGCACGACCGACCGGTTAGATTTACCTAATACGTAGTAGCGTGTTCCTTCACCAACGAGACATTACACCTAGCGATCGTGAGCTTAGTCGCGAAGCCGTCCACTAAGTGCGCAAAATAGTGTCTAGCAGAACTTGTCCCACCACCATTCCCAACATGCTTACGGTCGATGTTGAAGACTATTTTCAGGTCTCAGCTTTTGACCACCGAATCAAGCGTGAGGAATGGGACTCGATGCCCTGCCGCGTTGAAGCGAATACCGAGCACCTGCTATCCATCTTTTCGGATGCTGGAGTTAAAGGCACCTTCTTTGTCTTAGGATGGGTTGCAAAAAAACACCCCCAGTTGATCCGTCGGATTTCAGAAGCGGGGCACGAACTAGCATCACATGGCTACTGGCATCGACTTGTTTACACTTTGAATCGGAAAGAATTCAGACAAGACATTAAAGACAGCAAGAAGGCAATCGCTGAGGCAACCAGCGTTGATGTGACTGCCTATCGAGCACCAAGTTTTTCGATCACAAACAAATCTCTATGGGCGTTAGAGATCCTTGCGGAAGAAGGTTTCAAACTTGATAGTAGTATTTTTCCAATCCGTCACGACCGTTATGGCGTCCCAGATGCCAGACCCGATATTCATACTCGTATAACGCCTGCTGGTGAGATCACGGAAATCCCGCCTTCGTTCTGGCAAAGTCGAATCGCAAAGGTACCGATCGGTGGAGGGTACTTTCGGCTATTT
>DOPG01000451.1 GCA_003513555.1 Rhodopirellula sp. | reverse complement strand
TAGGCCGCCGTCACCGGAGTATCCGATGAGCCCATTTCCAACGACCCGACGAAGTTTTTTTCCATTCGATTTTCCACGGGAGATGCAGTGATCGTCCACCGACGTGATCCACACGCTGTCCTCTGAGAATTCGATTCCAAAAGGGTTGCCAATTGGCAGTTTGGCAGCTGTTCCTGCGGGGGTTCCGGGTGGGTAGGGTACTGTGTTTCGGACAGGCTCACCCGTGCCGGCAAAAATGCGATGCGTGGCAGGTGATTTGTTTTGGGCTGAGCAAGTAGCAGCGACCATGAAATGAAGTGCCAAAACGACGATAGTCTTGTGCATGCGGGTAACCGTTGGATGGAAGCGAGTGTCAGCTCCCCATTATAAGGACTGGAAATCGGTCGTACGATAGTGCTTCAGTATCCGCTCTGACTTTTTGGAACGACTGCAGCACTTAACGCCGCTAACTTGCGAAATATGCAAATAAGTGCGGTGCAATAGGCAAGCATGCAACCAGCGAAATGAAGTTGATGCAGAGTTGGAGTGATACTGTGATTGCGGGATTCACCCGCGCGTTCAGAACCGTCGATCGACGCTGAATTTGGCGAGTTCTACCAGTGAACGTTTTGCCTCACTCTCGGGCAGGCAGTCCAGGGAGCGAATCGCACGTTCCCTGAATGATTCAGCAACCCGCCGGGTATACCATCTCGCATCACTTTGGTGCAGGAAAGGCATGACAGCATCTAACCGGTCAACGGCAGGACCGGTGAGGATCTTGCAGATTTCGTCCCACTGTGGCACTGCCATCGTGTCACGAAGACGGATCAGGGGAAGCGTCATTTTTCCCTGTTGGATATCGGTGCCAAGTGTCTTTCCTACGGTGTTGTCATCACCCCAGAGATCGAGAAAGTCATCAGCAATCTGAAACGCAATTCCAAGAGCATCCCCATAACGCCCCATCGCTTCAACCGTCGTCTTTACCCCTTGGGAGTATGTGGCGCCCAGTTCGCATGAAACGCGGCACAGTTCGGCCGTTTTGCCTCGGATCATGGCAAAATAGTCCTCCTCGGACACGTTCAACGCGTCCCGTGATAATACCTGCCTCAACTCACCCTCGCAGACCAGCCGCGCTGCTTCACCTACCATTTGACACGCTTGGGTTGAGGACAACGTGGCGGCGAGACGGAAGCTTTGGGCGAAAAGGTAGTCGCCAACCAAGATACTGGTATGTTCGTTCCACCGAGCGTTGATTGTTGCGACGTGGCGACGGGTCTCTGCCTGATCTAGAACATCATCATGGATCAATGTGGCAGTGTGTACCATTTCGACGACACTGGCCAGGAGTATGTGGTCCGAACCAAGCGAACCCACCGCAGCGCCGGTCAGTAGCAGTAATGCTGGGCGAAGCCTTTTCCCGCCCAACTGTGTCCCGTGTTGGAGTACCGCAACGAGTTCCTCGTGTGGACTACGGAGTTCTTGAGCTAACCTTTGTTCGACCGCCAGCAACTCCGCAGAAACCGGTGCGCTCAAACGCAGCATCATTTCCTTGGCAGATGCGTTACTCGGCATACCAGCGACGCGTGCATTTGCCGCGGGCGGCCTCGAGATGCGTTTGCTGGCGTTTTGGGATGCCGGTTGCGAGGATCGCGCCGCTCGCTCGCTAGCAGTGGTCGGAAGTGTGCTTGTCGAATCCATCTCGAAGTGACTCATCAGGAGGCTGTGTTGGTCCACAGGGTAAAGAATACGAGGCGTTAGCAACCGCCGAAAGCTCACTCCTACCCTCGTTTGCTTAACCGCAAACGCCTGTTTGCAGGCAACGGGCTGCCTTACACCCGTTGGTAGTCACCGGTTTTCCCCCCTTTTTTTTCCAGTAGTCCAAGATTCTTGATCTCCATGCCACGTTCTACGGCTTTTACCATGTCGTAGACGGTCAGGCATCCAACCGCGACCGCGGTCAAAGCCTCCATCTCAACACCAGTTTTAGCAGAGGTTCTGACGCGCGCTTCGCATATCAGGTGTGCCTGGTGGGGAGTCCTCTCGGAATTCGCGTTGACTTGGTCGTCTGTTGGTTCCCGCCATGCGAATTTGACCGAAACGCCTTCGACTGGAATTGCGTGGCAGAGGGGAATCAGCAGGTGTGTGTGCTTGGTTGATTGAATGGCTGCCAAACGGGCAACACCCAGCACATCTCCTTTATTTGCGTTTCCAGACTTGATTAGTTCCGCAGTTGCCATCGACATGACAATTTCTCCAGCTGCTGTTGCCTCACGAATGGAGGGGGATTTAGCAGAGACATCCACCATGTGTGCCTTACCGTCAGAATCGAAATGGGTGGGTGTGTTTTTCAGTGGAGCACTCCGGATCAGTGGTGATTCGTGGGGTGGCGTCATCGATGCCTTACTGCCACCGCATCCCACTTTCCAGAGTGGGCACTCGTTTGTCAACCAATAAAGGAAGAGTGGGAATGTCGTGGTGCGCAAAAAAAAAAGCGTCTCACATCTGCGGGGATGTGAAACGCTTATTCGACGAGGCATTCAGGATCATTGTTTCGTACTTTAGCTGAATCCGTTCAGCTGGGTCCGAAACTAGACCAACTCTTTTTTTGTACCAACAAGAGTTCTAAGTCGCTCTGCCAACAAATGGGCGTCGAACGGCTTTTTGAACGTTTCGTTGATGCTGCTTCGATCAAAGCTCATCGGTTGGCCATCATCTGGCAACAACGCGATCAGGATAATATCGGTGAAATCAATGTTCTTACGCAAGTTCTGGCAGATTTGCACTGCTTCGATCTTGCCAATTGAAAAGTCAACGATGATACAATCCGGGTTGAAACTCTCTGCCTGAATTCCAGCCTCGAAACCGCTCGCGGCAACCGCCACTTTGAACGCTTTCTCTGGAGGAAGCTCACGCTTCAGATTTTCGATTAACACCTGGTCTTGGGCGACGATAAGGCACTTTGCCATTGCTTCGTCTTCCAAATCACCCAGGGGCATACCATGCTCCTTGAGAAACTTAATCAAGTACTCTCTCGGAATACGGCGGTCCTGTGATCCAGGAATGCGATAGCCTTTCAAACGCCCCGAATCGAACCATTTTGAAACGGTTCGGGGTGCTACTTTACAGATCTTGGCGACCTGTCCAGTTGTGAAGACCTTCATACTAGGTTCTCCATAACGCCTCGTTTTATTCCCTCGAACAATGGTGCGTCGGTAACCATTGCTCTCGCAGCCCGTCTTCGTAGGTGATGAATTCAAGCGACCGGTCCTGAGCGGTCACTTCCATTTAACGTGGTGGGTCACGGTAAACAGATAGATGGTTTCATTATCAACGTTGGGTCTGGGCCACCCGGTTTGCATCTTGCGACGCTCGCCCTGCGGGATCCTCGCGGTTTTGGTTGTCAAAACTTCATTAAAATGGCCACCAATGTGACCGCCCACATTTCTGTGGCAGGGGTAGAAGCTGCAAACCTGCGGCGATCAACGCCCAACGGTCCTGAAAGCTGAATGTGTGGCCTACGCTTTCACGTAAGTCATGTTCAACATAGGAACGTTCGGCTATGGCCGCCGAGTTGCTCGTGGTCGTTGCCTCATCGCATCATGCGAGTTGGCAACAGCCTGTTGCGTTTCCCAGAATCCCCCCTGGGTAGACAGTAAAACTCTCCCGTCGTTTGGAACCCAATCACCCGCGTCGATCGCGAGGATTGAACTCATCCCTTAAAAAGGGTTCACTGTCCGAGAGTTAGTTTCGAGTAAAACTGGCCTAACTCTTTAGTGCGTTTGATTAGTAACAAGCACTATCAACCGTTTCGTCGGTGCATTGGGTATAGATTCGCGTTTTGGAAATGCACCGCGACATGCTAAAAGTGCGTAAATTCCGAAGAATCAGAGCGATCGGGTAGGATGCGAGGTCGTTGTGTAAAGAGCGGTGTTTGTTAAAAGTTTTTTTTGTTTCTTTTACCTTGCCCGATTTTTGGGTGTGTTTGCCCACCGTTGCAGATGTTACTAGCGGCGTTTTGAACTTTAAACTGGGCTTCATCGCCAGTTTTTGCTCAAGTTTTGAGCGGCAAAATCCTCGTTGGGGGGTGGGTGCCAGCAGAACCCAAAGTGCGGGCCCGCCACTTGGGTGGGCGAGATCCAGTGGGCAACTTGGTGTTGTTTTGCTCGATTGCATCCCTGCAATTCTGAGGCACGAAGCGGGGCCTCCGACTTTGCTGCGACGTTTGTCATTGACGCAGCGTGAGGGCATCGGCAAGGTAGGGGGACTGAGCGGTAAAGTAAGGCTTGCGGATGTGCAAGGCGTGCTTTGTCTGCTCGGTACGCTAATGTAGGAACGTACCGCGGTTTGGGGTGCAGGTTGACCAATCGTTTGGTTGGCTACGTCGGCCGCTCCAAGTTCCTGGGACCTTAGGTAGGTTCGAGCATGGCGGCACGTCGGAAAGAACGAGGAGCTTTGCTGTGTAAAAATTGTCGTACATCTGGTTAACCTACAGAAAATCAAGTCTCCCTGTGTTGTCATGGAACAAGTCAAGATGGATGAATCCGCAGCCAAATTTTTTCAAGCGGCAATTGAAACTCCTAGCCCATCAGGGTTCGAGGAACCAATTCAAGCGTTAGTACGTGACTATATTTCTCCCTTCGCCGATGATGTGCGAATCGATGTGCATGGGAACCTGATTGCGTCCACGGGTGAGACTGATGGGCCGCGTCTGATGTACGCAGGACATTGTGATCAGATTGGGATGCTGATTTCGTACATCAATGATGCAGGTTTTGTGTTTGCTCAGACGATTGGGGGCTGGGATCCACAGCAACTGATCGGCCAGCCCATGACCATCTGGACTCGGCAGGGACCGATTCCTGCCGTAATTAGCCGCAAACCCATTCACTTGCTCACAGCTGAAGAACGCAAAAAAGTCGTCGACCTGAGTGACTTATGGCTTGATATTGGTGCGGCCGACGGTCAAGAGGCATCTGAGAAGGTGATGATTGGGGATCCCGTTACGCTCGCGTTGAGATATCAGCCGTTGATGGGCGAACTTGTTTCTGGGCCTGGCATGGACAACAAGACGGGGATGTGGACCGTGATGGAGGCCTTGAGACGGGCTCGTACAGCATCTCAGGATTTGAGGTGTCACCTCCACTCCGTTTCCACTGTTCAGGAAGAGATCGGACTACGCGGTGCGAAAACAGCGGCCGGTAGTGTGCAACCTGCCGTGGCGATCGCGGTTGATGTCACTCATGCATCCGACTGCCCCACCATCGACAAGCAGAAGCAAGGACACATTTCAATTGGTGAGGGGCCCGTTATCTTCCGTGGGCCAAATATCAACCCCAAGGTGTCACAACGTCTGATTGATTTGTGTGAACAGTACTCGATCCCCTTTCAGTTGGCAGCAATCGGTAGAGCGACGCCAAATGACGCAAACGCGTTACAGGTTCACGGCTCAGGGGTAGCAACTGGCTTGGTTGCCATTCCGAATCGTTACATGCACTCTGCGGTCGAGGTTGTTTCTTTGAGTGACATTCACAATGTTGCGCAGTTACTTGCAGAGTTTGCTTTGGCGCTCTCATCCGAAGATGACTTCACGCCAGGACTGTGACTGTGAGTTTCGGTCGATAAGTGAACACACCCGTTGAGCACCGATTGGTCATTTGCAACGTGACAGTGCCTGCTGAACGTATCGATCCCTGCGAAGGTGAGCGGAACATAAGGGATGAATGCTGGGCGGCGGCCTTGTAATTGATGGGCGGCAGCGTTGCACCCCTTCGGGGACTGACGCGATCTGAAAGGCGGCCCCCAAGGCAAGGCAGCGGTAGTGGCGGGCTGTATCTCGCCATCTTGTGCAAACGACGACGCTCCAACCGCTCGTCTGCGGGCGTGGAGGTCGACTGAAAAAACGCGTGAGGTGGTTTCTCGTACCGAGAATGGACCGCTGAGGCTTACAATGATCACAATCCACACTGTAGGGTGTTGAACTGTTAAGCTGTTGGTCTGGTTGTATTTGGCCTTGTTGACACTCCGCAATCGGGGGCATCGAGCAGATGGCAGAAATACTGCTTGTGCAGTCTAGCCCAACGCGTGCTGTTGAAATTCGTATTTTGCTCGAGCGAAAGGCGCATGCGGTCAAGCACGCATGTAACGGTAGAGACGCGATTCAAGCTCTTCGGCAGGGTACGATCGATTTAGTCGTTTCGGATCTTACTCTGAAAGAAATGAGCGGCTCTGAATTCGTACGCGGGGTTCAAGCTCATTTCCCTGATGTGGTGGTCATCTTTATCACTCCCAAAGGGGCGGAACAGCTTGCAGAGGAGTCGTTGGTGGCGGGGGCGGTGGCTTGTGTCTCCGATGAGCAACTTCAGGGGCTCCTGATTGATACAGTGGAGACGGTATGTCGAGTCAGGTTTGGAAATGACCCTTACGGACCGCTCTTGGCAAAGTTGCAAGCGAACTCTTTTGATTTTGATCTGCCCAATGAGCCGCGGTTGATTTCGCCACTTGTGACGTTGGTGTTACAGGTTGCTGAGGCCATGCATTTGCTTCCAGCCGCGGAACGCACCCGGTTTGGCTTCGCGTTAGAACATGCGCTGGTCAATGCCATGTATCGTGGCAATTTGGGTTTAGGCCCGTCGGTGACTCCAAGGCATCATCAAACCATTTTCGGACATGCGACCACTGACTTGATCGAGAAACGTAAGGCGGAATCGCCCTATAAAGAGCGACGTACTCAAGTGCGTGTGGATGTAGACCGTACTGTCCTGAAGGTCACGGTGCGAGACGGGGGGGATGGGTTCGACGTTGAGAACTTCTTTGAGAAGGCAACGCTCACTCGACTGCACCAAGGTGTTGGGTATGGTTTGCTATTCATGGAGCGACTTACCGATGACCTTGAGTTTAACCTCGAAGGTAATGAGGTAACGCTCACGAAGAATGCTCGACCTGGATAAAGATTGGGTTCGACATCAAGAATGCTCGGAGTGAAGCGACTGAAAAACAAGGTCGCAACAGGGCGCACCTCACCATTGGGGACTAACTGCGTCTGTGTTTACGCGACTATGGAATTCATCATCTGTTTGAAATTCCGGACGAGCGCCTTCTGTCTTTTCACCGAGTATTGAAAAAAATCACACTGTCCGGGTTGCGTCTACTTGGGAAGATTGTTCCGGTGTCGCCGCGGTGGTCTATGCGAAGATATCAATAGGATGAGGGCGGGAGAACATCTTAGGTTCAGGTGAACTG
>DOPG01000431.1 GCA_003513555.1 Rhodopirellula sp. | reverse complement strand
GCAAACCAGATCCATCTTGGAGAAAAGTGGGTGCCGTTGGAGACAGACCTCACGGCGCCTTTGGCGTTCTTTCTGGATAGTCCCGAGTTTCGGCAGCGCAATAAGGCTACCGAGGGACTGTTAAACCCCAATGATCTGCAGAAAAAATGTGGCCTGTATATGTTGGAACCATATGATCCGGATCGGATTCCGGTTTTGATGGTTCACGGTCTCTGGTCCAGTCCAATGACCTGGATGGATATGTTCAATGATCTACGGAGTTTTCCTGAGATCAGAGAGCGTTATCAGTTCTGGTTCTATCTCTATCCATCGGGGCAGCCCTTTTGGAATAGTGCGACGGAATTGCGTCGGGACTTACAGGATTTGAGAACTGCGTTTGACCCCAAGCATCAGGATCAAATGATGGATCAGATGGTGCTGGTGGGACACAGCATGGGTGGCCTCGTCAGTCGGCTTCAAACCATCGAAAGCGGTGACGATTTTTGGCGGAGCGTTAGCTACGAACAAGCAGGAACAGCCAACGAGGCGAAGCAGAAGATTAATGGGCCTGAGGCTGAACGCAATAAACTCGTGAGTACTCTGTTCTTTAAACCCAATGAATCCATAAGAAGAGTGGTCACGATCGGAACGCCTCACCGTGGCAGTGAATTTGCAAACGATTATACGCGTTGGCTTGCACGCAAGTTTATCAAGCTGCCGACAATGGCAGTCATGTCGGGGAATCGGCTGGTGGCTGAAAATCGAAGCCTCTTCAAAGATACGGACTTACTTACGGTTTCAAATGCCATCGACTCGTTGGCACCTGAATCACCAATTTTCCCCGTTATGCTGCGGGCTAAGTCGTCCCCGCAAGTCAAGTATCACAACATCGTTGGTGTCACCGAAAGCTCGTTCACTTCCGGCAACGGCGATGGTGTCGTCGACTTTGATAGTGCCACGATGGAAGATGTGGAAAGCGAATTGATTGTTGACGCACCGCATACGACGATCCATATGATTAGCAAGACGATCTTCGAGGTTCGTCGCATCTTGCTGGAACACCTGCATGAAGTTGATGCCGGAGACCGTCTGGCCAATGAAAGTAAAAACCTGGTGCGACCAACAGTAGTAAGACTGAATGATCAGCAAAAAGATGCGAATGCACGTGTTCCGGTTGTGATCAAACGATAGGTATCAAGTGGCAGATACAAATGCAGAAAGCGGTGGTCGCTTCGTTTTCTCAAGAGTATTCGGCATTGCAACTGGCTTTACGAATAATTCCCTTGCATGGGGGCGGCCCGTATTCGATGTGGTTGCGTGGTAGGGGGGGGCGGCACTCGGGCCGCTACTTGAAACGCTCGCATTGTTCTTTCCCGTAGCGATGCGGTTGCATTCGCCGGTGTACTTGGGCTGTGCCTCTGGGCGTGCAAACACTTCTTCTCGTTCCACGATCGGTGCGGAGGCTTCGTTCGCATCCCGGGCAGCCAACTCGCCACGGACAACGCGAATTTTCTTAGGTGCATCAATCCCGATTCGGACGCTGTTGCCTCGAACCCGTATCAAAGTGATTTTGATATCATCACCGATGAGAATTTGTTCGTCTGCTTTCCTTGTAAGTACCAACATGGCTGTTCCTTTGCCTTCATAAGTGGGGAGGTTTGCGTGGGCCAGTTGCCCCTCGCTCTTTACGGACTTGCTTCTAAGCATGGTTCGTGCCAATTCGTTTTTTTAAGTTGGGATTTTTGATCGAATCGCGTAAAACGCAGAGGAATGAACCAAAACTGAGCGCCGCAAGCAAAGGAAAATGAATACACGCGCGTTACCGGATATAAGCGATTCGGTATGTCTTACAACGTTTTGTACAAATGTCACCACGACAGCAAATGCTAGCAACTAGCGGGTCGGTCATTGGTTCATTCGTCTTGAGCAAATCCTCGTGATTCTCTAATCTTCGTGGGTTCGTTGCACGAGGTTAGTTGCCGCGTGGCGTGGAGATTGCCAGTCGGTGATGTGTGACGAGTGAGTGCAGACCCAATACCGGTTCAAAGGAGTGACCGTGATGCCGTTGCAATTTGCTCGAATCCAACCCTGCCTGAAATCAGTGCGGTTCTGGTTGGTTGTGTTCTCGATGACCATTTTCACTGCTGCGATGCCAGGGCGGGCAGAAGGTCAGGAAAGTAATAACGTGGTCGCAGTTGCGAACGCTGAGCCAATCACTCGCAAGACGTTGGCGGACGAAGCGGTGAAACGCTACGGGGGCGATGTCTTGGACAACATGGTGAATCGCCAGTTGATCATGCAAGAGTGTGTGAATCGTGGTGTAGAGGTCACCAATCTGGAAGTCAGTGATGAGATTCGCCGCTTGGCAGCCAAGTTTGGACTGTCGCTGGAAAGTTACTTGCAGTTGTTGCAGGAAGAGCGTGACATCACCCCGGGCCAGTATAGTCGTGAAATTGTCTGGCCGATGCTTGCTTTGCGAGCTTTGGTTTCAGACAAAGTGCTGGTGAGTGAAGACGAATTCAATCAGGCATACGTCGCGCAGTTTGGCGAGGCCGTAAAATGCCGACTGATCATGGTTGCGGAGCGAGCTCGTGCTCTGGAATTGAATCAACAGGCAAAAGCAACTCCAGAGCAGTTTGCTAATCTTGCCAAGAAGTTTAGTGAGGATGAGGCGAGTGCCAGCGTGGGGGGGCTGATCCCACCAATTCGAAGGTACAGTGGAGACACGCGTTTGGAAAATGTTGCGTTCGGGTTGCAAACCGGTGATGTTTCCGAAATCTTGCAGCTGGGGGATCAGTGGATCTTTCTTCAGGCTGTTCGTCGGATTCCCGCGTCACAACCAAGTCCGCAAGCACTACCTGCGATTCGCGAGCAGATCACGGATCGGATTCGTGATGAAAAGATGCGAGGTGCTTCGGCCGAGTTGTTCACCGGGCTTCAAAGAGAAGCGAAAGTCGTGAAAGTGTTAGGTAATCCTGAGCTGAGTAAGCAGTATCCGGGGGTTGCAGCGGTCATCAACGGTGAGAAACTGATGGTTTCATTGGTCGCTGGCGAATGCATCAAACGACATGGTCCTGCAGTACTGGATGGTGAAATTAATCGCACCTTGTTGCGTCAGGCTCTGAGGACCGCAAAGAAGCAGGTGACGCAGCAGGACGTGGACACTGAAATCGCACGTGCGGCTCTTCGTTATGGTTATATCAAGAGTGATGGGCAGGCAGATGTAGCGGCTTGGCTCGGGTCAGTCACCGAATCAGGTGAAACCACACAAGAGGTTTACATTGCCGATGCGGTTTGGCCGAGTGTTGCATTGCAGAAATTAGTTGAAGACGAGGTCGTGTTGACGGAGGACGATCTGCAACGTGGGTTTGCCTCAGCCTATGGGCCGCGAGTCGAAGTCCTTGCGATTGTTCT
>DOPG01000183.1 GCA_003513555.1 Rhodopirellula sp. | reverse complement strand
CGGTGTTAGCCAGTGCCGGTGTTAGATCTTGAAATCACAGTGAGATGACCCATGTGGCCTAGCCTTGTTATTCGAGGTACCTGTTTGAAATCGTTGCGCGAGGCTGCGGTTGCGTGTGATGGATGGTTCGCATTTGGTTTCTGCTTCACTGTTTGTCTGCTTGGGACAAGCGTTTCACTAAACGCCCAGGAGCAGCAAATTGCCGCCATTGAGTTCGAGTCACAGATTGCACCGTTGTTGATCAAGCAGTGTGTCGAATGCCATCAGGGGAAAGAGCCTTCCGGTGGTTTGTTGTTGACCAGTCGTAACGGCTTGGCGGCAGGTGGCGATTCCGGAGCTGCCGTCGATATACAAAATCCTGCTGCCAGTTACCTTCTTGAACGAATTACCTCCGGTGAGATGCCGCCTGAAAAACAAGGGCGGTCACAGAAGCTTACGGACTCGGAAGTCGAACTCTTTCGCCACTGGCTCGATGAAGGTATGAAGTGGCCAAAAGCCCGTGTTCTGGATTACTTTGAGCATACCAACGACGTTCGTGCTGGGCGCGATTGGTGGTCGCTTCAACCTGTCACTCGACCCTCCGTACCCTCCCTGGAGGGAGTATTACAGCCCGATAATCCGATTGATGCATTCATTGGTGCCGAACTTGCAAAGCACAATCTCAAGCCGGCTCCTCGCGCAGATCGCAGGACTCTGATTCGTAGGCTGTATTACGATGTCATAGGATTGCCACCGAGTGAGGCTGCGGTCACTGCTTTTGAAAATGATCAGGCCCCGGATGCCTGGGCAAAGTTGGTGGATCGTTTGTTAGGGATGCCGCAGTATGGCGAACGGTGGGCAAGGTACTGGCTCGATCTTGCACGCTACGCGGATACCAGTGGATATGAACGCGATCAGGAAAAGCCCTTTGCTTGGAAGTATCGCGACTGGGTGGTGCAGGCATTCAACAGTGACATGCCGTTTGATCAGTTCATCATCGAGCAGATTGCCGGGGACGAAATCGCCAACCGCACACAACAGTCTGTGATTGCGACCGGATTTCTGCGTCTTGGGACGTGGAACGATGAACCCAATGATCGGCTCGACTATCAATACGAGCGTCTTGAGGATCTTGTGCACACAACTTCCTCAGCGTTCTTTGGCTTGACGGTCAAGTGTGCTCGTTGTCACTCCCACAAGTTTGATGCAATCACACAAACAGACTACTACCGAATGGCTTCGGCTTTCTGGGCTGGGCCCTTGTTGACGGGTGGCAAACAACTTGGTGGCCCTACGGCAGCACAGATCGGCTTTGATGATGTGCTGGCCTGGACTGACACGAGTCCAAAACCAAAACCGCTTCATCGCTTGAAAAATGGAGAACGTGACCAACCCCTCGAGGAAGTGATTCCTGGATCGCTTTCCTTCATTCCATCGTTGGAAAATTCCTTCGATGCACCTCCGGCCGATGCGACGACATCGCATCGACGACGCCAGCTCGCCGAGTGGATTGCCAGCCCCGAGCATCCTTTGACGTCTCGCGTGCTTGTCAATCGAATGTGGCAACACCATTTTGGGCAAGCGATTGTGAGAACTCCCAATAACTTTGGTTTTCTGGCAGATCCTCCTACGCATCCTGAGTTGCTCGATTGGTTGGCTTCCGAATTTGATGCTGGCGGACGCCGCATGAAATCGATTCACCGATTGATTCTGAATTCACAGACATGGCAGCAAGGAGTATTTCATTCGCGATCAAGTGAGCTTGAGAAGCTTGATTCAACCAATCGATTGTGGTGGCATGCTGAACGCCGCCGTCTCGACGCAGAGGCCTTGCGGGACTCGTTGCTGGCGGTCACGGGTGAATTGGATCTGAAGCAAGGAGGTGTTGGCTTCAAGGCGACTATCAGTCCAGACGCGCTGGAAGGTTTGTCCCGGAAATCAACCGCATGGCAGGCCGCTCCTTCCGAATTGCAGAATCGTAGAAGCCTGTACATGTATCTGAAACGTGGGTTGCTGCCACCGATGATGACGACCTTTGATCTGAGCGAACCAACCCTTTCGTGTGGGCAGCGAAATGTCACAATTGTACCAACACAAGCATTGGCGCTGCTGAATAACCGATTTGTGCACGACCGTAGCGAACAACTTGCCACCGTAATCCGGAAGTCCACTGCGGGGATTCGCGAGCAAGTGAAAATGGCGTGGCGTTCCGTCTTGAAGCGTCAACCCACTGAGTTGGAATTGCAGCGATCGATCGAGCATGTTGCGACTCAGGAGAGGATTTTCTCTGAACCCAACCACGATGGTGCTTTGCAAGAAGACTGGGAGGACATTTTTTCGCGAACGGCTGATTCTCTGGTTCTCAATCTGAATGCGGAAAACGTAGTCACAGCCGACCGGAAGCAATTCGCTGTCGAGTCTGTCTCCGATCTTTCAGGGCAAGGTCATCATGCGACGCAGTCACAGCCTGATGCGCAGCCCACGTTGGCTGCGGACGGAATTGGCGGTAAGCCTGCTCTGCAATTTGATGGAGCTGGCCAGTTCATGAATCTTGCTGGACCTATTCTTGCTGAGCCGCTGTGTACCATTGTTTGCGTTGTTCGTGATGATCATGGCGCAGGGCATCGTACCTTGTTTTCGAATTGGAGTGGCCGTGATGGAAATTCAACGTCCTCTTTGTTTCTCGGCCTGACAGCTGAGAATACGGTGCGTTTTAGTGACGCATTTGGGTCGGCTGGCGAAGTTTCTGACCGTACAAAACCTTTCGTCCTGAGCGCGGTCAATGGACAGAATTCTGCCTCCGTGTTTCAGAATGGGCAGTTGCTCAAGTCAGCAAATCAGCTCTCCAAACGCCGACTCGATACGCCGTGGGTCATCGGGCAGCAGGGCAATATTAATGGTGAATTCTGGAAAGGGAGTGTCGCCGAAATCCGTGTCTATGAGCGTGCTCTGACAGACCGTGAACGACGATCGGTGGAAACGCACCTGGCAGAGCACTACAGTATTTTGATGAACTCTGAGAAACCTGCGCCACAGATGGATAGGCAGACCCTGGCGCTTGCGTCGCTGTGTCACGTGTTGATGAACTCGAACGAGTTTTTATTCATCGATTGAGGCAAACATGAATCAAAAACAACGGTACCCTTGTGGTCAGACTCGTCGCGAGGCTGTCTGGAAAATGGGCTGTGGATTCACTGGGCTTGCGCTTGCGGAACTGCTTGCTCGGGACTCTTTTTTGGGCTCGGATGCAAACGCCGAGAATGCTCAGCCATCTAATCCAATTGCTGCCAGAAAAGGTCATCACAAACCGCGAGCCAAATCATGTATTTTTCTGACAATGAATGGTGCTCCCTCTCAGGTAGACACGTTCGACTACAAGCCGGAGCTCGAAAAGTATGCGGGTAAACAGCTGCCTGCTGACAAAACCTATATCAACTCAGGTGGCCGCAAGGTGGGGTTTCTTACTCCCGCATGGCGTCCCTTTCGCCCAGGAGGAGAGAGTGGGTTGTTGGTTTCGGACTATTTTCCAGAAGTTCGCAAGCATGCCGACAAATTGTGTGTGTTGAATTCCTGTCACACGGATAGCCACGCGCATGGTTCGGCTCTTGTCGCCATGAACACGGGTAAGACCCAGATCGGTCGTCCATCCTTAGGGAGTTGGTCGGTTTATGGATTAGGAACAGAGAATGAGAATTTGCCTGGCTACGTCGTTATGCTTGATAAGCGTGGTGGGCCAATCAGTGGACAACCCAACTGGGCGAGTGGTTTCATGCCGGCGACCTACTCTGGAACCCTGTTTCGTCCTTCGGGTGATCCCATTCTGGATTTGAGTGGCCCCAGTCATATCTTGCGAAAGGCACAGAGAGAGCAACTTGATCTGCTAGCCGAAATCAATCAACTGCATCTCGATCAACGCGGCAGTGGTAAAGAGCTGGCAGCGCGGATCAATAGCTACGAGCTTGCTTACCGTATGCAGGCCGCGACTCCCGAGGCCGTTGACCTGTCCGGGGAAACAAGCGAGACGCTGGATATGTATGGCGTTGGAAAACAGCCGACCGATGAATACGGTCGCAATTGTTTAATTGCTCGTCGACTTGTCGAACGTGGCGTTCGATTCATACAGCTCTATTCTGGTGGAGGACATCTGGAGGAAACATGGGATGCTCATGCCGGTATCGAGTCGAACCACGGGCAGCACGCACCCGAGGTGGATCGGCCCATTGCTGCGTTGCTGGCTGATCTTGAACGTCGCTCGCTCTTGGATGAAACACTTGTCATCTGGGGCGGCGAATTTGGGCGGATGCCGTTTAGCGAAGGGCAGAATGCACCGGGACGCAATCACAATCCCTATGGCTTTTCAATGTGGATGGCGGGAGGCGGGGTCAAAGGTGGTCTTAATTACGGTAAGACCGATGAACTGGGTTTCGAAGCTGTCGAGAACAAAGTTCACTTGCACGATCTGCACGCGACGATTCTGCACATCATGGGGCTCGATCACGAATTGCTGACCTACTTTCATCAGGGCCGCGACGAAAGTTTGACTGATGTACACGGTCGCGTGATTCACGACCTTCTGGTGTGACCAGCTCAGCACTGGAGACTCTAATGGTACCATGTTATGGCGTTCACGAGGCGACCATGACTTCGGTCACGAAGTGATGCATGATCCGCGGTAACGAGAGTGTTCTCGATACACAGCAGTAAAACTGAAGCGGTCCATCCGGGTTAGTTTAGGCGGCTGTTGCGGGAATGATTCCGATGATGTTGCCGTTCTTGTCACACAGGAATAGAAACTTGCTGTTCGCGACTGCTGGCTTGATTGTACGCATGACTGTTTCACCGTTGCAGAGGGATTTGTGAACGTCATCCATG
>DOPG01000497.1 GCA_003513555.1 Rhodopirellula sp. | reverse complement strand
ATAGCTCAGTTGGTTAGAGCATCGGATTGTGATTCCGAGGGTCGAGGGTTCGAGTCCCTTTAGCCACCCCTTCTTTTCTACCAACCATTGAGTGTTGTCCCTGTCACTTGTCGCGACGAAGTGGTCGCCTTCCCGGCGGTTTTGTGGCTTCAAAAGCTCCTACTTCAGACCACTTTCAGAGCTAGTCATCTTCTTAGCTCGAAACCAAATCCAGCCACGATCATTTTGCGGAGATACTACACGAATCGCACATCGACCTGGGCTTGATGAGTGCTTAAAGACTCGTCTGCTGCTAACTGGATCATACCGCAACCAGCGGCAGCCTTACCCGCTAAGCCCTCGAGTGCCTCTAGAATAGTTCCTGTAGAATAAATCGTTCAGCTTGGAAAAGCATGGGCGTACGTCCAAGTGGTGATGTTCAGGTCATTGCTGCCAACTTTTCAAGCTGTCCGACATTCGGTGTGCTCAGCATTCGACTTGGCAGCCAAAGTTAACAGATTCGCAAACTCGCTGATTCACTGGTGAGTGTGCTTCAAATCAAAATAAAACCGCGTACTGAATCGAGTTGAATGTGCTTGTTGTCGTCACTGGATCGAGTGGTTTGATTGGTTCTGCTGCAGTAAGACACTGGGACGCGCCGGATAATCAGGTCATCGGGATCGACAATGACATGCGATCCACTTTTTTCGGCCCCACGGGCAGCACGGAATGGAACCGCAAGCAACTGGAATCCGAGACGCAATCTTTCCGCACTGAATCGCTCGACATACGCAACCGAGATGCGATCTTTGACCTTTTTAAGAATGAACGCCCGGACCTGATCATTCATTGCGCTGCACAGCCTAGTCACGATCGTGCTGCCGCCATCCCCTTTTTGGATTTTGAGGTCAATGCTAACGGCACCCTCAACCTGCTGGAAGCCACACGTCAATTTGCTCCTGAGGCGGTATTCTGCCATATGAGCACAAACAAAGTTTATGGTGACTCTCCGAACGAAATGAACCTGCAGGAACTTGCAACTCGCTGGGACTATGCAGACCGGCAAGACTACAACGGAGTCACCGAAGAGTGCCGAATTGACCAGACGATGCATTCACTGTTTGGCGCATCCAAAGCGGCGGCAGACATTTTGGCACAGGAGTACGGCCGCTACTTTGGACTTAACACGGGTATCTTCCGTGGGGGTTGCCTGACAGGCGCCAGCCACAGCGGAGTTGAGCTTCATGGCTTCCTCAGCTATCTGGTTCACGTTGCAGTTCACGGCAAGCCTTACACCGTGTTTGGATATAAGGGCAAACAGGTCCGCGACCAGATTGAATGCAGTGATGTGGTCAAAGCGTTCGACGCCTTCGCGCAGCAACCCCGTCCGGGAGAAGTTTACAACATCGGCGGAGGTCGCGAAAATGCTGCCAGTGTACTGGAATGCATCGCAATGATCCGAGAGATCGGCGGTTACGAACTGGAGTACGACCTCTCCAGCGAGGCTAGAAAGGGAGATCACATGTGCTACATCAGTGACCTGTCCAAGCTGCGCCGGCACTACCCTGAATGGGACATCACACTATCTCTTCGGGATATCGTGACACGAATGATTGCGGCCGAGAAAGCCAAACTGGCTTAACCCATCTTGTGCAGCTGAAATTCTCGAAACAGCCACGCCTTAGTGTACAGCCAACATACGTTCCAGAGCGATCAGACTCCACTTGCTCGTCTCTTCCTCGACTTTGATTTGGTTGACAATCACGCCATCCCTGAGATTCTCAAGCGTCCAGCACAGATGCGGCAAATCGATGCGATACATCGTGGCACACATGCAGACGACTGGACTCAAAAAGTGGATCTCTTGCTCAGGATGCTCAGCCTTGAGTCGATTGACAAGATGCAGTTCCGTACCGATTGCCCACTTCGTTCCAGCGGGACTATTTTGAACCGTGTCGATGATTTTCCCAGTGCTTCCGGACACATCAGCCAAATCATTGACTGAGCGTGGACACTCCGGATGAACCAAAATCTTGATCCCGGGATGTTGTTGGCGAAACCCTTCTACATGCTCAGGCCGGAACATTTGATGCACGCTGCAATGGCCTTTCCATAATATGACCCGACTCTTTCCAATTACTGCTTCCGTGTTCCCACCCAACTCGAGAGCGTACGGGTCCCAGACAGGCATCTCTGACTCTTCAATGCCCATCTCCAACGCGGTGTTTCGGCCGAGATGCTGATCGGGAAAGAAGAAAACCCGCTGGCCTCGCTCAAAGGCCCACTGGATAACTGCTTTGGCATTACTACTGGTACAGACGATGCCACCATGACGGCCGCAGAACGCTTTTAAGCTTGCAGCACTATTGATGTAAGTGACAGGGATAACCTTTTCCGTATCAATCACTTCCGACATGTCTTCCCAAGCTGCCTCAACCTGTGCGATTGCGGCCATATCAGCCATGCTGCAACCAGCCGCCATGTCAGGCAACACAACGTCCACTCGGCGTCCCTCACGTTGCCGAACCTTGTCCGGATGATTAGCGAGGATATCAGCCGTCTCAGCCATGAAATGGACACCGCAAAAGACGATCGTTTTACACGACTCACTTTCAGCTGCCATCTGACTCAGCTTGTAGCTGTCACCTCGCAAATCCGAATGCTCAATGACTTCGTCTTGCTGATAGTGATGCCCGAGAATCAGAAGCGAATCACCCAACTGCTCTCGAACCGCCGCAATTCGCTGCCGCAACTCGTCGGGCTCCAAGGTTTTATAGTGAGCCAATTCGTGAATCGCCGAAGGACTTTCGCAAAGCGTGACCAGGTTATCTGTGCTCGACTTTTCAACTTTATCAGTACTCAACTTCTCAGGTCTCCAGGTACTCAACGTCTCGGTGTCAGTTTTCAGGTTTAGCGGTTCCGGTCTCAGTGCCCTCAGGCAAAAAATAGAGCAACCATTCAGAACAGCTCATTCACTTAGCTCACTGGCTGAACTACATTCACGGCGTCCCGCGACTATCTGCTGCCTGCATGATTATACCGCTTTCCAGATTTCTGACAGGCCATCGCTTCCAGTCTTCTTCAGCGTTCGTTTCGACAAATGCTTGAGCATTGTCACTTTCCAAGGAAGATTCACCAATCGCGACCTCGCCGAGCCGGAATCAAGTGCAAAAATCCGCACATCACGGGGTTTTAGCGATACCAAAGACAGGCTGTCAGCAAGTCTCCACTCCTTCTCTGCTCTCCAATCAATGGTTCGCCCAACAGTTTGGTGCCGGAAGCGTTCGCTGACGGGTAGCTTATCCGCATCCCCTGATTGTCCGTAAATCACGGGTCGGCCGCCAAGCTCTCGGATCGCTCTCACCCGCACAGCAACTCCATAGGGCTCATAGTCCCACCTTTGGACATGTGGCCGAAAGCACCGCTGCTGCAACAAGTCCAAAAGCGGGACGGCCGACCAACAGACCACTGGATATCGCCGGGAACTGAGAATCGCCGATGACGTAAGCTCACCTGACTGAATGATCCTGCACAGTGCATCTAACGCAGTACGATTAGCATGCCAATGATTCTGGGTCAAAATGATGTCTCGATATTCGGCTAACGTCTCACCCGGCCATGGTCCTTTGGTTGCTCGCGTGCAGTGCACCAACCACCGATCCGGCTCATTGAGCCAGTCACGCGTCGTACACAGCCCAGGTAAAATGGATGGGACAGAAACTCGCTGGCAACCAGTCTCGTTCTGATGCGTCCCGTCATCCTGTTCCTGATCACCAACCAGTTCACGAAGATCAGTTGCCTGCGATACAAACCAGCCAACAGCCCCGGCCTCGATAAGACGGGACGCAACCGAGTCTGGTTTTCCTGCAACTCCAACACGCACATCGCATGAAGAGAAACAGCGTTCAGATGTTGGCTTGAGTCGTCGCTTCAGGCAAGCTTCAATTCGGCCGCCACGTCGCACATGAACAGCATCAATACGGTCCGCTATCGTGATGATCCCTTCATCACGACTGATATCTGTACCGTCCGGAAACCTCACCCAAACGTGTGGCCTCTGCTGGTGGTTCTGCTCTCCAAAACCAACCCGCAACAATTTCGCCCCTGTTAATTTTGACGCGTGTCGCGCCCACGGTTCAACCGCCGAGCCGTCGGCAACTAACAACACCGCTCCTCGACAATAAGCTTCACTCGCACTTCGCATCAATAACTGGCCAAAGTCCCAATGACATTGCGGATCATGCCCCCACCTACTGCTGACCACCACCGTGAAAGAGCATGCGTTTCGCAAAATGGACCTGGTCACATCATTGTCCAATTCAACCACAAAACGATCTGATAAAGACAACGTAGGTACGGTCTCAACACCATGATCACCCAAAACACATAAAGCTGGTCTTTGCGATAGGACAGGGTCTCGTCTTTCTGAATCAAAATCAATCGCAGCGCCCGGTAAAAACCATGAGTCAAGTCGATCACACCAAACGCGAATCACATCCCTTGCGCTGCCCATGTCACCCCCCACACACAACGTTTCTGATTACGAATCTCAGCATATCTGAATGAAATCAGGTGGGGTGTCGAATAAGCCCATTCATGGTGACAATGACGGCCACCGGTTTGCTTTCATTACAGAACATCCATCTCACGGGTACCTCAATGCTTTCTCTCCAAGATCCCCAGCGGGCGTTGCTAAGCTTGGCAGTCTCATTGAGCCTGTTGGTAGTCGACAATCTCCTTGGTACAGCAACAGCACAAGATGATGCGGCAACTGGCACCGCTTCCCCAGCACCACCAGCAGCGATTGCTGACTTGGTCCTGCCGGTATGGCCAGATGAGCCGCCCACTTGGAACGCGCCCCGCCAATCGGAATTCGATACAACGACAGATAAGTCCAATAAGGTCGCTCGTCGCCACCTGATGCGATTGACCAATGTTTCAAAACCAGAACTGCATGTTTTCCATTCCAAAATCGCCGCGTCCAACACGACCGTTCTGATCGCTCCTGGAGGTGGTTACTCGATCCTTGCGTGGGACTTGGAAGGCACCGAAATAGCGACATGGCTGCAGTCTTTGGGGGTTACCGCAATCGTACTGAAATA
>DOPG01000237.1 GCA_003513555.1 Rhodopirellula sp. | reverse complement strand
AGGTCGCCCTGTTGCCGAGAGAGACGGCGCAGCTTTGCCAGCGCCCGGGTTGCCCGTTGGACGTCTGCCTCTCCTTCTACGGAGATGCGGATTCTGCCATCCCGCTGGGTGATACGAACATCAAACAACCGACGCAACTTTCTCAGGTGCTGGTCGCGAGGCCCGAACAGGGTCAAAATCTCGTCAGGATTGGTGATCGAAAGCGTGGCTTCGGTCATTCAGCTGCCTGCAAGGATCAATGAGTCAACAAACTGTATTCTATACATTTCCGGTTAAATCATAGGATCAGATGTCAAGTTTTCGCCAAATCCCCGTTTTAATTAAGCGGCAACACCGGCGACGAAAAAAAGAAACGCAGGCATAACCGCTGCGATCAGTGAATCTGTAACGTCCCAGACGCCCCCCAGACCCGGCAGAAGGTTGCCACTATCCTTCGCATTGGAGTCCCTTTTGACGAGGGATTCCGCCAAATCACCTATCATTCCGGTGATCGCCAGAACCGGGCCAAGGCACAACGCTCCCCACAAAGGCTGGTCCAATCCGGGGATGGTGGCTGCCTCGACTGGGCCAGTTGCCTCACCCGCGATCGCAGGAAAAAGCCACTTCAAGCAAGCGAATGCAACGATTGTGGCGATTAATATTCCGCCCAAGGCCCCCTCACGAGTTTTGCCAGGACTGAGCCGGGGGATGAGTTTATGTTTGCCAAAGGCTTTACCGCTGAAATAGGCCCCTGCATCAGTCGATTTGGTCACCGCGATCATCGTTAGAATCGCCGCCAAGCCCCAGTTGCCATCCCCTAATGATCGCAGGGACACGAGTAATGCCATGGGTAGCCCGACATACACGGACACAAAAACCCCACCACAGGTCCGCTCGATCGCCCCTGCTGGACCTTTGCCGTATTCCATCATCTCAGCAAGAAGCAGCAGGAACACAGATGCCACCGAAGCAATAGCAATCCAACCCAGTTTTCCAACCGGACAGTTGGGGGGATATTCCGATCCGAATAACGGCCACATCATCGGTAGGCAGGCTGAAAGTGTGATGATCGCTGTGGCTAAAAGTGTCGCCCTGCGATGGACCTGGCGACCACTGTTCGAGAGCAGGCCCGAAATATCCCACGCTGTGCCAAGCGAAAAGAATAGCAACAAAGGTAGTAACCAAATGCCCTCGCTACCCTTTGGCGACATGGTGGCATCCAAATACAGCAGGACCGCTGTAATTGAAATGAGCACCGCCGATGTTTTCAGACGATCGATTAACACGTTACATGTACCTTTCTGTTTTGAACTTCAAGGTGATGGAATCGAGCGTCGTGCTCTGCAGTTGCTTTGCGTTTCGGACCCCTATGCAACGTGTGCCAGACTCGTATTCAAGGCCTGTCTCGCGACCTGCACTCGAGTGATGTTCCAGAGGCGTGGGAGTGTCGTGGACTAGCAATTCGCTCAAGGCTTGATCACTCATTAACGTTGAGACCTCCGAATCGTCGCTGTCGCGAATGAAATTCACGAATCGCATTCAGGAAATCCTGGCGGGTGAATTCGGGCCAGCTCTTTTCGGTGATCCAAATCTCAGAGTAGCTGATTTGCCAAAGCAGGAAGTTGCTGACTCTCATGTCTCCGCCGGAGCGAATCAGCAGGTCGACCTCGGGAAGGTCGGCCGTGTAGAGCCTGCTGTTGATGGTGTTTTCATCGACGGCATCGAGTTCAAGTGTTCCGGCAGCAACTTCGCTCGCAATATCTCGAGTCACTTTTGTTATTTCATCTCGTCCGCCATAATCAATGGCGAGCACCAGTTCGGTTCCTGCGTTGTTGGCTGACATTTGTAGAGTCCGATCCATTTCTGTCAGGACATCTTCTGGCAGTCTGTCTCGGCGACCAATTATTTTTAGCCGCAGTCCCTGGTCCATGATCGTTCGGCGTTCTTCGATCAGATACTGCTCGAGCAAGTGCATCAGAAAATCAAGCTCTGCCTGAGGACGCTTCCAGTTCTCACTGGATAGACAGTAAAGCGTGATCGCCGCGATTTTTAGCTCGGTAGCCGTTTCGCTAATCATGCGAACCGTGTTCACACCGTGGCGATGGCCCTCGATCCGTGGCAAGCCCTTGTTTTGGGCCCAGCGGCCATTGCCATCCATGATGATCGCGATATGCCGCGGGCGATCATCCACAGGGACATCTGCTAACTGATCTGTTTCGCAAGCGTCGGGACCCTGATCGGTCATCTTTCAACCAATGGGCTGGAGTGCTAATTCGGTTGCAGCTTCAGTGAAGATGGTTTGAGCTCGATCCGGGCCGACAGAAAGTACACCTACAGGAATCCCGACCAACTCTTCAATCCGCTTCACATAAGCTAATGCGCCAGCAGGGAACTCGTCTTCTCGACGAACATCATCCACGGGCTCCTTCCAGCCTGGGATCGTCTCGTAGACAGGTTTGCACCGGCGCAACTCTTCGGCGTGGCTGGGTACTGTCTCAATTCGTTTACCATCCAGTTCGTAAGCCACGCAAACTTTCAATTCATCCAGATGACTGAGTACGTCCATCATCATCAAAGCCAAGCGGGTAACACCGCTGAGTCGTGATGTGTAACGGACCGCAACCGCATCAAACCACCCACATCGACGCGGCCTTCCGGTTGTCGTTCCGAATTCATTGCCTAGTTTGCGAATTCGTTCACCAATTTCATCGTCGAGCTCGGTCGGGAAGGGGCCACCGCCGACTCGAGTGCTGTAGGCTTTGCAGACACCAAGCACTTGATGAATCCAGCGTGGTGGTACTCCAGCACCTGCACAAACGCCCACGCCGCTGCTGTTGCTGCTGGTGACGAATGGGAAGGTACCGTGATCAATGTCCAGAAGAGCACCTTGAGCTCCCTCAAACAGAATTCGTTTATCGGACTCGCATGCATCCAGCAAGTAATCAGTGGTGTCTCCGATCATGCCGTCAAGTTGCTCAGCCCACGACGCAGCCATTGCGACCACTTTTTCGGGTGCGATGGCATCCAGATCTTCCTGCGGCGCGCCCATCTTCTCAAGCATCGCCACCTTTTGCTCAGCGACAGTCGCGATTCGGTCGTCGCGGGTCGCTTGGACGAGGTCGGCCATACGAATGGCATGTGTTCGGCCAACCTTATCGCGGTAGCAAGGTCCGATTCCGCGGTTGGTCGTACCAATCGATTCGCCGCGTACAGCCGTGGCATTGATGAATTTGTCTTCCGCCATGTGCCAAGGCATCACCAAGTGAGCGCGTTCACTGATTCGGAGATTGTCGCGGCAAATGACTCCGCGTTTGGCCAAGCCTTCGATCTCATCCAGCATGGTGGACGGGTTGATCACAACACCCGGGGTGATCAGGTTTCTCACCTGGGGATGCAGAATGCCGCTGGGGATATGGTGCAGCTTGTAAGTTTCGTCGCCTGCCACCACGGTGTGGCCCGCGTTGGCACCTCCTTGGTAACGAACGACGAGATCAAACTGCGGCGCAAGTAAGTCGACGAGCTTTCCTTTTGCCTCATCGCCCCACTGAAGACCAATCACACAGGTACCAGACACCACAAAACTCCAGGTTTTCAATTCTCGATGCCGCACAATCTATCGCGGCGCAAACGGAAAAGCGTAAGCTCGACAGGGGGAACTGGCAATGACCAAGGCAGAAGAATGCTGACTCTTGATTTTTGGCAGCCAGCCTTTGCAATTTTGTAAGCCTGATCGGTAGCCGGTTCACTCTCTCAGGATCCAGATGCCTGCCAGATCGCCTCGTCCGCTTTTTTGATCAGAGGGTCAAATTGGGGGATTTCTACGGCATTATTACCCTGTTCGTGCTTTCGAAACAGATACAGGTAGGTTTCGTTTTGAGGACGATAGCGGTGAAAAAAAAGCTGGTTTTTCTGACTGATCAGCCGTTTTAATGCCGCTTTTTCACCTCCCAACGACGTCCCCGAGTCGACCTTCCCCACTAAAGCACCCGCCACAGCCTTGGCATAGCCAGCGTAGCCTTGAGAATTAGGCAGTAGCTGGTCGTGGGTGACTTGATCTTTTTGGGGCAACCATTGAACGGAAACCACGGGAATATCGCGTTCTTTCCCAACCCGCTCGATGATAGAACGACATTCACTCAACCACTGGTCGTATCCGGTCACTTTATAGCCCGGCATCGCGACGGGGGTCAGCAGGATGAGTCGTTTTTTTTGCTTCAGTAATGTGTCTGCCAGCCTTGCAAGTCCGGGCCCGAAACGCTCGACGGCGGGTTTGCCATCGGACGCTTCTGCGAAACCGTAGGCCATCAAGACAACGTTGGCGTTGGATGTTTCCACGTCTCGCAGGATGCGTTTGCAGCCATCTTCCGGGCTGTCAAAGCGTTTTCGCCCGATTCCGTGAACATCATCGCCAGACCAGCCAATGTTACGGAAGCTCAAATTCCAGTCTGGCTGGCGACTTTGAAGTTCTGCCTCAAAGTCACCCGATGCCTGCATCCTTTCCACGAAGGTGCCGCCTAAGATTGCAACACGATCATTCGGACGCAAAAGAGGTTCGTCGCTGAAAACTGTGTTTGTGGCACAGACCAGAACCCAACAAACGAGCAGGCGAGAGAGTTTAAATCGCATGAATTTCGGCAGCAGCATTGAAGTTAAGTTGAGCATGATTATCGATGGACATCGGCTTGGGGGCTTCAGGGTCACCGCATCCAGCGATTCTGAAAACCAAATAGGATCGAAGCTCTGAGGTGATCGCACCGGTTTCTGCGTGCTGACCGTGCCCTGTGAAGATAGATGTTATACGAAAAAATGCCCGTGCGCTCGGTACACGGGCATGTGTGGAACGACAAATTTGCCGTCTTTTCAGCTTTTATCTCGAAGGTTCGAGCTAAAACGCCAACCTGCGGATTTAACGCGAAAACGCGTGAACCGATGGTTTACCGCGAGCAATTTTAAGCCGACTATCAGCCATTTTCCCTGCTGCTGATCCAAATAGCAGGACGCAGCAAGGAGGATTCAATATCGAGTTTCAACTGCTAATTCCCACCCACCAATGGGGCCAAGTCAAGCAGCTTGTTCCATCGCGTAAGCCGCTGAAAGCTCGGCATTACTTGGTGTCTAGCTGTGCCTTGATTTGGTTAACCAGTTCGGAGTCCTCTGGGCGAGTGCGAGGAGCGAAACGGTTCACCAAGTTGCCCTCGCGGTCGATCAGAAACTTTTCAAAGTTCCAGCTGACGTTGCCCTTGCCGGCTGGTTTCGCGTCTTTGCTGGTCAAGTACTTGTAGATCGGGGCGGCATCGTCGCCATTGACGTCGATCTTGCTAAACATTGGAAAGGTCACTTTGTACTTGGACGAGCAAAATTTCTTGATGTCCGCGTCGCTGCCGGGCTCTTGTCGCCCGAATTGGTTGCAGGGGAACCCCAAAATGACGAGTCCGTCGTCCTTGTACTCTGCGTAAAGCTTCTCAAGTCCCGCATATTGCGGGGTTAACCCACATTGACTTGCTGTGTTGACCACGAGGACGACGTTTCCCTCGTAATCTTCCAGGTCGACAGTCTTCCCGTCGATGGTTTTTGCCTTGAAATTCAGGGCACATTCGTGGTCGTCGGCGGTTGCCATGGTCGTTAAAACTCCAAAAGCCAAGGCGAGAGTCAGGAAGGAACGCATCTATTTGTCTCCAATGAAGGTAAAAGGTCTGAAACATCCGGAAGGTTTATTTTCCATTATTAAGGGAAGTATAGGGGCCATGACAGTGGCACTGGAAGCGTTGGGGAATTACGTTTTCTTTCTCAAGAGAAGTTGTTTTGGACACTTGACCAGATTTGCGCGTCTTGGCAGCATTCTCGCTACCCACATAAATTTCTTCCCTGATGGTTATCAATGCACTATGGACAATCGTAAAAAGCTTCTGACAGCGGGGTTTCTGACCCTCATTGCCGCCGGTATCGGCTTCGCCGTGCGTGGTGGTCTCTTGGGCATTTGGTCTGAGCAGTATGGTTTCACCATGACCGAGCTAGGTCAGATTACTGGAGGCGGTTTGCTCGGCTTCGGCATCGTGATTCTCATTGCTGGAGCCTTTATCGATGTGATCGGCTACAAGCGTTTAATGGTGATTGCACTCGCTTGCCATCTGATTTCAGCCGTCATGCTGTTCGCTGCCACGCCGGTTTTCAACGCATCGGGTAAAGAATCGGTCTACACACTGCTTTACATCTCCATGTTCATTTTTGCGATTGGAAATGGAATTTGCGAAGCGGTGATTAATCCGCTTACCGCGGCTCTTTATCCGGAGCAGAAAACTCACTACCTGAACATTTTGCATGCCGGTTGGCCTGCTGGTTTGGTGATCGGTGGCCTCATTGTTTTCGCAAAGGGCGCCGTAGGTTGGGAAATTTTGATGGCAACATTCCTGATTCCCGTTGTCATGTATGGAGTGATCGTTTTGAAGGAACAGTTCCCCAAAACTGCAGCTCAAGAAGGGGCCGTTTCCTATGGTGGCATGCTGGCCAGTTTGATTGGTCCGTTCTTTCTCATCTTGCTCTTTGCTCACGCCTGTGTGGGTTATGTGGAGCTTGGCACTGATAGTTGGATCAACAAAATCACTGGAAAAATCCTCAGTAGTGCTGCTTTGGGAACCACGCTATTCATTTACACCTCCTTGTTAATGACTGCCCTAAGATTCTTCGCTGGGCCGATCGTACACAAGATTTCTTCGCTCGGTTTGTTGCTCGCGAGTGCTGTGACGGGGGCCATTGGTCTGTACCTCATTAGCATCGGAGAAAGCGTTCCGTTTATGTTCTTTGCTGCTACCGTTTATGCCTTGGGTAAGACTTTCTTGTGGCCGACGATGCTGGGTGTGGTCGGTGAACGTTTCCCACAAAGCGCCACGGTCGCTATGGCTCTCATGGGTTTTGCCGGGATGACCTCTGCTGGTCTTCTGGGTGGTCCTGGAATTGGATACAAACAGGACTACTACGCTTCGAAGTTCATCCAAGAGAACGCTCCAGAAACTTATGCTCGAGTGAAGGCACCGAATGAGAATAACTTCCTCTTCTTTCCAGCAATCACTGGAATCGACGGTGCTAAAGCGGGGATGATCGAGGACGACGGTGCCGCGATCACGCAGGAGGCGGCGATTGCGGGTAGTGAGATCAACGATGATGCGTTCAGTGCTTTGAAAAACCAGTTCGATTGGTGGGGCGCAAACAAGCAATTCGCTGCTCAGGACAAAGCGCCTGTTGAGGCCGCGACGCTTTACGGTAGTCGAATGGCATTGCGAATGACCGCTCTGGTGCCAGCAACGATGGCAGTGCTTTATCTGATTCTTATCGTTTGTTTCAAGGCACCCAAAGATGAGGGCGATGCCCACGCAGCTGATGCGGCGGCAGGTTCCGAGCTCTAGCCTTAGCATGTAACTCACATGCTTCATGGTTGCATCAACGAAAAGCCAGCGTTTATACGCTGGCTTTTTTCTGGGGCTATTTTTGCTTTGTTAGCAATTGATAGCATCGTGGGAATGCAGGTTGGTGTCTGATTCGAGGCGGATCGGTATCGTTTTAAATCAGAAACCTGAGATTTACCCCCGCTGTGTCCCCTCAGCAATTTGCTTCAATCTGTCTAGAATACTCCCAGTTCAAACTAAAACCTCCTGTTAAACCCCTGACTCACCGTGCTACGCACCCACACCTGCGGACAGCTCCGCAAATCTGATGTTGGAACTGAAGTAACCCTCTGTGGTTGGGTTGAAAGCAAGCGTGACCACGGTGGCGCTGTCTTTATCGACCTGCGTGATCGATACGGGATCACTCAGGTGGTGATCGGTCCACCGGAGGCAAATGCCGATCTGATCGATGAGGCGGGGCGAGTGTCTGCTGAGAGTGTCATCCTGATACGTGGAACAGTGACCGATCGGTTGGAAGGAAAAACAAACGAAAAGCTTGATACGGGTGCGATTGAGGTTCGTAGCGTGCATTTCGAAGTTTTGAACAGCTGCGAAACGCCCCCCTTCACACCCAGTCAGCCCGATTTGCCCGGCGAGGACTTGCGACTCAAGTATCGCTTTCTTGACTTGCGGCGAGCTGAAATGCAGCGGGCCATGGTTCTGCGAAGTACGATCGTCAAAACGATGCGTGATTACTTTGCCGAGCATGATTTCATTGAT
>DOPG01000413.1 GCA_003513555.1 Rhodopirellula sp. | reverse complement strand
TGGTTATCGGTGCTCTGGTTATCGGGGCTCTGGTTATTTGCATGCGGGGGATTCCTTCAAGCGGGCGAACCGGTTGATTTCAATCGACAGGTCAGGCCGCTGTTGTCGAATAACTGTTTGGTTTGCCACGGGTTCGATGAGGGATCGCGTTCGACCGACCTTCGACTGGATACCCGTGAGGGGGCGATTGCAGATTTAGGGGGCTATTCAGCGGTTGTACCCGGAAAGCCGGAAGAAAGTGCATTGCTAGATCGCATTCGAGGTATCGACGGCGTTGAGTTGATGCCGCCCGCCGATTCACATAAGAGGCCCCTCACGCCGGAGGCGATTGCCACCATCACGCAATGGATTGCTGAGGGGGCGGAATGGGGTGAGCATTGGTCCTTCGAACCGCCAGAGGCAGCGGAGATTCCTGACGAGGCTGGGGACATGCATCCGATTGACTATTTTGTAACGAAACGCCTGCAGATCGAGGGACTGGCAATGTCGCGTCGCGCGGCCAAAGATACGCTGATGCGGCGGTTGTCTTTGGATCTGACTGGGTTGCCGCCTAAATCTTCCGACGTCTCCAAACTTGGCGATGTACCGAATGATGCCGATTGGAGCCGATGGGTGAACACGCTGCTGGGCTCACCTCACTATGGCGAACGTATGGCGATGTGGTGGCTTGATGGAGCCCGCTACAGTGATACCGATGGGTTCCAAGGCGACGCAACGAGGCAAAATTGGCCATGGCGAGACTGGGTCGTGTCCGCTTTTAACGACAACATGCCATTTGATCAGTTTACGGTAGAACAATTCGCAGGTGATCTCCTGCCTGAGGCGACTGATGAACAACGTCTCGCCACGTGTTTTCACCGTAACCATATGCACAACGGGGAAGGTGGTCGTGATCCTGCTGAATCAAGGGTGGACTATGTGTTGGACAGAACGAACACGATGGGCACCCTCTGGTTAGGACTCACTCTGGGATGTGCCCAGTGCCATGATCACAAGTTCGATCCCATCTCTCAAAGTGACTATTACAGCCTGACCGCGTTCTTCAATAATATCGATGAGACTGGTGCAGCGGGTGGGGGGGCAAAACCCTTTCTCGCGTACAAGTCGGCGATGGCCCAGCCTGCGATTGATGAGAGTCAAAATGTTCTTGACCAAATGAATGCAGAGCTGAATCAGGTGAAGGACACTGCTGAGGCTGCATTTTCTGATGAGTTGGTTCGAATGATTGAACGGGCGCAACCGCCCTACGAGCCTTGGACCGTCGTAACCCCCGATTCAGTGCGGACCACTGAAGGAACGGTTCTCAGCACGCATTCAAACGGCATCATAACAGCGAACGATAGCGGTGCCGTGCAGGATGACTATTTCTTGAAGGTACCAGTCCACACGCTTGACCGGATTACTGGAATCCGTCTCGAGGTTTTTTCCGACGCTTCTCACAAAGACGGGAAATATTCTTTTGCAGAGACGGGGGAGTTCATTCTCACCAATGTAAAGCTCCGAGTGAAGGGACGCGCAGACTCTTCTGTCCTTGATCTGCCCCTGACGCGTGCTTCGGCGAGTTCTGAAGGGAAAGGTGAAGACAGTAAATATGGGCGTGCTTCAGGAACCTTAGATGACGATCCTCGTACGGGTTGGACAACACGCACGAAGCCTGTTGAGCCGGTACAGGTCGTTGTGTTCGAACTAACTGACCCGCTGGTGCTGTCCGAAGAGGCGGGGGTAGAAATCGCGTTGTTGCAGCGTTCGTTGGCTCCGCGGGAGTTGATGGCCAAATTTCGTGTAAGTGTCACTAATCAACGTGGAAATGCGGTACGGTCGCTTCAACCGATGCCGCTACAAGAGTTGTCACAGGCAATCAAAATAAAGCATGAATCGCAACAGGCGGCCGGGTTCACTGTCAGAGATGTTCAAGCAGGGTTGAGGGCAAAGTTGAAGGATCAATTTCTCGCCGATCATGCGCCTTGGCTGCACGCCGCCGAGAAGCAGGCGAAAGCCTCACGGCAACTCAAAGCTGCCAAAAAGGCCGCGGAAAGCCTGAACGTCACTGTCCTGAAGGAACGTGCCGAGAAACGTAAAACGCATGTCTTGGTAAGGGGGGTTTGGAATGATCACGGGGATGAAGTCGATCCCGCTGTGCCGTCTGCGGTGATGCGACAGCCTGACGAGACGATCACGGATCGACTGATGCTCGCACGCTGGCTTGTATCATCCGAAAATCCTCTGACTTCACGCGTGATCGTAAACCATGTCTGGCAGTTATTCTTTGGTGCCGGACTTGTGCGTACACCAGGCGATTTTGGTGTTCAGGGAGAAATGCCCACTCACCCCCAATTGCTTGACTGGCTGGCGGTTGATTTTATGGAGCATGGTTGGGATCTCAAGCACCTCGTCCGACGCATCGTTACCAGCGAAACCTACCTGCAGGACAGTAGCGTGACTAAGGAATTGCTCGAACGCGATCCTGATAATGAGCTTCTGGCTCGGGGCGCGCGGTTCCGGTTGCCAAGTTGGATGATTCGTGATGCGTCGCTGGCGACTAGTGGACTGCTGAATCGGACGGTAGGGGGCCCGCCAATTTTTGCTTACCAACCGCGAGGTGTTTGGCAGGATCAGTTCATGGGCCGCTTCACATATGAACCGACGCTGGGGCCAGGACAATATCGTAGGACACTCTATACATTTTGGCGCCGAAGCAGCGCTCCGACGTTCCTGTTCGATTCTGCGATGAGACGCACGTGTGAAGTAGTCCCCCGGCGCACTAATACTCCGCTGCATGCGCTTACACTGTTGAATGACGTCACGGCACTGGAGTCTGCCCGTACGTTAGCAGAGAAGGTTTTGGGAGAGCAGGTGGATGCAGAGGTTGATGCGCGGTTGAAGAATATGTTCCAGACTGTTTTGATCAGGACGCCGAACGCTGACGAGATTGCGATTCTTCAACGTGAACATCAGAAGGCATTGTTGTACTACAGCAACAATCCCGGTGTCGCTAGACAGTTTGTTTCGGTGGGACAACTGGCTGATATCTCAGCTGGTTCTGAAATAGCTCTGGCAGCTGATACGTTGATGGCAAGTTTGATTTTGAATCTTGACGAGAGCATTACCCATGAATGAGACGAAACCGCGAGATTTGGACCCGCTTTCGGTGACACGACGGTATTTTCTTGGGCAGGGTGCTGGGGTGGGCGTTGGTGCAATGGCACTAAGTGGCTTGTTGGCGAGGCAAGCCGACTCGGCGGATTTACTTTCATCCGACAACCTGCCTCATTTTGCGCCTAAGGCGAAACGTGTCATTTTTTTAACCCAATCAGGGGGGCCATCGCAGCTGGAGTTGTACGACCACAAACCTGGGCTTGCCAAGCTTGCGGGCGAGAAGTTGCCCGATAGCGTGCGAGACGGACAGCGGTTATCCGGCATGACCAAGGGCAAGCCGCAGCTCGTTATGCCGGCGCATTCGACCTTCCAAAAACGCGGGCAGTCAGGTGCAACGGTCAGCGATTGGTTGCCACATATCGCCGAAATTTCGGACGAATTGTGCTTTGTCAAATCAATGGTCACAGATCAGATCAACCATGCCCCTGCGATGACGAAGTTCCTTACGGGACATCATCTCACGGGTCGGCCCAGCATGGGCAGTTGGTTCAGTTATGGACTGGGTAGTGAGAATCGCGATCTGCCCGACTACTTGGTGATGCTCTCAAAGATGAAACGTGGCAGTGACCAACCGCTCTATGACCACTACTGGGGCAGTGGGTTTCTTCCGTCTGAATATCAAGGCGTCAAGCTCCGAAGTGCCAAAGATCCCGTGCTATACCTGAATGACCCGCAAGGGCTTCCCAGAGAACTTCGTCGCGGGATGCTCAACGGGCTAAATGAGATCAATGCCATCCGACAGCAGCTGACGGGTGATCCCGAGATCACGACGCGAATTCAGCAGTATGAAATGGCCTATCGGATGCAGGCCAGTGTTCCCGATTTGACGGATGTAAGTGATGAACCTGAGTCAACCTTTGAGATGTACGGGCCGGACTCACGGCGTGGAGGCAGCTATGCCGCCAATTGCATTCTCGCTCGGCGTTTAGCGGAAAGAGGGGTGCGTTTCATTCAATTGTTTCATCCCGATTGGGATCACCACAGTCGATTGCGGAGTTGGTGCACGGCGCGTTGTCGCGATACAGATCAAGCAAGCGCTGCGTTGATCAAGGATCTCAAACAGCGAGGGATGCTTGAAGATACGTTGGTGATTTGGGGGGGCGAGTTTGGACGTAGCCCAGCTGGACAAGGAAAGTGGGATAGCCCCGAAGGTGGACGTGACCATCATCCACGTTGCTTCACAATTTGGATGGCTGGCGGCGGGGTAAAGAGCGGTATGACGTATGGAGCGACGGATGATTACAGCTACAACGCAGTGGTGGATCCTGTTCATGTTCGGGACTTGCATGCGACCGTCTTGCATCTGATGGGGATCCAGCACGAGCGATTTTCCTTCCGATCTCAGGGATTGGACTTTCGCCTGACTGGGGTTGAACCTGCCCGCGTCGTGCATGAGATTCTGACGTAAGGCATCGGGTTGGCGGATGATTCACAGCAGCGTCTCAGTGCAGGCGTGAATACGCTGCGTCTTGGGATGCCAGTTTGGTGCAAGCTACCGAGCCACGCTGGGCAGATGAAGGGATGTGCGGCGTTAGTGAATCCATTCGGGGATTACTCTGCCCCCAACATCAGTGAGACGGTAATCCCGACCCTGAAAACGGTGGGTGAGTTTCAGGTGATCGAGTCCAAACTGATGCAGCATGGTTGCGTGCAAGTCGTTGATGTGTACGCGGTTCTCGGTTGCGTGCCAGCCAATCTCATCGGTTTCTCCATAGGTAAGTCCGCCTTTGAGCCCACCACCTGCCATTGCCATGCTGAAGGAATAGGGATGATGGTCCCTGCCAGTGCCAACCTCGCGTTTTCCGTTTCGGTTTTCGCCCAGCGGTGTTCGGCCGAATTCACTACCCCATACGACCATCGTGGAGTCGAGCATTCCTCTTTGTTTCAGGTCACTGATCAAAGCAGCGATGGGCTGATCGACGCATCCCGCGTTGTAAGGCAATTCCTTGGGTAGATTGCTATGGTGATCCCAAGACGCATAGATGATGTTGATAAATCGTACGCCGCGTTCCACCATCCGTCTTGCCAACAAGCAGTTTCTTGCGAAGCTGCGGTAGGTGTCACCCTGTTTTCCACGCCCACCAAGGTCTTTGGGTTCGCCACGCTCCACGCCGTAGGCTTCCAGAGTTTGTTTGGATTCTTTGCTCAGGTCGATCAATTCTGGCGCGGCGGTTTGCATGCGGAACGCTAGTTCATAGGATGCGATCCTCGCCGCGATTTCGGGGTCGTTGATTTCATTGTACCGATTGCTATTGACGTCTTTCAACGCATCCAAGCCTGCGCGTTGTAGCGACATAGGAATCCCGGCAGGGTTGGCGAGGTTGAGAACAGGTTCACCTTGATTTCGAAAAAGAACCCCGGCGTGCGTTGACGGTAAAAAGCCGGACTGCCATAGAGTGGCTCCACCCGAAGATCCGCGGCCACTGTTCAAAACTACATACCCTGGCAAATTCTGGGTCTCGCTTCCAAGCCCGTAGGTCAGCCAGGAACCCATGGTGGGTAACCCGAAAGTTCCCCTGCCGCATTGCATCATGAGTTGCCCAGGATGATGATTGAACTGCTCGGTGTGCAGCGAACGCACCAGCAACAGGTCGTCGGCAACAGAGCCAAGTTTGGGTAGTAGCTCACTGAGGTTCATGCCCGACTCACCATGCTTGGAAAACTTGTAGGGCGAGCCTTGCAGTAAGGCTTTATCTTTTTTGATGAATGCGAATCGGACCTTCTCGAGCATCGAGGGGGGTAATGGCTGGCCGTGCCTTTCTTTGAGAACTGGTTTTTCGTCAAACAGATCCAAGTGCGAGGGCGCGCCTGCCATAAAAATGAAAATACAGGCTTTTGCTTTGGGATCGAAGTGGGGTTTTCGGGGGGCAAGCGGATTCACCAGTTCATCGGAGGCCGTCGATGAAGTCATGAACTCATCATCAGTGAGCATGGAACCAAGAGCAGCCATGCCGAGCCCACTTGCGGTGGTATTGAGAAACTGACGGCGTTGATTCAATGAGTGGCCGTTGCTAGTTGGATTTGTGCGTTGGCGAGCTTGGTACATGTGGGGAACTTGCGATGGCTTAATTGTTGAATGTGGCGAACGCTTGGTGCGTTGAACAGGAGCAGTTCGCATGACCGGATGGTGAGGCGCTGTGATTGTAGGCTGCTGTGCTCTCAAGTCGTGCGTAGCGGATAGAGCGTGGTTGCCTGTGTAGGAATGTGTGGGGTATTCAGTCGCGGACGATAAATTCGTCGAGATTTGTGAGCATCCGTAGAGTGACGACCCATGCGGCGTTCTCCACGGCGGAATGAGCTTCGCTTTGGTGGTGCGAGGTCACTTGTCTGGCATCTTCTGGGTGGTCTGCGTAATAGCTGCGTGACGTATTCAACAGGGCTGAAAAACGCGTGATTTCACTTCCGTGTGGTTTTCGTGTAAGTACTTTCTGAATGGCGTAACTCAGTCTTTCGTGGTCACTTAATCCACGTTCTTTCAGGACTTGTTTTGCGAACGCTTGCGATGCTTCGAAAAACACGCGATTGTTCAAGGTGATTAAGGCCTGCAATGGGGTGTTGCTGACATCACGCTGCAACTGCGTCGTGTTTGAATCCGGACAGTCGAAGCTGATCAGGTTGGGATAGGGTGAGGTTCGTTTGAAGAACGTATACATTCCGCGACGGTAAGCATCTTCACCGTTGCTGGTCTTCCATTTGCAATTGTTTGCGTAGCTGAGTTCAGCCACTCCTGGTGGCAGCGGCGGGGAAACA
>DOPG01000401.1 GCA_003513555.1 Rhodopirellula sp. | reverse complement strand
CAGATTCATCGATCGCATCTGCGTCGTCAGGATTTTGCACCTGCGAATGATTCAGCTCACCAGGGAATTCTAAAGGCCCTAACGAGGTCGCCGAACGTCTATCTGTGTTCGGAAATTCAGCTTTCGCCACGTTCTCCAGCGGCAAGGCGTCGAGGGGAGTTGCCAGGGACAGCAACGCCAAGCCTTCAGTAGAAGATTCTCTTTTGCGGGCAGAATCATCAATGCCTGCAGATGAATCTAGCTGCTGGGAGGAAGAGTCATGGGTGTGTTGTTGGGTGATTTGCTCCGGTGCTAGCAAAACTGCGATTGCAGCCAGTAGCAAGACGCTCAGTGCTAACAGCCATCGCTTCGACGTCAGTCTTTGGTCCATGGCGAAACGTTTTAGCACTCGTGTGGTGGGTAGATAGACAATGAAAGAACAGACGGATCTGGGAACCTTTTGCCTTTCATCTGCTTCTATCGAGCATTTGCGAGGTGCCGCTTGAGCAGTCTTTGCTATTTGAGTGGTTTTTGCGACTTGGTGCGCGTGCGCAGACTGGGCGAGATGTAGGGGCGGTTAAAGGATTAGGATAATCGTGGCGACGACTACCACCCCGCAGGTGTGTGTGGCCCGGAAACATAAGTAACTGCCGCGACAGAGAGGGCATTTAAATGTTTCCCTCCGAAGGGGGGGTCGAAACCCTTTTTCGAGGCAATTTGCTAATAACCGCAATTTTTCTTGTTGTATTGTTGGTAGGGGCAAATATCTTTCTAACTAATTGATTAATTACCTGGCTTGCCCTGCTAGCCAAAAGCTCCACTTTTTGTGATTAGGACCTATGAAGTACGTACTCACATTCGTTGCAATCTTTGCAGCTCTTCCAACACTTTGCTCGGCTGAAGACCTGTCGGCGTTTGGTATTCCCAGCGTTGAAGTAATCACTGAGGCAGAAGGCGACAATGTTCGCGGTTTGGGAATTTTCTCCCGTAGCACCAGTGCTGCTGGGATCTCGATGAACATCCTTGATCCTAATACTGGATCACAATGGAATGCTTTCAACACTGCTTTCGACACATCTGACGATTCCAAAACAACTGGTGACGTAACAGCATCACCAGGTGCTCTGGGTACAGGTGTTCAGACCAGCGCATTCGCCGCATTCGCGGATATGGATGTCACCGTGACGAATACGATCGACGCAGTTGATACTGTATTCAGTTTCCAGACTTCGGGCTTGGGTGCTAGCTCGAACGGTGCAGCCATCGGTGGATCCGACGGATCCTTCACCTTCGGTCCGCTTCAGTTCCCAGACCCAACCTTCGGTGGACAGTGATCAAGCTTGTTGATCACTGTTTTGCTTAGCGGAGGTTTGTCCCCGCAGGTTATGAATGAAGAGGCGGCAGTATATGTTCTATACTGTCGCTTTTTTTTTTTACCGATGGTGGGATACTAGAAACGTTCGGCATAGACGTGGCCGTCACTTATAATCGAGCCATTCATGAACCAGTTCGTGCCTTGGATTGTCAATTCTTCAGTGAATGCGACGTCCCGATTGGTCGTCGCCTCCACAAAGTCAATGCTTGGCATGCCGCAACAGCCCTCTGCTGCATCGTTCATGACCTGGGTGTATTGAACTGCTCGTTCTGTCAGTGTGCTTCCGGTCGCAGGGTCTAGCAGGGTGCCCGAAATAAGGCTGAATCCCTGATGACGGGCGAGAAGACCCAAGCCTCTTACTGAATCACCTTCTTGGTCTGTCATTGGTCGAAGGGTCGAAAGACCGAAAGGCACCAGTTGTTCAGCATGAACGCTTCGAGCAGCTAGGATGCTGATGACACAGAAGCTCAGGCAAGACAGTTTCACAAGACCGGACAAAGTAAACTTCCTTCTGTTTGGTGTGGTAAATCAAACGTGGAATCGCAAGAAAGAATGTCGTGAAACACATTTGTTTCGCAATCCTGATTTGTCGAAGCCTAGCCTGCGTTGCCGCTTGCGATTGGGCGATCATTCCTCTGAAGCACGAAAAACTCGGCCCACTCGAAAGAAGGAAGCGGTTGTAGGGAATGGGTGTACCAATTCTCTTGCCAAATCGGAAATTGGCATGATGTCGCTATATTCCGGATAATCGATTCATCTTAACGCCTCCTTGCGTCGATACTCCAAAGCAAGCAGCAATGCGCTCTGATTTGCTGGAGGTTTTACCAGTTCGCCAGGATCGATGGATATGAGTAAGTTTTTTGCAGGGATAGATTTGGGGTCCATGAATTCCGCTGCAGTCGGTTCGACTGCACTTCGGGCGTGCATGCCAACAACGGTGGGATGGGCGAAAGACGAGCTTGCTCGAATGCTGGTCGGAGATGGGCTGTTGTTGGGCGACAAGTTGCAGCAAAATCGCATGGCACTTGAGGTTGTTCGGCCTTTGCAGGATGGTGCTATCAAATTCAACTCGCCCACTGAAGTTGAAGCAAAGCTCAAGGGTAGTAGAGAACAGGAGGCTGTGGTGTTCCTGTTAAGGCGATTGTTGCACCAGATCGACGTGCCGTTGGGTGACGAGTCACGCTGTGTTGTAGGCGTCCCGTCCAAGGCAAGTATGCAAAATCGTCGTGCAGTTTTGTCGATGGTGCAGCAAGTTATTCCGACGGTGGCATTGGTGCCAGAACCGTTTGCGGTGGCTTTCGGGCTGTATCCGGAAATCCGCCATGCGATGATCATTGACATCGGGGCAGGGACAACGGATTTGTGTCACTACTATGGTGCCTTTCCCAATGCCGAGGATCAAATCACGATCAAGATGGGTGGTGACCGTCTGGATCAATGGTTGCTTGAAGAGCTACAAAGCCACTATCCCCAATGTGTCGTGAATCTTGAGATGGTTCGCGAATTGAAGGAAAAGCATGCTTCGGTTGGGTTGGCTAATGAGAAGCTTCTGGTCAATTTGCCGACCACGTCATCGGGTGCTGAGACATTTGATATTACGGAAATTCTCAGGGAAAGTTGTCAGCGTTTTGCTGCGGAGATTGGAAAGGCCGCTGTCGAGCTCATTGAACGGCTCGACTTGTCGTGTCGCCAGGAAACCATTGGCAACATTGTTTTGGCAGGTGGAGGTAGTTGTTTGACGGGGTTGGACGCGCTAGTTGAAAGCGCCTGTGGTGATTTCGGCTCCTGTAATGTCACACGTATCCACGATTCAAAATTTGCGGGTGCTGACGGTGCTTTACGTTTGGCAATGAAGTTGCCAGAAGCGGGCTGGCAGCAGCTGATGAAAGAAACAAACGATGCTGATTCCTGTCAACAGCCAACCGTGGTTGAGCAGAAGGCGGCATGATGAGGCAGTGCTTTTGATAATTGAAATTGACTGCGTTCTTTGCGCTTGACTGTGATTTGTAACTCCCTAATGCCAGCCGGGAAAAATAAGTAAGCTGATGATCCGTTGTTGGTTGATCCCAATCCTGCTTTTAGTAGCTTTGGATACACGTGTTTTTGCAGAAGCTGCGGGCAATGCCCTGTCAGTTGCGGCTACGCGTGTAGATCAAGATGGATCGGAGTTGCCCTCAGTGTTTCAAGATGATTTCATTGAAAAGGATGTGGTTGATAATGCAGTGCAGGTAGCCCAGGCATCATCGGATTCACTGTTGAATTGGTATGGTTCCGATGCTGTTTACAATGTGAGGCTGGTATTAGCCGGAGCATTGGGGTTCTTGTTGGTGCTCTTAGCGCTTCACTTGTTTTTACCGTCGACTGCGGGGCGTTCTTCGGATCAAACCCAAGCACCGACTTGTTCGGCAGGATCCTGTGCCTGTCATCATGGTCAACAGATGCCAAATGGGAATGATGCAGCAGTGCAGCATTCGACTGCTGGAGCAGATTCCGGAAATTTTCTACCTCTGGGCATCTCTCTGAGTCATTTAAATGCCCTGGGGCAGAGGACTTCTGGACAGCTTGAGAATAACACAGGCCAGTTCGATGAACTGACGCTAAAGGTGAAGGCCTTGGAAGAGCAGTTGAGGCAGGTGACCGGCAGGGGCTCGGGTGAGACGGTTGATGACAATGTGACCTCAACTACTAATGCGTCTGTTGTCGAGAAGCCTGTTGAGAAGCCTGTTGATACGCAGTCCCCTGTTTCTGCATCGGTCGCGACTTTAGGGGCTGGTGATGCCACAAGCGATCAGGAGCAGGAAGGAACGCGTGCTGCCGCTGACTCGCACCGTCAAGGAAAATGTCTGGCAGATTCTCTGTTCGATGGTGTTGTTTCAGAAACTCTTGCGGTCATCCACAGTGAATGAGGTGGTGGCTCAAGTGATATGGCTAAATACATGCAAATCGGCCAAGTCAGTCACGCGACGATCGCTAACCGAGAATGGTAACACGAAGAGTAATTCAGTTCTGTGAGCACAGAGAAAAAATATCGAGTTCCTGCTGTAAACAGATTGCTGCTTGCTGCTGCGCCGTTCTTGTTTTGCGTGATTCTGGTGTTTTGCATTGAAAGGTCCGAGTCGGGAAAAAAACATGAGCGAATCAGAGCGATGCAGGACGTCCAAGGCGGTCAATCACCTCGTGTAGTTCAGAATCCGTTTCCTGATGCTGGCAAGGCTGTCAACACCCAGCGGTCATCCGATGTGGACTTCATTCTTTTACTTGAGGCAAGCTTAGGCGAGAACTCGCCTGTTGATGAAAACAGAAAGCAGTGTCGGCAAGCCGAGATTGAGCAGCAGCCGAAGTTGGCACAAGAAAAATCAGAAAGTCAGGGGATGGAGCAGCTCGTTCCATTTGACTTGCAAGGTTCAGTGTCCCAGTCGAGTGTCCGCGCTGCCGGCGAGCCGTTAGTTCAGTCGGGTATAGATTCTAAACGTCATTTCCTTGACGCGACTTCAGGTTCACTCCATGTTATCGATCAGAGCGGCCCCGCAGCACTCAGCATGGCAGAATCATTTGTTTTGCCGAGCGATCGTCAAGGAGTGGGGCAAAATGTAAATGCGGAACAGGAAAAGGTCTTTCAGCAAAAGTCGGCTCTCCTACGACAGGCCGGCATTGTGTACTCGAAAGTGTCGGGGGTGACGAACCCTTACGTACTTCAGGCCCAGGCGACTAGCGCAGCCGTTGGACCGGCGGATGCCAACTCTGAATCAACTGGGGGTGATCAAGCTGATGATCCGGAAGAATACGGTATTCCACCCCCCAGGCGGATTCCTCTCTTCCTTCAGGAAACAACGGTGCTGCTGGAAGTTGGGGAATATCAATACGAAAGCGGGGTGCGATATTCCACGAATGCGAACGTGTTTCCAGTTGCGACTATCCTGGATGGCTCTGCTTTTGTTGCGAATGCTACTCGCAAGCAGCAGTCGATCATAACGCCGCTGGAATTCCGAGTGGGGATCGGGGAGGAGTTACAGGCGTTTGTCAATCTTCCGCTGGGATGGTCCAAGCAACGCACGACGGCACAATCAGCAGAACAGAATGAAGATAATAATTTGGGTATCGGGGATCTTTCGTTTGGGTTGACAAAGTTGTTGTGGGATTGGAAGGCGGACCGAACGCGACTGTTAGGGTCAGTCTCGTTTTCCGCGCCAACAGGGGCATCTGCGTTTGCGATCGATTCGCAGGCCAATGCTGCTGCATTGGGACGTGGGTATTGGACAGCAGGTGGTGGTTTGAATGTCGTGCATACAATCGACCCGCTCGCTTTCTTTGGTGGGGTGGGGTACACGCAGACATTTCCTATCGATGCTGACGGCGGGCGTACCTTGGATGCTGGAAATACTTTCTTTTACAGTCTTGGGCTTGGTTATGCGGTGAACCCGTCTGTGTCACTCAATACCTCCTTTTCTGGTGGCTACAGCGGAGAGGTGGCCTTGGACGGTGCGCGACTAGCTGGGACGGCAACAGAACCTCTATCGCTGAGAGTTGCAGCAACGTTTGCGAATACCGATCGAGATGACGACAAGAAAAAGAAACCTCACCACAAGTATTTGACCGCCACAATCCGAGAACCTTATGTGCGGTTTGGTTTGACAGGGTCGGCCACTGACGTTGATTTCGGCATTCGTGTTACTTACTAGGCGATGCGATGACAAGGAAGCAAAGATTGAATATTTTTGAGTGCAAGCATGCATCGGCTGATTCCACTACTTTGGCTTCATCGCGTCGGTCGATGTTGCTCCGTCTGGCCGTGACTGGGATGTTGTTTCAGTCTGGGGATTTACTTCTGAACAGGGCACACGCCGAGGAAAATCCATTTTCTACCAAGGCTCCCATTCGAAATCAGGCTCGGGATTTCAGGGTTTTCCCTAAGAATCGCAAAGAGTTGAGTCGTCAAGATGTTGTCATGCAACGTCGTGACTTTTCGTGTGGGGCGGCTGCGCTTGCGACGGTGTTTAAATATTATTGGCGAGAGGCTGTCACGGAGGAGCTGTTCCTTACCTTGATTGCAGGCCGGCTTTCTATCGCTGAATTGAAAGAACGCGTTCAAAATGGTTTGACACTCTCTGATTTAAAAAGAGCAGCCGAGGCAGTAAAGTTCTCTGCCGTAATTGGACGCTTGACAATTGAAAAGTTGGCTGACAGTAAGTTGCCATTAATCGTGGGCATCACTGTCAACGATTACGACCACTTTGTTGTGGTTCGAGGTGTTGTGGGGGAGTACGTATATTTAGCTGACCCCATTTATGGAAAACAGCGAGTGTTGATTAATCAGTTTGAGAAAAGTTGGCAGGAGAATGCAATTCTTGCGGTAATCAAGCCAGGGGCGCAGCCCATGAAGACTTCACCTTTGTTCGTGACACCGTACGAAGCAAGTCTGGGAAACCTAAACAATCTTGTGATTCGCAATCAGATCACTGGACCGATGTTTCCGTGACAGAAAACATGCCATCGTGAGACAAAAATGGGCAGCTTCGACCGTAACGCGGTTCTGATTGGCAAGTGTCGGTGTGTGGATATGAATCTACGACGTAATCATAGCGAAAGTATTTCTGTGACAGACAAAGCATGCAAGTTTCCAAAGGAAACCGGTCCTCGACTTCCATCCATGCTCGTTGGAATGGCCAGTACATTGCAACAGGCGGCGAGTGTGAAAAAGATCGCGCTGTTGGGTTGTATGACGCTGACCATGACTTTGGTGTTTGGTGAGGAACAGCCACCAAAGAGTGATGTGTCAATTGGTGAAAAAGTAGAAGAAAGCAGCGATGGAGTCGACGAGAGTGGGACGACCATCAAGCCAGCAACTATCAGCGAAGCCACCCTTCTTCATCCGCTCAACCAGTCGGTTTTTCGTGAAGTTAAATCACAGCTATCCAAGCAAAATAGCAATCAGGATTTGGTGGCAGCCAAGGATGACGCATCCTCCGGAAGTAAGCGATCACAAAACCCAGTTGTCGAGAGTTCATCTGGGCTGGTACCACTCATGGAACCAAAGCATGATCCTCTGGATGAAGATTTGGTCAACGCTGTTGTTAATGCGTTAGAGCGTGCTCGAGTACTGGGCGAGATATCGGGATTCGGCATTGATGTTCAGTGTAACCGTGGAGTCATCTCACTGGTGGGCATGGCCAGTTCGCCAGCACAGCGGACCAAGATGATCGACATTGCGAAAAATGTGAAAGGTGTTTTCGCAGTGTTTGAGTCAATCAGCATTTTATCTAAATCGCAACGAGAAGCGTTGCAGGCCGGTACTCTGAACCATCAGAAGCAAACAACCTTCAATAAGGGCATGACGCATCAAGGCAACGACGCATCCGGAAATCTCGATGATGTATCACCCGATGGGGGGCACTCAGGGTCAAGCCGCCGACCAAAGCAACTGGACAGTTCTGCAGTTGCAGACAGCGGCGCAGACGATGGGATGCAGGGTGTTGCTTCAGGTTTAGACAGAACGGGTGCGGGGGAATTGGAGGAACGGCGGGGCGATACAGGAAACGGGTTGCCGTTACCAAACATCCCTGCCGATGTTGGCCCAAAAAGTGAACAACAGCCAAGCTTATTGAAACAAATTCAGAACAAGCTCGGAGCTTCAAATTCAGAAAATCGCAACGAAACGAGGGCATCGCTACCAAGTGCTGATGACAGTCGTTATCAAAGGTTGATGAAGATTATTGCTGCCGGAGAAACGGGGCAAAGCAAGAAGGGTGAAATTCGCGGTGATTCGGCACCGGGTCAAAAGGCAGACATGCTTTCAGGCCCGGGGACCATGAGCCTACCGAAAGTAAAACGTACACCACGTCGAAAGGCGAAGGCTCTACCCAATGTCGACTTGATTCCCGTCGATGCAATGATCCATCGAGGTGCCGTTCCAGACATCCAGTGGGTCGGTAACCGCACTTATCCAAATGAGCTACAGGCTCCTAATAGCGAACGTATTGCATCGCATCAGAAACGCAGCGGGGGAATGGGACGTCCGATGCCAACAGCAGCGAACTCAAACGGTTTGCAAGGGAATACTCATGCGATTCCAGGCAGCTCGGAAATTGCGGCGATGGGAGACGGAAATGGAACAAACGCTTTGCCTTCGCTGTTGTTACCCGAAGACAGCAGATCCGGTACAAACTCTGATGTCGCAGGACAGGAAATGCAGGCGACCACGGTTTCACAACAGCAACCGCTTGGGCCTCCTGCAGTAGGGGGACTTCCACCGTTGCCCGGAGGGACTACGCCACCACCCGCCTTGGCGTTGCCACCAGCACCGGCTGCAGAACCTCCGTCAGCCCTGGCGTTACCACAACCTCCGGTTGCGAAGCCTCCTTTAGCTCCACCACAACAGCCGATTCCCTTGAATCGACCGCAGAACTCATCTGAAAGTTTTAACGCTCCGAATTCTTCTGCGATTGAATCGATTCCCGTTCCATCGGAGGGTCGGTTTGAGGGTTCTGGAGTGGTCTCGGGCCAGGTTTTGGACTCAGGACAAGTCTTTGTGCCCGTATCTACGAGACGAAATTTCAAACACAAGCTATTTCATGGATTGTGCGATGGTGTTTGTGGCGGAGTTTGCGGATGCTTCAGTTGTGAATCTCTGTCGTTTGGCACAGAAGGAACCTACTTGGCGCCGATAGGCGAGGGAGTCAGCGACCTTCAAGTCACGAATTTGCTTACCGATGAAGTGCAGGTCGAAGAATCTGTCGCGGGCTTTGCTGCAGGGCAACGATTTTGGGCGCAATTACAGAGCGATAATGTTGGTATCGCAGCTGAGTATTGGTTTCTTGGTAATCGCGTGCTCGAGTTTTCAGATTATTATGTCGCGCCTGGCTAGTTCGAATCACAAAGTAATTATCTATTGGATTTAAATGTCTTTGACTTGGAGTACTTCCAGCAATTCTGTTGTTGTGGTCTTAATTTTCGTGCGAGCGCTGGTGCTCGATATTTCGAGCTTGATCGGATCAACACCTTGCACGGGGCTGGGAAAACCGAAGGGGTTCTACTCAGTAGCAGTTCGAGATCCAGTTATCAGTCCAGTGGATTCGGTGCCACGATAGGGCTGGCTGGCATGGTGCCTCTGCGGCGGTGGGGATGTTCTAGTAACGGCAGAGGCTGGAATATGTTTTGGCAGTTACGCGGGTCGGTGTTAGATACCGATGCGATCTTGCAGGCCAGAACAGAAGCACATGCTGTAGCAGCTAATGGAACGCAGACTGCGGCCAACTCGGTTGATGAGGTTCATGTCTCATGGGAAGGTGCAACCAGTAATGGGATGCTGCAACTTGGCTTGGCCTATCAGTGGGCGATCCCGAAATGCCGCGCTTTGGGTAATGTCTACCTGGGATTTGAGGGGCATCTTTGGCAAACAGCACCAGTAGGTCTGGAGTCTACTTCTCAGGCATTTTTGGAGCAGACTGGGAGTGATCCCTTTGGTGCTTCGATCGTGACCAATACCGAAACCAACCCGGATGACCTCGGCTTTGCAGGATTTGTTTGGGGATTGGCTCTGTACCACTGAATGCGGAGCTGGAGTTTCCTTTGTGACTATCAACTCAGGTGAGCCCAGAGCTGCTTGTGGGGTGAGCAGCATCGCATCAGCAGATGATATCCTAGCTTCAGGTCACGCTAAGAGTTGTTGAATTAAGCATGTTTCGTGATTGAGTTCATGGAGGTGCTTTCGTGTAATTGTATCGGCTTCCTGACCGATACCAGAACACAGGATAGAGGAACGCCTTTTCGAGGTGTTGGATACTGGAAATTAGGATTACACATCCGTCATGGTTTGAATCAATGTAGCTTTTGACTAGGTTAGATTTAATTGACTAGCGTGGTTTAAGAGGTATGACAATGATGTTTGTTACATGTGCAAAATCAGTTCATTCATCTTGCAGGTATTGGTATTCCTGTAGCGTGAAAATTGATCTCTCGTGGGGTGTCGACGGTGGATAATCTTGCTTCACGAGCGACGCTTCCTTTCAAAATTCTGCAGGATATGCAGATTCCGTCCGCCTACGAACGGTCATTCAAAATGAATCATCGTGGCATTTTTGCAAATCGTTACATGTTGGCTTTGCAACGTCGGTTCCTGGGGGGAGCAGTTGATACTGTGCTCGAACAGTTGGGATGTCCGGAAGAGGCACGTGCCGAGATTAAAGAAAGCAACGAGAAGGCGAGCATGGCTGCAATCGGTTGCGAAGAGTCGAATGGGAATTTGACCTATCGCTTTTATCTGGACTATCACGAATGTGTTACTGAGGAAAGAAAGGGAATCGGGAAGGACGTTCGGAAATCCTTGCTCGCGTTCCAAGGTTGGAAATGGAATCTGGATGGTATTCATTCTCATCGGAGTGACTATTGGCAACAAATCAACATCGCTAAGAGTGACTTGAGTCAATTAATTGAAGCAACGTTGGGCTCTTCTTCATCCTTGGCGGCGCACATTCAGGAATTGGTTGATTGTCTTTGCACTGACACCAATTGGCTTCCAGCAGTTCTTCTTGCCAAAGACACACAGTCAACCCGAAGCTCGTTCGATCTAAATTTGTATGAACAGCAAAAGAAAGTGGCTGATTTCCACGGATTCCTAGAGCGGGTCAGTAACGGCTTGGAGTTGCCCAGCGGCCTACTGCGACGGGTGATGGAAATTACCGGCAATCAGCTGCTCGGTCACATTTCTGCGGGACTTTCATCGCACAAGTCCGAATTCTTGACGGTTTATTTTGATCCTACTCATTCCTAGAAAACCAAATTCGCAGGATTAGTCGAAGGTGGCTGGTGTGATCGAAATCTCGCGCTAGCACGTGCGCAGTTGTGGACGGATGTTCTGCGTTGGGCGTTAAGTTAAGTAGCCCGACCTTCGAGTCCAAGAAGGGGATGATAACCGCCGGCATTTCTGTTGCAGTTTCATTGCCGAGTTGCCCGCAGAGCGGTCGGCAGACCCCGCGAGGCACCAATCTCTACTCCACGCCCCAGGCCCAG
>DOPG01000450.1 GCA_003513555.1 Rhodopirellula sp. | reverse complement strand
GAGATTCAGGCTTCGAGATTCAGGCCAGTCCTGCTACCAAAGCCCAAGCGAACAGGTGCGGCTGGTAGCTCATTTGCGCAAACTGTTCTCCAAGTTTCTGCCTCAACCTGTAGCACCGCCCTGATCTCTTCGATCGAGTTGACGTCGCTTTTTTGCTCGGCAAGCAGCAGGTGCTTCAAGAGAAAGACGTAGAGATCCGAAACCTGCTTACAAAGTTCTTCACCGTCGCCGTGTTTGCTGCCAACTACGCCGCGGAGCAATTCATTGATCAATTCAAACAGTTTCAGCGATTGTTCATTTGCCCCCTGCCCAGGGTTTTCACGCCATGCACATTCAAGACTCTCGGAAACACCTACAGCGCGCTCAATTAACATCAGACGCAATTTCGCGGGTGATGCTGTTCGCACAACGGAATCAAGGTACTGTTCGCCGCCGCTTACACTTTCTTTTCTTGTCATGCGTCCGTCATGAAAGTTCATTAAAATCACTCGTCCACTGAGTTATCGATCCAGTCACCGCACTCGCTATGCAGGGATACTGATTGGAGCTATTTGTGATACGGCTTGCTGGTTACTCTGAATTTTGGCAATCGCCTGCTCCATTGAATAATATTGCCGCAAGAGTCGCTCACGTTCGGCATCCAAACGCTCATTCAAGGCATCAATCCGATCGTTATTGAATGCTATCTGCGTTGACAAAGTTTCTGAGCGATTCAATAACATGCCGTTTGTTCCGCCAGCCAATTTTTCAGCCAATGAATCAAGCTTCGCAGCCAAGCCCGAATCACTCGCACTAAAGAACTCTTCCACATCCTGCGAGCCATCCTCGATGGCCTTTTGAAGTTTAGAAGTACTGAGTTCGAGTTTGCCAGCTTCATTGAACCCCAGCCCAACCTGTCCGATCGATTTCAAATCGCCTGCACCAACGATACGTCCGGACAACAGCCGGGAATAACCCGTTTGGATCCTCAGCGTTTCGGAGGATCCAAACAGCAGGCCGACTTCCTCGGTATCCGCGTTAAAGAACGTCAATGAGTCAATCTTATCAACCAGCAGGTTGTACTGAGACACGAGCGATTCGGCTGCGTTGACTACAGTTGAAGCATCGTTCTTGACATTAACCGTGATCTCTTCGCTGGTTACCTGCTTGAGGGTAAACGACAACCCACTAGTCACCGCACCGTCGCCACTTTCCGCCGGTCCTACCAATGCAGTCACGGATATACCCCCGACGACCTGAGCGGTGCCCGTTCCTGCAATCCCCAACCTGGCAGCAGCAACACCGGATCCTGTGTCGGCAATCACAAGTGATTCTGAACCGGAAGCGGTATCTGTGATTGCCAATCCTGTCGCAGAATCATTCAAAGCTGCTTGGACCCCAATTCCCAAGCGATTGATGGCATCCATCAGATCACCAACAGTGTTGATGCCTTCGGCAACCAAATTCACAGCACCGATCGCCCCTGAACTATCCTTGATCGTAAAGCTGCCGCGGGTAGCACCGCCAGCAATCTCGTCTAGCAACGTCGCCGAACTGATCAAAGCCGCTCCGGCTCCCCCTCCGTTGACGTCGAATACACCATCGGTCGAAGACAGAATTCGTGCAGGCCCACCATCTGCAGAAACCGAAATTTTTGCATCCCGCCCAGTCGATGTGGTTCTCAAATCCAGATCAAAGCCAGACGTTTCGACGGAGAATCTTCCCTCCTCGCCACCTTTCTTGCTCAACAGCCGCAACGAGAACGTCGCGTCATCATTTGCCTCAACCGAACCTGTGGCATAGCGACCTGTACCATTGATCTTTGCTGCGAGCGAAGCAAGCGTATCGTTTGCTTCCAGTTCAATCTCGGCTGCCTGTGTTCCTACTAAAGCTGACACGCTTGCCCCCGCAACCAACTGGACCTCCGCTGTCCCGGCAATCCCCAGGTCGGCAGCCGCTGTTCCAGTCCCTGTATCGACTACCTCTAACGTTGAACTTCCTCCCGCTGTATCAACAAGAACAATGCCGTCACCCGCGTCGTTCAGAGAGGCTGTCACTCCTGTGGACAATGCGTTGACGGCATCCACCAACCCGCCAACCGTTGTGATACCTTCAACCTTCAGGTTGACAGCTCCAACCACACCCGCACTATCGGTTATCGTAAAACTGCCAGTATCAATTCCATCACCCTGATTTAAGTCAGACAGCAGGGTACTGGTCGTGACCGTTTGGCGTTTCAGGTTGTCGCCGATGATGATGGATTCTGCTGTACTTGCATTCAAGCCAACGCTTTCAGCAGTGTCATCCGAGGATGAGATTGTGAAATTCCCACCACCACCGGACACATCGCGCACACGGAAACCAGTTCCCGCCTCATTGACGCGCACAATGAGCGCCAAACCGGCCGCGTCGATTGCATCCACGATTTCCGCAGTATTGCCAGCTGTCGAAAGATCAACCGATGCGTTAGTTCCATCGGACAGGTTGATGTCCAGATTCGTGAGCGGCCCAAGACCTTGCCCCCCATTCAATTCGCTTAAAGCGGCACCCCGCAAAGCAAGGGTCGTTACAGGAATGTCGAGGTCGATTCCAGTGACGGTCGAAGCGGCAAGATCAACTCCCCACAACCCCAAATCGGCCGCAGTTTCATGATCACCAAGTTGTTCAACTTTCAGGTTGGATGCGGTACTACCCGTCAGATCAGTTAGACGAATGGCATCTCCGACGGTTGTTGCCTTGATCGCCACCTCAGCGTCATTGATCACCTGCATCACATCGTTGATGGTGCGAACGGTGGTGAGATCGATCTCGGCCGACGCCCCACTTCGGTCAGTGAGCCGAATTTTTCCAGCCTCAACACCCCGACCATCATTCAAGCCAGCGAGTGCTGCAGAATCATCGATGAAGCCGCCCGAAGGCTGGATTTTGATCGTTCCGGTGTAACCGAGGGCTGAGTCAGACGAAATCATACGCTGCAAGGAACCTACCGTGTGCGTCGACGCAGTCTGCAAAGTCCGCACAGCGTAACTTCCCTGCTTGGACGTTGTACCAGCAATGGCGGACAGGGCATCACTATTGCTGCTGGTTGCTTTCTTCGAGCGAAAGGTCGACGAGCTAGCCAGTGTCTTCCCTGCAAGCTGCACGCCGATCACGGCAGCCGTCAACTCAGCAAGTGATTGTTGTTCCTGTTGCAACAACGCAGTGCTGTTGACAAGCCGATCACGTGGCCGACCACTCAATGCGACCAACTGATCCACCGTGCCACCGATATCGGTACCTGTGATCAAGCCGATAGAGGATTGTATACGCCCCATAATTTGCTGCGGATTACTGTGCTCGAGCGATTCAGGCGACTATGTCCCCAAAGTTCAAAAACAGGGGCCACCAAACCCCACGTCACTTCACAGTAATCGTCAAATTCAAGGATCGTTATCCAAACATAATGGTTGCTCAACTGAACTCTATCGTAAATCCAGCACCCAAAAGAAGGAAAGCCGACGAGTTACCTCGCCGGCCTATGCTATCAACACCTGGCTATCTCAGTAGAGAAAGCACGTTCTGAGGATTCTGGTTGGCGATTGCCAACACGTTGGTACCCGATTGCACCAGGATCTGAGCACGAGTCAGGTTGGCAGACTCCTGAGCGAAGTCGGCATCCCGAATTGAGCTCTCAGCTTCCTGCAAGTTAGCCAGAGTCTCATTCAGGCTAACCATGTTGCTATCCAAGGTTGTTGACTGGAACGCTCCCAATCGCCCACGAAGACCAGTGACCTTGGCAATCACATCTTCAATGACAACTGAAGCACCAGCAACATCATTCACGAGACTCCGTGCTTGGCCGCTACCAAGTTCATACAGGCGGCCATTGGCTCCGCCCAGCTGCCCGGTGCTTACGCTACCAATTCCAAGTCGAGCTTGCTGGTTGGTGGTAACATCCGGCCCCATCTGAAAAAGAGCTCCACCGCCAGTGATATCGAACGAGAAGTTAGTACTACTGCCCGCGTCAACGGTCAATGTCAGGTCGAGCACGCTTGTGTTGATGGAGAGCGTATTACCTACTCCATCAGCGACGACACCGTTAATGGTTGCGACAATATCTGCACCGGTAGCCCGGTCGTCGCTTAAACTGGCAGCGAAGGTCCCCCCAGCGGCTTCGTTAATCACCTCGATATCAACAAGAGTATCGCTACCGTAACCAGTCGACGTGAAGGTAATTCCCGCAACCGAGTCAAAACTCGCACTCACGCCGGTGCTGTCGGATACGAGGTTGACCGCAGCAGCAATTTGCGAAGCAGCAGTTCCGGATCCGAAGTTGAAAGTTTCTGATCCATTCTCACCGCTCAACTGGAAGACCAGATCGGAACTCAACACTTCACCACCTGTCTTACCTGTCGTTGGATTCGTGGCAGGTTCAGTGAAGGCGTTGGTCCCCGTACCCGCGAGAGCAGCACTGAAATCTCCCAAGCCATCCAAAGCGGCAGTGATCGCGTCCATATCACTGTTCGTCGCCGTGGCAGCCGCTGAATTGTACGTCACAGTGATGATACCCTGCGTGGTATCGAAGGCAGCCGAGGCAGCAGTATCACCAATGCTCGCATCATCATTGAAAAGGATCTGGACATCATTAAAGCTCGACCCGTTGCTATCTGCTGTCAGTGTAACGACATCGGCACCACTGTTTACCGTCGTCGTGGCGGCCGCAGCAGCAGTGAAGCCCGATGTGCCCGCGGCAATCGTAGCCTGCGTCGCCGCACTCTCAATCACCACATCAGCGCTGATCTGGCCAACCGCGCCCAGATTTGCCTGATCGATATTGATATCGCGAACCGACGCAACACTTCGCGCCGTGCTGACGAAATCAAGAGTCCCGTCGAGCAACTTACTGCCTTGGAATGTTGTTGACTGGGCAATCCGATTGATTGCTTCTAACGAGCTATCGATCTGAAGCTGGTTGGCGGCGATTTCCTCGGGGCTCAATCCGCCCGCGTTAGCAGCTTCCACCACAAGTCCACGGATATCATTCAGCAGGTTGCTGACCTGTCCAAGCCCACTATCAGCAGTGCTGATTATCTGACTGGCACGACGCGTATTGCTGACGGCTTTCCCAAGACTGGTGATCTCACTTCGAAGTGCCTCACTGGCAATCAGGCCAGCAGGATCATCAGCTCCGGTATTGATCCGAAGTCCAGTACTTAGACGAGTCAGCGCGGTTTGCAGATCCTGATTGCTGTTCTGTAATCGGCTCTGTGCAACAAGCGAGGGGACGTTGGTATTGATACGTGTCATGACGGTTCCATCCAGTAGGTTGATCGCGGACGTTGTTGATAAGGCCGGCCGCGATGGACCGGGACAGAGACACACCACCATCGAATCCGGTCTCTGGTTCTGGTGTGTCTCCGCAAAACTGCATCGGAACAAATTGTTACTGTTCCCCGTTGGGATTCTCTATACACCTCAGGAATGTCGATTCGTTTGTCGCAAAATCGCACCAACCGTCAAAACCAGACCACAAATGAGCCCTGCCAGCCCCGCGAACAGGTAATCGACATGCTAGCTACCCAGTAAGATGCTCAGTAGGATGCTGGTTAGATGCCCGACTGCTGCCCTTTTAAAACCATCGGGACTGCGGCCACGACTGTAAAGTTTACCGGCGACGTTAAATTGACGCCTCAAAAAAAATCTAGTTTTTTCCCTGCTGCATGCCAGCCAGACATTAGGCATCCCTGAACGGTGACGCACCGAGAAACCCAGCAGCCTGCCAACACCAACGGAAACTTATGGCTGTTATGGTCAGTCATCCTCGCGGGAGAAGCAGTATTTTTGCTGCCATTCGTCCTCCCACGACTGTTCCGCCCAACGATGATTGAATGCTGGGGCATCAGCAACTTGGACTTCGGGCTAGCGTTTTCCTGCTACGGGATCGTGGCAATGCTTGCTTACGGCATTGGCGGCCCCCTCTCCGATCGCTTTCCGCCTCGATGGTTGATGTGCGTCGCGTTGGTCGCCACCGCCAGCGGTGGCTTTGCCTTGCTGAGAAATCCCTCCCGGTCCGTTCTATGCTGTGCCTACGCGTACTTTGGCATGACCACGATTCTTTTGTTCTGGTCCGGAATGCTGAAAGTGACTCATGCGTTAGCAGGCGCGCGGCGTCAGAGCACGGCATTTGGCCTGCTCGACGCCGGGCGTGGTCTATTTGCTGCGATCGTTGCCACAGCGCTGACCTTTCTGTTTGGTGAACTGCTTCCCTCTGATCAGGATGCGTCACCACAGCAACTAGCCACGGCCTTGCAAATGATCATCGTTGTGACAATGGGCTTGATCGCGTTCACAGCCCTTTTGCTTCCAATTGCCTTAAGTCAAGTTGGCAGCCAGCAGGTTTCGAAGAAAAACCTGCTTCCCACACGGAGCGTCTTGACGCAATTACTCCGCCGTCCTTCCATCTGGCTTCATGGGCTTGTTGTTCTATGCGCCTATTGCGGCTACAAGAGCGTCGACAATTACGGGATTTATGCAGCCGACGTTTATAAAACCTCTGATTTAGCAGCCTCACAACTCACAACGCTCACCTTCTGGGCACGCCCAGTTGCCGCCATCGGGGCAGGCTTGGTAGCGGATCGCTTCGGTCATTTTGGATCCATGACGGTCTTGTTCATTTTGGCTGCTCTGGGCAATGCAACGTTCGCCTTACTGGGCCCCAATCACCTACCGTGGCTTGGTCTTATGATGGCAGCCGTCTGCACTGCAGCAACTTTCTATGGGCTAAGAGGCATCTACTTTGGTGTTTTCGACGACCTTCATATTCCACCCGCTTTTTTGGGGACGGCTGCTGGCTTCGTGTCGCTAGTGGGCTTTCTTCCCGACGTGTTTTTTGGTCCCATCACTGGCTATCTCATTGATGAACACCCTGGTCAGGAGGGCTATCGATATGTATTCACCCTCGTATCTTGCGTTTCCTTGGTCGGCCTAGCAGCATGCCAGTTGAACGTCCGTTACCTTACCCAGCGGTGAGGAGTCGCATTCTGCAAGACAGAGCAAGACAGAGCAAGACAAAAAAAACGGCCATCCACGCAAGGCGGGTGGCCGTCAAAGTGAAGTCACTACAGGTACTCCGATTAACGGAGAAGCGCAAGTACGTTTTGAGGGTTTTGATTGGCAAGTGCCAACACATTGGTACCGGACTGCACAAGAATCTGGGCACGAGTGAGGTTGGCCGACTCGGCTGCAAAATCTGCATCACGAATCGAGCTTTCAGCCTCTTGCAAGTTAGCGGCAGTCTCGTTGAGACTCACCAGATTGCTATCGAGGGTTGTGGAGCGAAAAGCGCCAAGCCTTCCTCGCACGGAGGTTACTTTGTTGATTACTTCGTCGATCACATCCGCCGCCCCGTTAACATCGTTGGTCAAACTCTTTGCCTGTCCACTGCCAAGCTCATACAGACGTCCGGAAGCTCCACCTAACTGGCCGGTGCTAACGCTTGAGATTCCAATGCTGGCTTGCTGAGTGCTCGTCACATCGGCACCGAGCTGGAAAGTCGCTCCACCGCCTGTGATATCGAATGAAAAGTTAGACGAACTGCCAGCATCAACTGTTAAATTCAAATCCAAAGCACTGGTGTTAATTGAGAGCGTGTTGGCAATCCCATCAGCTTCCACGCCATTGACGGTTGCAGAAATATCCGTTCCGGTGGAACGAGCATCGGACAAGGATGCCCCAAAGGTTCCGCCCGCCCCTTCGCTAATGACATCGATGTCAACAAGGGATTCACTGCCATAGGCGGTGGATGTCAAGTTCAACGTGCCAGAGGCCACTGCAGCGGTGACCCCCGTACTGTCAGAAACAAGGCTGATAGCAGATGCGATCTGATTTTTCGACGTACCAGCACTGAAGTTAAATGTCTCGGCTCCACCCGATCCAGTCAGCTGGAATACCAAGTCAGCATTGAGCACTTCCCCACCGGATTTGCCGGTGGTTGCATTGGTAGCGGGTACTGTCAACGCATTGGTTCCCGTGCCCGCAAGGGTGGCACCAAAATCACCCAAGCCATTGAGAGCCGAAGTAATTGCCGCCATATCGCTGTTGGTGCTAGTCGCTGCTGCCGAGTTGTAGGTCACTGTAATGGTGCGTTGAGTCGCATCGTAAGCGGCTGCTGCCCCCACATCACCAATACCCGAGTCGTCATTGAACACCACCTGAACATCGTTGTAGTCAGCTCCGGCGTTGTCCGCAGTAAGCGTGATCACGTCAGCACCACTGGTCACGGTAGTGCTTGCCGCAGCAGCAGCCGAAAAACCGGCGGCAGACACACTTGAACTCGCTTGAGTGGCAGCTGTCTCAACAACAACATCAACAGTCAGTGACCCGGTTGTCCCGAGCTGGGCGCTCTGCAAGCTTGAATCCGCTACGGACGCCACAGCACCAATCGTGCTGGTGTAACCCAGTGAGCCATCTAGAAGCTTCTGACCTTGAAAGGTCGTCGATTGAGCAATTCGGTTGATCGCTTCGAGTGAGCTGTCAATCTGCAACTGGTTCGCAGCAATCTCTTCGCTGCTCAGTCCTCCAGTATTGGCCGCCTCAACCACCAAACCGCGGACATCGTTGAGCAAACTGTTGATCTGTCCCATCGCACTGTCGGCAGTTGTAATGATCTGTCCCGCTCGCCGAGTATTGCTCAAGGCTTTGTTTAAACCTGTAATTTCGCTTCGCAAGGCTTCGCTGGCGATCAACCCGGCCGGGTCATCTTTTCCGCTGTTGATTCGCAGACCCGTGCTCAGACGGGTCAGGGCCAAGTTCAAGTCCCGGTTACTCGCCTGAAGACGGTTCTGGGCGACGAGCGAAGGTACGTTTGTATTGATTCTGGTCATTGTTTTTCCCTATGCGGCGAATCGTATTTCGGTGATCCGGCCGCCTGGACCGGAATGAATGAAGGCGTCGCATGCAAACTGGCGACCAGTTGCACACCTACTCACCGCCTTTTCATGTCAAACATGAGTCACGCGCAGCCCGCTCGCGGGCAAAGAATCAAAGAAACGCAGTCGTTTAAGCTTACGTGCCTCCTTCAGAAGATCCGATCGTCACGACCGGAACTTTTTACGTAGCTGCTCAAGTCCAAATCTGACGCTTACTCAAATGAGCCTAGGCCATAATTTGACCCAGATGCCAAACCCAGCCGCGCGTGGATGTTTGCCACGCAGGCCCGGCACTGCAAAATTTACAGCATCAGCATCGCATCGCCGTAACTGTAAAATCGATATTCTTGCTCAATCGCTTTCTGATACGCCTCCAACGCCAACTCACGGGTCGCAAATGCACTGACCAACACCAGCAGCGAACTGCGTGGTAAGTGGAAATTGGTCATCAGCCCATCAATTGCTTGAAATTGAAACGGTGGTCGAATGAAAATATCAGTCTCACCCTGCCATGGCGCCAGTCCCTGCCCGGCTCGAGCAGCTGACTCTAAGACCCGCACCGTCGTGGTTCCAACTGCAATGCACCGTCCACCACTCTGCCGCCGCTGAACAATCGCACTGCACGTGGCTTGATCCAAGCTGCCCCACTCTTCATGCATGTTGTGCTCGTCAAGCCGCTCCACTTGAATCGGGCGAAAGGTACCAATCCCAACGTGAAGCGTTACCTCACCCATATAGACGCCCAGTCGCTTTACCCTATCCAGCAATGCATCCGTAAAATGCAGGCCAGCCGTGGGAGCCGCAACACTACCACGATGCTTTGCAAATACCGTCTGATAATGTTCGATGTCCGCGTCTACCATTTGCCCGTCCCGAATATACGGAGGTAGCGGAATTCTGCCGTAACGATCAAGCCAATCAGCTGGCTCGATCAGCTCGTTTCCAGAGTCACCCTGCAGAGCCACAAATCCATCTGGAAGGTGGGGCTTGACGAGCAGATTGCCACCGTCGGTGCGGGCAATCACTTCCAACTCCATCCCGTCCCGTGCGTCACGATCCTGAACCGTGATGCGTTCACCCACCCTGAGCTTGCCGCGAGTCTTAGTAAGAACTTCCCAAACACCCGAATCTGCATCTGCCCGCAAGAACAGCCCCTGCCAGCGGCCACCCGTCTCTTTTCGAAATCCAACCAACCTCGCGGGCATCACGCGACTGTTATTAAACACAACTGCGTCACGAGAATCCAGAACGTCGGGCAAATCCCGAACGTGCATGTGATCGATGCGGCCAGTCTTCCGCTCAACCACCATCAAACGCGAATCGCTGCGCGTTGCCACTGGATCCTGGGCGATCAATTCACGAGGAAGATCATAATCGTACTGCTCAATTTCATTCATGGGAACAGTTTAACGGCCAACAGCTGAGTTCAGTAACCCGCCCAAATTTCACTCTTTGTCCGCACGAAAGCAAACTGGTTGCAGCGCTGAAGAGTGGTCAAAATGGGACATGCATGGTGTGCGCAAGCCAAGTCGATCCTGACCAACCATCAGTGTTGGATATTGAACCCTCCAGATTGCCCTGCGAGGGACAGTTCAGTCACATCGGTCGCTTCGATATTCTCGTTCATCACCGCCTCGACTCTTGCTAGCAGATTTTTGAGATCCCCCAAGCTGCCCTCGACGTCCATCAAAACAGAGCCATCAGGCTCATTGCGAACAAAACCATTCACTTTCAAGCCCGCGCTTTGTTTTATAACGTTGAATCGAAATCCAACGCCCTGGACGTGCCCTTCATAACGGACCAAAAACCGCTTCATCACAGCTTCCCCCAACCGTTAGCGACTCCGCCTAACCTATGCCTGTTTCCTGACCACGCATCACCCCAGGCCACCAGCCTGACACGGTTGCTATTATTCATTCGCTTCAGGCGAGCAGACCTTTGCCTTGCGACTTGGCTCCACTGCCCAACAAGCGTTGGGCGTGACCATCACATGCCCAAAAAGAAAACGCAACGACACCATTCACTTCCGAAATTCGAAACAGAGATCCTCACGAGCCCCATTGAATTTCTGGAACCGTGGACTCTCAGCCCGCAGCGACTTCCTCGACCGCACCGCTCTGCTCAACACCCACGGACGGTACATTTGCTTTTTCAAGTCGTTCGATAACCACAAGACACATATCATCAAACGGTGGCGCGTCACCAATATGATTCCGCACCTCACTGACAATACGGTCTTTGACGGCTTCGGCATCACCACCTTCTGCAGTCAACTGCCGAACGCGTTCAATCCCAAACAACTGGTCGTTGCCATCCATCGCCTCATCGATCCCATCGGTATACAGCACCGCAAGGTCACCCACATGCATCGGATGCTCGACTGCCTCGTAATCCATGCCACTGTCGATCGCAATGGGCAAACCGGACTCCTCTTCCCCAGGCTCACAAATGCCGCCGTCTTCATGGGAACGAATCACCGGTGCCATATGACCAGCATTAACGATGGTAACGCACTCTGAATTGGGATCGATCACCACGAGCAGGAACGTGATAAATCTTTCAACCTGAAGCCGACTCATGCGATCGTTAAGCTGCACGATCGCTTTGGCTACATCGGGTTCGCGAGCAAGACAAAATCGCGTTTCGGCAGACAACTTCGCCATGAACATTGCCGCAGCGACTCCATGTCCAACCACATCCGCGACCACGACACCAATTCGGCCATCTGCCATCTCGATGTAATCGAAATAGTCACCACCAATGTGATTTGCAGCCTGATAAAAACTGCTGACCCTGTAGCCGGTGCCGACAGGCTCACTATCTGGCAGGAATGCCTGCTGCACCTCTGTCGCCAGCTTGAGGTCTTGCTGAACCTCTTTCTGTTTCAAAGCCTCCTCATGCATGCGAGCATTATTGATCACGATGCCAGCCTGCGCGGCGACTCCAGAAAGAAGATCCGTGTCTTCTTCCATGAATTGCCCGCCACCCTGAGTCGAATCGATTTGCAATGCACCAAACACATTGCCATCGGCGTCTTTCAATGGCGCACAAATCATGGAGCGAATGGAGAAATCAGCAATCGATTGGCTTGAGTCAAAACGTTCGTCATCAGAGGCATCGATCGACAGAATAGCCTCTCCCGATGTCATCACTTCTCGAATGATCGTACGACTGATCCTGAGAGTTTCCGTTTCATCGTGGGCGGCGCGCGTCTTCACCCAGCGAGGGATCAGCTCCCCAGACTCTGTCAGCATTACCACAAAACCTCGGTCGGCCGATGGGAAAATATCAAACAGGCTCTCCAAGACCTTAGGCAGAACATCATCCACCGCCAGAACATTGCCAAGATTGCGATTGATCTGCATCAACGCCTCGAGCTTTGCTTCTGGCGTCGCCGACATTTTTAGACCGTCGGCTGAACTGCGGTACTCAACTTTAGCGCTCCCGCTACCACTCAGCTGAGCCGTTTCATTCTCGTCATACATCATGACACCAAACTTGGTGCCATTGCACGCCTCGGCGCCTTTAAACAGATCCGGAACTTCTTGACTCTTCAAGCCGCTGTCAAAAACGAATTCAACATCGCTGATCCGAATACGGTCTCCCTCTTTCAGCATCGCCGATCCCGAAATCAACTGTCCATTCAGGAAGGTACCATTTCGGCTCTTCATGTCCTCCAAGTAATGACCGCTTCCGTCATTAATCACCTTGGCATGCATTCGACTCACTGCACCTGCATCAACCACAATGCCGCAATCCGGATGCCGTCCAATCGTTGTTTCACCGGTGACGAGCTCAAATTTTGACTCGTCACCACCACGTTCCCCATCGCGACAAGTTTCTAAAAACGCCATAGTTGCACCAAAAACATTCCTCGGAAATTACGAGGACCAGTATAAGGAGCAATTGGTTTACCCACAACGAAGGGTGTTCCCGCCGTTCATCAAGACTCGTTTAATTCCACATGTTCGAACGCAAACTGCCAACAAGACGCAAAAAATTCCCGTAACCCAATGCAAAATGAATGCAGACCTGTTGCCACGCCTATGCCGACGAGAACCAGGGCACAACATCACACTCAAAACCACACGGTTGCCGCGCGAAGTTTCTGATCATGCCGGTTCACACGCCCGTTCTGGGTCACGATCCGTTCCAAACGCGATGCGCAATGCATGGCTATAGAATTCGGTTATCCCGTGTTTTCCAACGCAAGCCGTGGTTCCAACGCAACCCCTACGGAATGCGTCGTTAGCGGCAGTTCTCCCTAGGACTAGATTCAACACAATCCATCCGCAGGGCGATTGCGACAAACTCCCCATCAGCTTGCTGTCCGCTTCCATTGCTAATAGTTTCCAGAAACAAACGCAGATTTTCCAACTCAACCAGACAGACGGCAGTTAGTGAGAAGGCTCTTCTCCGCACGTTCGCCAACGCACGCCCCCTTTCCCAAACCTCCAATAGCCCGCAATCTACCGCTGAGTCGTTGATATCTGTAGGTTCCAGCAATTCGAAACGTAACAACCAGTACAAAACTCTCAGGCTTGGTAGTAACTCGTCGAAGCGATTTGCCATAAAAAAACCCACCAACGCGCGTCCACATCGCTACAACCGCACCGAAAGCCCGTTTTTCGTGGCATGCACACCCCCAAAAGCATCCTAAGGCGCCACAGAAAGGCCTTAAGGCAATTTAATGCCACCTTAGCGGATTATCTGACCTACATTTAAGTAGGAGCAGTGGCCTGTTTCTCCGACCAGCTGATCTTTCACTTACGACGCGAGAGGAAAAATGGCGATCGATCGGATGCAAGAACAGCTCATCCCC
>DOPG01000207.1:8662-10922 GCA_003513555.1 Rhodopirellula sp. | reverse complement strand
AGCGACAGAACCTGGATCAGTTCGCTGAGATGTTCAGCCGCAAGAATTGCGATGTCGTCATCCCGCGTCCTGTCAACGCATTGTGCACTCGCCGAGTACTCGTCATGGACGAATTGATCGGCGACCCGTTACCTGCCTACTTGGCAAATCACCCGGACATGCATGCCGACTCCCAACACCAAGAAGCTGGATCTAAACATCAACAACCCGGTAGTAATACGCCCAACTCCAGCACCGACCGTCCGACGCCGTCTGAATCCGACTTGCCACCAACTGGTTCTCCATACAACACCGAGCGTCCTTCGACGGATTCCAAACAAATTCCTCAGCCAACGTTATTTCAAACTCCGCCCGACTTGATCAAGCAACGACTCGGTGAGACGATCGCTGAAGCTTATTTGACGATGCTGTTTGACGAAGCATTGTTTCATGCTGACCCTCACCCGGGCAACCTGATCGTCATGGAGGGCGGCACCCTGGGGATATTGGATTTCGGCATGATTGGTCGCATCGACGAAACGCTACGTGAGACGATTGAAGAAATGCTGGTAGCCATAACCTCAGGTGACCAACATCGACTGGTCCGCTTGATCCGCCGCGTTGGTGACGCCCCGCCCACCTTGGACGATTCAGCACTCGCGATCGATGTGACGGAATTCATTAGCACTTACGGACGGCAGCGTTTGGGTGACTTTGACCTGACAGGGGCCTTGAATGAATTGAGTGAGATCCTGCACGGCCATGCAATCAAACTTCCCAACCAGTCCGCTTTACTGCTGAAAATGCTGGTTTCCCTCGAGGGCACGCTAGGAGAGCTGGGAGCGAGGTTTGACGGACTGGAGGCAGTACGTGCGTTCATGGCTCGGTCAGTGGCGAGGCGTCTGAGCCCGAAACGCCGCATTCGACAAGCTCGCCGTATCTACTTGGAAGCCGAAAACTTCTTGGAAGCTGCCCCTGATGAACTCATTTCTCTAATTCGCCAAGCGAGAAAAGGCGAAGTTCGCGTCATTTTAGAACATCAGCGACTTAGCCCCACCGTGAACCGGATGGTACTCGGCCTAATGACCAGTGCGGTTTTTCTAGGCTCGTCGCTACTATTGGCGATGAAAGTCCCCCCTCTCCTTTTTAGTGACGCAAGCTGGCTAGCCCTGCAGGACATCAGCTTGTTAGGACTGGTCGGTTTTTTTGGAAGCATGACGGTGATGCTATGGTTGCTGTTGGCCATCAAGCGAAGCGGGCATTTGACCCGTCACAACGAAGACTAAGCTTGCGATCGCAGTTTTTTTGGTGCCAAAGTCGCCTCCAATCCAGCTTGTTTGACTCTATTGACGCTAAACCGTTGCGATTTCTATACTTGAGCGAGATCGCGGGGTGCGAAACCTCCGACGATGCTTTCATCGCTGACCCATCCCAAAAAGCAACATGAACAAGACCGAACGACGTCACGAACTGCAGCAAAATGACTTGGCGGCTTATCTCGACCAAGCCAACAAACGCATTGAGCCATATTCCAAGCAAATTCTAGTCGGGATTCTGCTTGTGCTGGCCGTGGTCGTGGCATACTCCTTCTATAACTCTGAACGAGATGCCGAAAGTAGCATGGCTACGATGGAACTCATTCAAAATACCAATGTGCCGAGCCAGGACTCCGAAGCTCTGGGCGATATCAATACAAACTACATTGAAACCTCGGCTGGTAAACTGGCGAAGCTGTACGAGGGAATGGCTTTGGTTTCACAAGGTACGCAGGATATCTACCAGGAGCGTGAAGCCGCTGAAGACTCACTCAACGAAGCCATTCAAGTTCTGACTGATGCTGCCACCAATACAGACGATGCACTGATAAAATCCCGAGCCCACTTGGGAGTTGCGTTAGCGAATGTCACGCTCGGAAACAAAGAGGCTGCCATCGATGCTTACAACCAAGTCATTGCGGCGAATGAATCCGAAGCGATGGTAGAAAATGCAGAAAGTCGAATTGCCAGTTTGGACAGCCCATCGGGTGAAGAATTTGCTGCTTGGTTTAAAACAGCAGACTTCAAAGCTGCAGCTCTGCCAAATTTGGATCCCGCACTACCATCAGCCTCTGGTCTGCCCGGAAGGCCCGACTTTGATCTGAACTTGCCTGGGCTTGCGACTCCCACACCAAGCACCAACACGGAAGGCGAAACCAATCCGCTTGAAGGTGAAGCCGCTCCCCGCGACCTCGACGGAGGATTGGATCTCCCCGGAGACGCCGAAAAAGCCGCACCAGCTGATG
>DOPG01000207.1:0-8362 GCA_003513555.1 Rhodopirellula sp. | reverse complement strand
CACCAGCTGATGCCGAAAAAGCTGCTGACGGCTCGCCTGCAGACAGTTCAGCTACCGACAAGTAGTCACAGTCCTCATCAGGAACGATGCCATTTCAGACCGCACTGACCAGACGCCCTTGTCTTCCGACACGGAGGAAGACGAGTGCTCTCCAGAGCAGTCGTCTGACGTCTATCGCGAGTTCGTCGTTCCTGAAGCTGCGTCCGGCCAGCGGATCGACCTGTTCTTGACACAAAGCTGTGACGGCTACAGTCGTACTCAGATACGTGAGGCTGTGCAGAATGACGGTGCGGAACTGGATGGGCGAGTCATTCGCCCCAGCATCAAAATTCGAGCGGGTCAGAAGATAAGATTCCGCGTACCGCCGCTACCCAGTGATGACACCATCCCCGAAAATATTCCCTTGGACATTCTGTTCGAGGACGATGGCCTAGTAGTCGTGAACAAACCTCCTGGCATGGTGGTACATCCAGCGAGAGGACACTGGAGCGGAACGCTGACGAGCGCCTTAGCATTTCGGTTCCAATCGTTGTCCGACGTAGGTGGTCCCACTCGACCAGGAATCGTGCATCGTCTGGATCGCGATACAAGTGGAGCGATTGTGATCGCCAAAACCAACGCCGTTCATATCCACTTGGGACAACAATTCCACGATCGTCTGGTCGAGAAGGAATACTTTGCGATCACCGCAGGAAGAATTGATCGTGATCGCGATGTCATTGATGCCGCCATCGGCAGGCATCCGTATCAACGCGATAAAATGGCGATCCGAGAAGACCACTCAACCAGCAAAGCTGCGTCCACATTTTATGAAGTGATGTCACGTCATGGACGATTCACTCAAGTCCGTCTTCGTCCCAAGACAGGACGTACCCACCAACTACGAGTCCATCTGTCACACATTGGCTGCCCGATTATCTGTGACCGTCTTTATGCGGGGCACAGCCAGATTCATGCGGCACAACTGCAAGGCAAAAGTGGCTTTGACTTGCCGACAGAGCAACCGATATTGGAACGCCAAGCGTTGCACGCCCGCAAACTAACCCTAGTAAATCCACAAACTGGCAAGCAAATGACTTTCGAGGCTCCCCTGCCCGATGACCTGCAACGCACAATCGACTGCTTGAACGAGAGCCAGCAGAACTGAGTGCAAGACCAGCAATGGCCACTGTGCATTTGCCTTGAAACGCAGGCCATCACCGGCGGACGATTTTCTACCAACCAAGCTACGTGGCCCCACGCTCTAGCCGGATCATGCCGGGCAACTCAAATCGCAGCTCGCGGATGCGTAATTGCCACAGAATCTGCTCCACCTAGCAACCACAGTTCCCGCAACCTTCGAGACGTTTCTGAATAGCGAGCGAGGTGGGTGTGATCGCCAAACCTCCCAGTGCCGTACAGCGATGTTCTCTCGGCATTCTCTCAGCCACTGCTTTTGCTGCAGTAATCGTTTCATCCAAAGGAATCACTGCATCAAATCCTGCCAGAGACATGTTGGCAGCCGACAATGCATTGCTCACGGCCAAGACGTTCTTGCCGAGACACGGTACTTCGACACGATTGGCCACGGGGTCACAGATCAGCCCCAACATGTTCTGCATGGACATCGATGCCGCTCCACACGCCATGGCAGCATCGCCACCCATGAACGTAACTAAAGCAGCAGCCGACATGGCAGAAGCTGATCCGCCTTCAGCTTGGCAGCCTCCGACCTCCGCAGCAAAGCTCCAGTGTGTTGCAATGAAAACTCCAATCATGCCACCGGCCAACATCCCCTTGGCAATCTCCCCATCACTCAGTTGCTGACTTTCACCGACAGCAAGACAAGCTGCAGGAAAAGCAGCGCATGCTCCTGCCGTTGGCGCCGCGACGATGACCCCCATCGAGCTCTTGACTTCCATCAGCGCCGAGGTGTACAGCACCATGCGATTCAAGATACCTCCATCGAGCAGTTGCCCATCTTCCATGGCCTTTTGATAGCCACCCGACTGAAATCCAAGAACTCGATCCTCGTAGCTTGTGCCGGCCAACCCCTGGTCAACACTGCTGCGAAGAATCCGAACGATTCCACACATCTTTTCAATCAACTCGGCCTCGCCTAGACCACTGCGTGCCGATTCATAGTGCAAAGCCAAATCGCACAGCGAAAGTGAGCTCTGATTATTCTCATCACAATATCGTTCCGCGTATTTCAACATGGCGTCACAAGTATGAAAGGGAACCTGCAACTCCTTGCGTGATCTGACAGGCAACACCGCCGTCGCGTGATCTACTTGCATGATGTTGTCTTCAGAGATCAACGCATTGATCTGCTCACGTGCAACCCCTTGCTGACCCTTAACATGAACCAAAGTCAAACCACTGCAAGCAGAAATCGCTACTTGATCCACACCTAATTCATCACACAGCGTTTGTGAATCCAAATCGGCAAGCTGATCGTTACCCCACACCAAGGTTTCGTCGAAATCGCCCCCAATAGAAACCGAAACTCCGTTCAGCTCGACAATCTCAAACATTCCTCCACCCGTCGAAATTGCGATCACTTGCAAGTGACGAGCTTTGTTCTTCAAAGTCAATCGATAAGTGTTGGGATGCGGATCGCCGTAGTCGCCATATTCAAACTGTAAATCGATACCTGCTTTTTTTAACCACTCTCCGGAAGCAGGCAATCGATCGTCATCTGCTTCCCAGCCAAGTAAACCACCAAATAACCCCATGTCAGAACCCTGGCTCTGATGCGTCGCAGGCAACGAACCACCCTTGTCGAACTGAACCAGCACCTGATCGATTTCACCCTGCATCAAATCGCGGGAAATCCGACCAATCCGCAAAGCAGCAGCACAGTGGGAACTCGATGGCCCCCGCATGACTGGACCAACCACATCATTAAAAATGCTGACAAGCACAGCGACCTCTCGTTGCAACGGATTGAGTAACAAAGCGACATCATTTTCACGCGGTGTTTTCGCCCCCGCGAAGGAAATCACACCACCCCCGCCACGCTGCGTCAACACCTCGTTTCACGATCACTGATCAACAGAGAGTCATCTTAACTGCGCGGCCGTCAAAACCATGGCAAAACCAGAGAACAACAGGTGTCTTAGTGATGGCCTCTCTCTTTTCAATTGGCGTCAAACCCCGTCAAAACGCCTCCAAACCACCCAAGAATGCCCGCACCCTACGCGGCTCAGGAAGTCGCTCGACCACTCATTTTCACGCCTACCAAAAAGGAAAACTTAAAAATGGACAACAAAATCGCCCCCGCTTGCGCCAACAACGCGGATCAGGTTTGCCAACATTTTTGTCTCTGAGTCACCATCAAAAGACAAATAAATCTGTACACCGCAGATGAGCACAATTGCCCCGTTGGGCCAAAATTTCTCCGAAACAGGCCGACAACACCGCCTACAAAGCATGATTTGGCTGGAGAAGATAAAACGATTCTGCCGATCATCCGGAATGGAGGGCGGAGGACGCACGCGCTTGATAGCGGGTTTTGCGATCTTCCACGCATTGAATTTGTGCACTGACAATGTTCAGAAGAAAGAGATCGGACCATGCGAATTTCGATAAAACGAGCCACTGCAGTGATAGCAATGGCAGCTGCGGGAATCACTCAAACAAGTAACCTGCAAGCACAGCGGCCTGTAGTCCCTGGAACAGGATCCGAGATCGTTGGCGTCGCGGATGACTTCGAGGACCCCGAGTGGAATTACGTTCCTCGGAATCCCAAGAGCACCGAAGATATCGATGAAAACCAGCGAGGCCCTATGGGACGCACCACCAATGGCCGGTGGTATGAGGGAATCAAACGCGGGCATCCCGACATCGTAAAGCGTGTTCCTACGCCAGCTGGTGGTTTAGAAAACAGTACTGGCTCAATGCTGCTGCAGTCAAAATTCACTGGCATTCCCAACAAGCCTTCAGGCAAAATGGGGCAGGATGATTTTGTAGCCAATGTGCAATATCGACTGCGTCGCAAACTGAAGGTTTCGGAGGTGCCCAGCGTGACCACCCGAGTTTTTCTGCCACCCGTGGCGGAGTGGGAAAATCGCACCGGCCCGCATTTTGGATTTCGGCTTGCGTTGGAAACAACTGCGATGATCGACAAAGAGTCGGGCATCGGATTTTTCAAACGTACCACCCGCGAAATGGGTAACGAAATCTACTGGCCCGGTATGTTCATCGAATTCGAGAACAAGAATCAATCAAAAAAAGAAAACGACTACGCGACGATACGGATCCGCGGCAACCGTCGCGGAAAGGATTTTACCGGTCCCCAAATCACAAGCACAGGATGGTGGACCCTCGGCATGAGTGTTACGCCCGATGGCATGGTTCACTACTATGCATCACCCGGTGTCGATGATTTGACTGAAGAGGACTACATCACAAGCCAATTCCCGTACGACTATAAAGCGGAGCGTTTCCGAACATTCTTCTACAATATCTGCAGTGCGAACGATGGAAAGCGTTGGAGCACCGCATTCGTGGTGGACGATCCAAAAGTATTCGTTTTACGCCCGGCAAGTAAGCTTGCCACAAAACCTAGCGCGTCAGCCCAACGATGAGCCAACGGACACCCACGTCACGATGACGCCAGCCCATCTGCCTTCGCAGATGGGCTGTTTCTGCATCACGAATAAGTTGTAGCACCAAAATAGTAGCCGTAAACTATCGAGTTTGAAGAGCAAGTACCGAGGTCCCTCAACACACCAGACGCGATGGCCATGAAAGCAAGCGTTCTAATCGATTGCCCAATTCAAATGGTATTTGAACGCACCAACCACCATATCACTGACTGGAGCACCATTGTGAAAGAAGAACAGATGCTGCACGTCACGCCTGACAGAATGGGATCAACTTTCCGCACAGTGACAACTGAACACGGGCGGGACATGACATTCGATGGGGTGGTCACGTGTTACACACCACCTTATGCAAGCGGCATTCGAATGGAAGGCAAAGCATTCAGCTTGACGGCCAACTACGAATTCGAGGAAGTGCCAGAGTGCACACGTGTCACACGTGTCACACGTGTCACACAAACATCAACAGTGACCGGGAAAGGCTTCTTCAGGATTCTGCTGCCCTTGATGGGATTTTTTATGCGCAAGTCCAACTGCCAAGCTCTTCAAAAGGAACTGAATCAGCTGAAGAGATATTGCGAACAACAGGACAGTTGTACAGCCGAGTAGCCACCGCAATTTAAGTGCATGAAGCTCGTGCCCTCTGCATATTCTTCATGCTCTCAGTTACCAGACGTTCCACACCAGGTTCGTAATCAAAAACTTCAACGCTGACCCAATCGGCGTACCCGATATCCTGAAGAGCCTGAAAGATCGGCACAAAGTCGACTTCTCCCATCCCAGGCCCCTGACGATTTGGGTCATTCGCGTGAAAATGGATCATCGCATCAGCATTCTCCCGGATAATCTGTTGGACAGGAGTTCCCTCATCACTCATGGCCTTAACATCCAGATGCAGCTTGACTTGCTCACTTTCAATCATTTCCTGTAACTCACGTGCTTTTGCCGCCGTCAAAAGAAAGTTGCCTTCCTCGTGCCCCAACGGCTCTAACGCAATCTGCACATCCAGTTCTTCCAGCACTGGCACGGCGGTACGGATCACATCCGCAGCATTTTGCATGGCCAATTTCATCGACTGACCATTCGGCACATTGCGTTGCTGCGGTGAGCCGAGCACCATCACCTTACCGCCGAGGTCATGGCACAGCCGCGCAAGTTCACTGATGTAATCCGACGTACGCTTCCGTACATCGTCATCCATCGTTGTTAGGTGCAGACCTTCTGTCTTTGCAAGAAGCCAATGCAACCCTGTAATTTCAAAACCAGCGTCCTCTACTTGTTTTCGGTAAGCGTCTCTGTCGCCGCTTCTGAACGAGCGAATGTCATCGGTCAGCATAAAAGGAGCTACTTCCCAGCCGGTATATCCCACTTCGCGGGCATAGGCCAAAGCACGGTCCAGCGGCCAATCACCAAAAGTTTCATTACAAATTGCATATTTCATTTTTTGATATTGTCTTTGAGGGTTGAAGAATAAGGCTGCCATGGGGCATCCCCCGGATAGCAGCACCGTGGGTATCCGTAATACTGACCTCCGCGGCAACTCTTGAAAATGCGAGACCGAGCCAGAACCCCCTGGCGGTGATCACATGCGTTTGCAACCAACTGCGTGGCGAATCAGCAATCACGTCACTTGGGTCTCGGAGTGAATTGAATCCTTTTTGTTTCACTGAACGCCGGTTGCTTGCCCAGTCTGCCAAAAGCGATTTCATGAATAGCGACTGCGACCTTAGGTTTCTGTTCACCACACTTGGCGAGCACACCGATGGTGGCATTCTTTTGGAGACCGGGGGTAAACACTCCGCAGCCAAAAACTGCCTTGTTGCCCGACTGCGCGATCCAAGTGAATTTCTTATCATTTTGGCTATCACGGGTCACAGCTAACAAGATGCCCTTGCCTTTCTCGCTGGCAAGCTCTCCCACTTTCTGATTGTTGATTTTCACTTCAACCACACGAGCTGCGGCACGAAGTATTATCCGCACTCCACCGACGAAAAGGCCGACGCGGACACTCTTAGCCGTGTCACTGTCCATGTCTGTCTTCACAGCCACCGTGTCACCCAGGCCCACCGACTTCCCCTTCAGCGTAAGTGTCGCGACCTTGTCCTGTGGCTTTGTGGGCTGCACCAACAAATTTCCATCCGCAGCAACAAGCCCCGAGTTCAGATTGGCAGCACCAAAAATTTGATTCAAGGGCATTTCAAACTTGTCGATCACTTGTAAACCGGCGAGCCAATTCTTTGGCAAATCGATCATTTCATATTCCGGAAGCCCATCCTCAACATCCTGCTTCTCATCAGAGTCACTTTGCCCCCGACTCCCCCCCCGACGCATCGCGTTCTCTGGGCCTTGCGCTGATTCCATCGAAAGCCCCTCTTGTGCCAACATCAACTCAAGGCCGCTCTGACCTGACGAACGTTCTTTTCGTTTCTTTGGGGCCCGAGGCATGACACTATCCCTCGCACCAATGCTTGAGCCCGCCACCCGAGATTCGCCGCCACTAGCTTGTTTTACGGCGGGTACCGACCGATTTGATTTCTTCGTTTGCCGTGACTTAGGAACGGGAGCGGCAACGGAAGCAACTCGTTTAGCTTTGCTATTGCTGTAATAGACGAAACCAATCGCACCGAGGAACAACACCGACGCGGAGCTCACGTGAACCCTCCAGTCATTCAACAGTGATTTCTTTCGCAACGGGCGGTACGGCTGAGGCGTCTCCGCTTCCCGTTCACTAACAGCCGCATGCGAAGCCTCGTTCTGCGAAACGGTATTTTCTTCAGTTGGTGCAATGGGCAACGGCGGCGGCCCTGCCGCCGACTGCTCAACTTGCAAAGACTCGTCGTATGCCAACTTTGCATCCGACCCAAGAAGCGTACGCCGCGCCTTTGCCACTTCGCTCAACAGTTTTTGCACGGACTCACGATTCGGCCCCGCGGCCATCGGGTGCAGGTAAGCCGTCGTCTGTTTTGCAGCGTCATCAATAGTCGCTAAATCATCTTCAAAATCATCCAGGCCTAACAGACGGTAAAAGGTCGGCGGTTGGTCCTGTGGCGGTATTTCCAACCATTCCCAATAAGGGTCAAACATTTCAGGGGAATCTGACATATCGTTGATTTGTTTAGGCGTTACAGACCAGCAGACATCCTTGCGGCCTCGCCTGCTTCCCTGATTCTACACTCCCCTGCAGCTCATTACTGCGCTTGGACAACTTGCCACCCACGAAAGAGTCAAGTGCGTGAGATTCCACTCATATGAACGATGCAACCTGCCCTCCCAACCCACCACTTCCCGCTTGGCATGCGGCGCACCATGAAATCTTTGGCCATTGTTCCCGCCGTGGGAAACTCATCGACTGCCTGAAATTTGAATTAACAAGTTTTTATATTTCGGGTACCAATCGCTTTTCCTGTCCATCGTTCCAACCCTTCTTGACAATGCCGTCTCAACTTCGGCCAACTGCCGCATTTTTTCGCCCGAATCCTTTGTCTGGAACGCCAACTGATACCGGCACCAAAACAGGTTGTATTGCGCCAAAGCAAACTGTTCCGCATGGCGAGGCGTTCCGGAGGGAGAATCCTTCGTCCCGTGCAGTGCTGTGACTAATTTGCCCCAACCCCAAATTGGTGAGAAACCGCTGGGCCCCTCAATCGCTGCCAATAAATCACTGGACCGCTCGTATTCAACCGCCACTTGCTGCAAGCACTGAGCTGCTGCAATCTGAAGCGTAAAGACACGAGGTTCATTAGCAAGCATGTCTTCGATCTGCTCAAGAGACG
>DOPG01000087.1 GCA_003513555.1 Rhodopirellula sp. | reverse complement strand
GTCCCCATTACCGGCGGTAGCCAAAACGGCCCTGTCAACTTTGCAGTACACCCTGCTGCTCGTTGCTGCTGCGTGGCTCATCTACCTGTTCAGTTTGTTCGGCGTGTTTCTAAGCGTTTTTCTCATCTTGTTCTACGCCCATCTCTATACAGCCCGACGCCGTAATTACATCAAAAATTTCAACTCGGCATTACGGACGACCATCCAAATCAATGGTCGTATTCAACAGACAGCCGAGGCATTTTCTCACTCGGGCCCTATTCGAAAAAAGTGCGCAAAATTTGCACGCCGACTGACAGCCGGTGACGAACCATTAGCTGCAGCAGTCACATCGCATGTGCCCCTCGAAATCGAAACTGCGATGGCCCTGTCCTTACCATCCAAGACAACTCAGCTGGATTCAAATCGTCATCCAGAGCGAGAGACACCCCAACATAGAATGAACAATTTGTCGATCGCCAGTCAGATCTTCTACCTCATCATCATTTGCTTCACACTTATCCTGTTCTCCAGCTTCTACTCGCTATTCATTGCCCCGACACTGATGACCTTGCTGACGGAGATGCCGCTCACCGGAGCCTATGACACCAGCTCTAGAAGCCCTGCTACTTTGCAGCTAACCGCCTTCTTGATTGGCAGCAGCGCATTTTGTTTTTACCTGATTGCAATCGTGGGGTTGATACCACAACTCCTCACGTTCTCGTGGGTGCCACTACTCCCCGTTGCCGCAGCGCAGAAGTCCGCAATTCTTACAGGAATCGCAACAACCATCGAACATCGCTCCTCTCTAGACGATTTCTGTCAAGTTGCAGTAAAAACATTTCACGGAAGTAAGCGGAGGCAGTTCCTAAGAGCACTTCGGGAAATAGAAAAGGGCTACACCGACGCCAACGTGATTTATCGAGCGGGCTGGATAAATGCAAGGGATCACGCTTGGCTGGCAGACACAACGCCAACAAGACAAGCCGAACTACTACGTCATATCAGTCGCCAAAACATCCGGCACGCGGATGCCAACCTGAACTGGATCATGGCCATTGCCTATCCGGCAGCAATCCTTTGTTTGGCAGCTGCTGCGGCACCCTTCGCAGCATCATTTTTCTCGCAGCTAACAACGATGATTACCCAAATCTCCTAAAGCCAGCCTGTCTGTTTACCATGCACCCCAACAACTGCTTCCAACAACACAAAGCCGCACTGAGGCCAGACACGCGGCGACTGCCGGGGTCTGCGGCAAGATCGTTGCAACCGCTGGCTGAAGCACTGCGTTTGCAGCGATTTGAAAAAGCAAGATTCCATAGATCAAACAGGAAAGGAAGCCTGATCCTCGAATGCGTGATTGCTTCGGTTATTTTGGCTAGCTGCTCCATCGCACTGCTTAAATGGACGCATTCGGAAAACCGACTGAAACAACAAGCCAATACGCACACGGCCGCAATTCTTCTAGCAGACAATGCGATACAAAGATTGCAGCAGGCCACAACCGAAAACGCCACCATTTTAGCCAACGAGGTTGCACAACAACTGTCCAAACAACAGGGATTGAGCGTGGCCATCACCAGCCGTGAATTCAACAGCAGCCAAGGAACAGAAGCTGCAAGACCTGGAATCCACTTCACGATCACAGTTAGCAAAGGGGACGTCCCGATCACTGCTCAACACAGCTGGAATTTGCACCCCAGAAACGAGGTGGCGGCGGGCAGTGGAGGGCCCAACGGAGCGATTGCCCCCACATCAGAAAAGCAGGAGGGAACGGCCAATGACTGAAGATGCTCGACTAGCCGCGTACCCGAATCACAGAGGTGTTGCCCAATGGAACTACGCCACTCGCGCAAGACAATCTCACGTAACCCAGTTGCAAAGTGCATTTAGACCTGCGGGCTATACGCTGGTTGAAACGCTGGTAACGCTGTCTCTGCTTAGCACCTTGGCAATCGCCAGCGTAAGCATTATCAACACGCTCACGAAAGACGGAATTGAGTCGGCACGAGGCAGGCAAAGCCGCCGTGACATCCAACGCCTGGCAAGCACGCTACGAAAAGATTCCGCCAGAACCGCCGGCCTCGCCCCCGGAAACCTGGATTGGCCGGTCACACTAACGCATGCCGCATCCAAAACCATCTATGACTGGAGCGAATCAGAAGACATTCTTTCGCTAACCGAAACCGCGGAGCAGAAAACAGTGCGTCAAGAGCGTTTCGTGCTTCCCGAGGGCTCAGCCCCACAAATGACCGCATCGGCAACTCGGCTCACCTTACGCGTCAACTTGCCGAATGAAAACAATTCGTGGATCATCGAAGGCAACCTGAAAGACGAGGACGTCAAAGAATGAGTGCCCAACCTACCCTGCGGCCAACCACCACATTGACACCACGGTCGGGTCCAGGGTTACCGAAACGGAGGCCTTCCAAACGAGCAGGAGCCGCCTTTCTGATGGTGATTTTCGTGACCGCCTTGATCGTAATGGCCTTCACGCAAACTGCACTTCGTAGCGTCATCAGCGAACGAGTGGCTGAGCAACAACGGCAAACCACAAGGCAGCTTGAGACCGCCATCGAGTGCACCCACGTTTCGACCGGAACCAAGCGCCCCTACAAAATCATACTGCCATTGGATACGGGATCTGATGAGCGGATCGAAGTCACCCGAGACGGTAATACGATCACCGCCAGGTGGATGACAGGCAACCACCAACGCGATTCACTGACCCGAACAAAGCCATGAATATGAAATCGAACTCATCGCCGCACGCGGGTACCCCTATCGGAAAAGATAAAATGCAATGCTTCTTCGCTGGACCTCGCACGAACCGGACAGCTTTCACGCTCGTGGAATTGCTGGTGGTCATTGCCATCATCGGTGTTCTGATCGGCATGTTATCACCTGCCTTACAAAGCATGCGGGAATTAGCGAGAAAAAGCAACTGCGGTCAAAATCTGGCGCAGATTTCTCTTGCGTTGTCCTCGTATAATTTGACTAACGGACACTACCCAATAGGTACACAGGCAAAGACGGGACCAATCGCCAGCGAGCCCAAGGGATTCCACCACAACTGGGCTGCCGCGATTCTTCCGATGCTCGATTCCGAGGTCATCTACAATGCCATTGACCAGAACGCCAGCGTCTACGCAAGCCAGAACCAGAAGGTCAGAGAACTAAGAATCCCGACTTTCATCTGCCCCTCAGCAACCGGGATCCGTCACAACGCGACTTGCTACTCGGGTGTCACCGGTTCCACCGAGACCCCCATCGACACTGACAACGATGGCACCTTTATCTTGAATCGCAAAATCACTGATGACGACATCACCGATGGCTTGGGCTACACATTATTTGTAGGCGAGATGCTTTCCCCCGAGAGCGAGGATCTGGGGTGGATGAGCGGCACCCGCGCCAGCCTCAGAGATGCCGGGCACCGGATTAATTCAGGATTAAAACGTATCCGCAATCTTCAACCCGACACGCCCCCACTCGACCCCAGTTACGTAGGTGGATTTGAGAGCGACCATCCCAACGGAGCACACCTGCTACTAGGCAGCGGTGAATACACGTTCCGCAGCAACTCAATGGACTTGCTCGTGCTACAGCAAATGGCTAACCGGTCCGACGGCCAACTGCCCAAAGCATGGCAAAGCCGCAGCTCGCAAATATTGGATCAACCCGAGGCGGCACAAGACGCAAATGGGACCGGCCCAGAGGAGGATGGCTCGGACACGAAGAAAGCCGAGCAAGACAAAAGCAAGGTTCCGCCCACCAAAGTCGATCAATCTCCAACCGCTGCCGGCACGACAAAGTAGCGGGGAAGAATATCGCAGCCGCACCGGATTGCACATTTACGTTGGCAAACATTGAATGCCCGCATCGAGCGGGCGATGGCCGATCGAAACCAACCGGCGCGAAAAAAACGAACCGTTGTGAAATCTTCAACGACAGCCGAATACCGTCGCCAACGCGTCTCATCCTCCTACTTTACACCCAACCGTCGGCAGATCACTTCGAAACCACAGTAATCGCCCCAACCAGAGAAGATGAGGCTAAGGCCCATGAACCCTGTCAACCAAATAAATCCCGGCTTGTAAAACAAAGCCAGTAACGCGGATACGATCAGAATCGCCCCATTGCACACCAGCGCTATCTTCAAAGCCCTCATGAAGAGCCTCGACCAACACCTGCTACGTTGAGTTGCATTATTTTCTCACCTCTCGAAGACAAGCCACTGACGCTCTGACGCGACAACGCTCAAACAACAGCCTGCTTTTCTTTCGTGGTCTCGTACCTTTACTGAGCTTCCGCCGACTGGTCTTCACCAGTCACCCAGTGATGCGGGCGACCTATCAATGATTCGAGATCTGCAAAAAACTCAGGGTAGGTCTTGCCAGTACAAGCTGGGTTCATGACTTGAACACCGGGCAACTGCAAACCAGCCAATGACAGACTCATCGCCATACGATGGTCGTGGTAAGTCTCCAGCATAACCCTGCGACCTGCCACCGGTTCCTGATCCATTTCAATGGGGTGGATTGTCAAACCGTCTTCATGCTCTTCTACGATCGCGTCAAGTTTTCGCAATTCTCGTGCCAGATCACCAATGCGATCTGTCTCCTTGAAACGATTGTGTGCCACACCGCGAACACGCGTCGGGCTACTGGCGAACAACGCCACAACTGCCAACGTTTGCACCGTATCGCTGATTTCATTCATATCGACATCAACTCCCTGAAGCGGACGTCCCTCAACTCGAATGAAGTCCTCCTCATATTGAACCTGACAGCCCATTTTC
>DOPG01000043.1 GCA_003513555.1 Rhodopirellula sp. | reverse complement strand
CTATGCAGACAAGATGGGAGAAATGTTGAATATCCCTCCCGAGCGTTTTGAAATCACTCCCCTGTCCATCGACGTAACGCCGTTCAATCGTAACGAAGTTGTCACCAAGCAGCGGGCGACCACTCAACACAGTGCAACTTCAGATCTGTTTCAACGCTCGGAGTCTGATGCGAGTTTTCGACTTGGCTACCTGGCTCGGATTGCACCCGAGAAAGGATTTCATCATCTCGTTGATTCATTCATACGACTTGCAAAAAAACCTGAGCACGCTGACCTCACTTTGCATGCTGCTGGTTGGTTGGGTGAATCGAACAGAAAGTACTTTCAGACACAACAACAGAAAGTTGAAGCGGCGAAGTTGTCTGATCGATTTACTTACCACGGTAGTCCTGACTTGGTCCAGAAGGTGAGCTTCTTGAAATCGCTGGACCTGTTTTCAGTGCCGACGGATTATCAAGATCCGAAAGGACTTTTTGTGCTTGAGTCTTTGGCCGCGGGTGTGCCTGTGATCCAGCCCGATCATGGAGCTTTCGGAGAATTACTTGGATCGACCGGAGGCGGTGTGCTCACAAAGCCAGGGTGTCTTGATGCTTTATGTGATGCGATTGAAGAGTTGAAACATAACCAACAGCAGCGTGAGGCTCTCGGCGTTTCCGGGCAAGAACGGGTCATGGAGCATCACGCGATGCGACAAGCAGTCGAGCACTTCAAGAAGGTTTTGTTTGCTTGAGTGCGGGGCATAATCTGGTCACCGGTTCGTCAGCATCGAGTGATACACGATGCCCTTGCCAGTTCACAGTCCCAATCAGACCGTCCTCGACTACATGGCTGCTATGATTCAGCTAAGCATTTGTGGGGCTATTGAGAGCCTTCGCGATACAGGGTGAGTTCGCGGACGATATCCTTTCCCGCCACAAACTGGTTGGGAACAAAGCTGTTTTGATTGAGTGGCACCTCAACCCGCACTGTCACTTCGCGGGTTGTTGGCTGAATGTGAGGTGGGCTGACACTGATGTTGAAATCGGTTATCCCAAGTGTGTTCATGATTCGGCGAGTTTCGTTGGTTGCTTCACGGCTGGTGCCACCGGGTATGATCGCTTTGCGACAACCTTCATAGACCGCGTTGTCAGCCGTGTGTCTGATCATAGCGACTCGACAGAATTCAAATGCCGCAAAAAAGCATAGAAATAGCAATGGTGCAACCACTGCAAATTCAAGCATGGTTGTGCCTTGGCGACGTTGTCCTCGCTTGTGACGGTTGGATTTCATGCAGCTAGTCTCGCGTTGATCGCCTGAGAGTCGCGGGTGTGATGTGCATTCTACGATCCTGGTGATGGATTTGTCTGTCGGCTATTGGGTCATGATCGTACTGAGTGTCAGGGCAATCTCGCGGTAAATTTCTTCCAGCTGGATTCCGTTGTCGGCATGATAGTGTCGACCTCCCCCAAGGCGTGCAATACCTGCCATCCGTGACCGGTCAGCGTCAGGTCCAAACGTAATGGTGTGGATCGTGATGCCATTTTCATGTAGTCGTCGGGTAATCCGTTCGGGATTGGGCCCCCGATTGTGGCGGCCATCCGTCATGACAATCATGGTGCGTTCAACAAACTTCGCATTTCTGCCGCCCTGCATGATTTGATTGCCTGCTTTCATGCCGCGTGACACACTTGTCCACCCCCCCAGATTTAGCGAGCCAACACCTTGGTTTATTCGATTCAGATTGGGCGTCAGGGAAACATCAGTTGACGCATACTCGGCATAGGACGCTAATCCAACATGTTCTTCTACAGGAGTCTCTTCCAACGTTTCGGTGAATGTCATGATGGCTGAAATGAGGTCGCTGAATTTTGAGCCATACATGGAACCACTGCGATCAACCACTAAAACGACATCGCGTTCAATGTAGGTAGCTGCTGCAGTCGATTCGGTTTCAAAGAAGTCGACGCCTGTCAGGCCACCAAAAAATAAAGGCACGGCTCCGGACCTTGCTTGCTCTGACCGTCGTCCTGTAACTTGGACGGTGTTGTAGGGTTGCATGTCTTGTTGGAACTCGAATTTACCCGTCTCGCTCAGTGTTGCATTTCCAAACTTGAAGTCGCTTGCTGATAGTTGTAACGGTTCGTTGTTCACGGAATTGGCTGCAGCGATTTCCTGTCCCCGCTTGATTGCCTGATCGTGGCTCATGGTTTCGGCGAGGGTCGTAGCAGCAGCCTTGGACGCGGCATCCGTTGCAGTACGAAGCTCTGTTTTGGTCAAGTGCATCTGGGCGATGTCAACAGATAATGCAATTGTCATCATGAAGCCGACCATCATGATGGCCACCAGAACCAGCATTGCACCGCTTCGGGCGGGACGTTTGCAGATTTTGTCTGCATGATGTAGCGATTCGCCTGTTGCAATGAATCTCAGACGGAGGGGTGATTTCAGCTTGGCAATTTGTTTGGTCGTTTGTCTCATTCTTTCACCATAACTACACGTGCCACCACTTGGCGGTCGTTGACGAATTGGCCAATAAGGGGACTGTTTGCCGCAGCAGAAGCTCGGATCTCAAGTACAACAGTATCGCCTCGTTGCATTTGCTGGGACTGGCCACTGGGGGCATTGGGGAACACGATTTCATAACTCTTTACATCACGCGAAAGCAAAATGTTTTCTGCTCTTGATGCACCGCTGGCATTGTCGGATCCTACTTTGATTGACTCTCTGATCCCCTCGTACGCTGCAATGTTCAATGTCTGTTTTAGAAAAATATAGCTCGTTGCCTCAATCGATCCGAATACCAGCAGGATGATCAACGGCAGGCACACTGCCAACTCAGTCGCAGCCACGCCTGCACGACGTTGGCTCTTGTACTTGATAGTCTGATTTTGTTTGTGGTGCTGTGTCACTATTCTTCCTGCTTCGCTGCTTTTGACGTCTCGTTCACCGTTTCGCAATGATCCATCATTAAGTTGAAGTTGCTGGCCATCTCTTGCCAGAAGTCATTGTCGCGAAATCGAAGCGGAGGAACCGTGTGACCCTTGCCAGCTTCAGCCAGTGCTTCCCTGAGACGGAGAATCGGACCAGCGAACCGGCTGGTCAGTTTTAGTGTGTCCCAGATAAATGCCGGGATTAAAGCAAGGGTAACCACAAAGAAGGGGAGGAAGCGACGAACTGTGTCGGAGAACGTTTGGCCCCAACTTGCATCCGGTTGCTCAAACAGACGGACCCAAATCAGTAGTGCCAAGATGTTGCAACCGAAAAATACAATCCAGTGAATCGTGATCTTGCGAATCACGCTGCCTTGAACCTCAGGGTCAAAGATCGTTGTGCGGCGTTTCTGCTTGGAATGAGACATCGTTACGCCTGGTGACGGATGCGGGTTCCAGTGGACAAAGGTTGTTGCTGAGCGATGAAGATGAAACGAACCAACCCCTTGTCAATCTACGTCACTTGAGGCGGGAAGGCTGGTTTTGAAGTGGGAAAACCAAAGCGAATTGGGGTTGTTTGTTATTTTGCCACTCACCTACGGCCTTCTTTCCAATCGTCAATCCGAGCGATCGTTGCAATCGTTGGGATCGTTACGGTGTCGCACCTACTAACAACGGCACGCGTTCCTCAAAGAAAAAATCATCGGTGGTCGATTTCATGTTTTCGATGAGGCGATGCAGTGTTGGCAAAAATAGCAGTCACTGTTTGGCAAAAAGCCTTACCTGGGAAGAGTGTGCTTTCCAGGGGACGTGCAAAAGGAAAGGTGGTTTTGCCTGATTGCTTTTGCCGGCGTGGCCGACAGATGAGCAATCGCATGATCAGCGAAAGTATTCTTACAGTCGAAACTTGTTCGAGGCTTGGTATTGAGCACCTTTCCACTGCCTCGGATATTTTCCTGTTTGCCGACCGGTAACAGGGAATCGTTGATGTACCAGCCAGGAAAGCAGATTTGAGATCAAAGGCACGTGCTGGCGGGTAATACGGGCGAGGCTGCTGACCACCTGCCAGTCATTCCATGATCAACTTGCTTCCCACATCACGGATATGCGGTAATCCGCAGAGGCAAGCGTCGACGTCCGCGCTGCATTACACCTGTTTCACATAGTGCAAGTTGATTTGTTACCAGAGTGGCAGAGCACTTGATGTAACTTGTGAGTATCGCCAAATTTTTTTTCCGCGGCGGATTGGCGGTGGTGGGGGACCACTTCGCGGCTTTTCTGGTCCTGAATACTGGCAAGACTTGCGATACGCAGATTTAGCTTGGATCAAACAACCGCTAAAGGCATGTTATCCCTCTGGAAGGTGGTTGGGCAAAGTGCCGCTGAGGCGCCGTCGAGAGTATCAGTTTGACGCACTCGAGGGCCAAGATTCGTGTAATTGTTGCCAATTTTGCGTCTGAAATCCTGACTCGCCTTCTTCAAGACGGTTAAAATTTCGACAGCGACGCTGCCAAACGCTAATCTAGCAGTGTCTTTTGGTTCGGTGTGAATGCAAATCACACCAGCCGTTCTCGACGTCTTTTCTTTGATGACATCATGACGCTTATCAGCATTCGTGACCGTTTAGGTCTCTCGTCTAGATTACATAGGTTTTCCTCACGTGAACGTGGCAAGATGCGTCAGCATGAGTTTAAGAGGAAACGCCGGCGTTCCATTCTCGAGCATCTTGAAGATCGTCGCGTTCTGGCAACGTACATGGTCACTTCGCTTGCTGATTCGGGGGCAGGTTCTTTGCGGGCTGCCTTGCAGGCGGCGAACGCGACCGGAGCTGCTGATTCAATTGTCTTCGACGAAACGCTGACAGGAACAATTAATCTTGGCGTTGCCAACGGCGGGCTTCAGATAACTTCACCCGTCAGTATTCAGGGACCTGGGTCTGGCAGTATGACTGTCGATGCAAATGCAACGTCATCGGACAAATTTCGCGTCTTTGAAATTTCAGAGACTGCGAACGATGTGTCCATCACAGGGCTGACTTTGACGGGCGGATTAGTGGATGACGGTGGTGGGGGGGTTCTGTTTAGAAGTGCCGACACATTGACGCTCGTGGATACCGTGGTCACTGGTAATCAAGCCTCCAACGGGGGAGGAATTTACAGTGAGTATGAGGGCTCGATTGTGCTGCAGTCGAGTTCGGTCTCCGGGAATACGGCTGAGTCTGCCAAGGGCGGGGGAATTCATGCCGTCGATGGTGACGTGACGCTGACTGATAGCACTATCTCCGGTAATTACTCGTACAGCGATGGTGCGGGAATCTTCAGCCAGTATGCAGGGAACATCAGCATCACTGACTCGCAGGTTGCAAATAATAAAGTCACTGAAGCTGGGTACCACGGCGGTGGTATTTATGGAGCCAATGGTGACATCACGATCACCGGAAGCACAATCAGTGGGAACGAATCCAAAGGAGACGGGGGAGGTGTTTACAGCTACAAAGGCTCCTTGACAATCTCTGACACGACAATCACTGGGAACAGTGCAGAGTATGGCGGAGGCGGAGTCTTTAATTACGAGGGTGATCTGACCATCACTTCAAGCGTAATCACAAATAACAATGCAGATTACGGAAGTGGGGGCGGGATCGGCAACACGGCTGGCCGTCTGACGATCACTGGTACACGGATCACCGATAATCAAGCAGTAGGTGATGGTGGAGGTGTGGCCACCGACAATGGTTTGGTCGATATCGCAGATAGTTTAATTGCCGCCAACACGGCTACGATTGACGGCGGTGGAATCGCATCCGCATTTGGGGTGGTGCTCGTTACCAATTCAACCATCTCAGGTAATACCTCGACCGGCCGCGGAGGCGGTATTCAAGCTGATGCCGCGCCTGTGCGTCTAGTCCATGTTACGCTCGCATTCAACAACACGGGCGGTGAAGGTGGAGGAATCGGAGTCGTTGATGATTCAACCGGTGAGTCGTTGCTGATTTTTAACTCAATCATTGCATCGAATACAGCGACGATGGGGCCTGATATTCATATCCCCGATGATCCAGGGACAGCACTGGATATTCAGTCAAGTTTGATCAGCAATAATGCTGATAGCACATTGACCGCATCTGCCGGTGATGCCAATGGGAACGTCATTGGTAGTGCGGCAAGTCCTGTCAATGCGAATCTTTCCGCGTTGGCGAATAATGGTGGTGCTACTAATACCCATGATTTGAGTTACACCAGTCCAGCAACTGATGCTGCGAATCCTGGTCTCTCCCTTTACTTCGGAGCGGATGGTACCTTTGGTGGCGGAGATGACATTGCTTTGACAACGGACCAGCGAAGCGGCTTGTACAGTCGTAACGCGTTCGGTCTCGCCGCAGGCCCTGATATGGGGGCGCTCGAAAAACAGCCTCGTCCATCGTTGGTTGTCGATACCGCAGCGGATGTCGTGAACGGAGACCTGTCTCCAGGTGATCGCAGTTTTCGGGAAATGCTGGCGTTGGCAAATGGTGATTTAGGTGATGATGAAATTTCGTTCTCTCTAACGCTGCCAGCGACAATCTCGCTTGATTCTGCGTTAGGATCGTTGGTCATTGGAGAAACACTCAGCATCGCTGGGCCGGGCGCTGATCAATTGACGATTGAGAATGCATCCGGACAGCCATTTCGGATTTTCGATATTCAGGGCACAGCGGCTCAAGCTAGTTTTCGTGGGCTTACTTTGAGTGGTGGCGATGCTGGAACCGAAAATGGTGGCGCGATCCGGTCTGAGACGGCACAGTTGCACCTATTTGAAGTCGAACTGATTGGCAACTCTGCAGCCACGGGAGGTGGTGTTGCAGTTACCAACGGGAGTCTCTCGATCGTAGGTTCCACCATTGCTGGGAACAATGCTTCGGCTAATGGTGGGGGCGTTGCTGCGATTGACACCGTATCTTCGCTGGATGTTCTGAATTCCACCGTTTCAGGGAACACGGCACTAGGCGACGGTGGTGGTGTTTTCAGCCAGAATACACCCGTATCCCTTTCAAACTCGACGGTCGCTTTCAATGCCGCGGCAACTGGTGGTGGAGTAGGTTTACTGGCAGACGATAACGGTGAATCGTTAAGTCTGAAAAATTCAATTGTGGCAGCGAATACTGCGACGAGTGCTGCAGATTTCCTCGCTCCCCTCGATGTCGCCAATGACTTGGACGTTGTGTTCAGTCTGGTGGGAGACAGTGAAGGGACTTCATTGGCTGCATCATCATTTGACGCTGGCCAACCGTTGGCTGATGCCGCTGGAAATCTTGTCGGCGGCGGCGCGGGCCCGCTGGTTGATCCCGGGTTGGAACCGTTGGCTGATCAGGGTGGGACGACTCAGACCCATGGCTTGCTTGCCTCAAGTTTTGCGGTAGATGCAGGTGATCGGACGCTGCTGCCACAGGATAACTTTGATGTTGATAAGGACAATAACTTCATTGAGTTCTTGCCAGTCGACCAACGCGGCGGTCCAGCGAAGCGGGTGGTAAACGACCTTTTAGACATGGGAGCGTTTGAATTGCCGCCTGCTGTGGTAATCGATTGGGCAACACCCGCACCGATTGTGTATGGGGATAAATTGACATCTACCCAATTGGATGCATCTCCAAACAATGGTGCGCAATCGAGTCCTGGTCCCGTAGCCGGTGGCTTTGTTTACAGTCCCCCGCTTGGTACGCAACTGCAGGTAGGTAATGGGCAGGTTCTTTCTACGACATTTACTCCCGATGAATTGCGATCGTTTCGTGTGACTCAAGCAACCGTTTCAATTGATGTTGTGAAAGCTGATCCAATCATCGATTGGAGCAACCCGGAGGATATCGTCTACTTGACGCCTCTCAGCTCAACACAGCTCGATGCGACGGAACAGAATGGAGTGGCGGGAAATTTTGAGTACACACCGGCTTCCGGCACCATCC
>DOPG01000112.1:12307-31054 GCA_003513555.1 Rhodopirellula sp. | reverse complement strand
GCGGGTGGCCGCCGGATCTGCTCCATCGCCCATGTATGCAAGTATAAGACTGGCATCATCATTCATTGAAAATCGATCGACAACTGTCCTGAGCCGACATCGGCGTATTCGCGAGCCTGAGCCAGCGATGACATTTTCAGCATTCGTATCGATTACATGGAGCGCGTAGGGGTTTTTGGCTTCGTAGCTTTCATCGACGGACAGAAAACCGATCTTTGCTCCAGTCCGCGTCCCCGCACAATCGAGCACGATGCCCCAAGACTGGGTTCCGACTTTCGCCAGATGTTGCAGGGCATCTCCCACGCCCTGTTGCAAGGTTGCCAAAAAATCCCCACTTTGCTCTGAAAAACCATTGGGGTTCTGGTTCAACTCCAACAAGTCCCACCTGCGCATCGCATCGGTTGCCTGTTGCAAACTTTCCACAGAATCAACTTTTGCCAACTCCAGAACTGAATCGCTCTGCTTTTGAAGAGCCGAAAGTTCAAGCCTGATCTGCGTTTGCTCAAGCTCCGGATTCTGTTCAGGCTCCGGATTCGTCAAGATCGGTGGCATCTGTCCACCCCTGCCCGAATTATTGACAGCTCGTGATGCAACCAGAACATACTGGGTAGCTGAAAGTAAAAGCACAATGACTACTGTCAGAGAGATCAAGGACAGCGTCAGACCTGGTTTTGCCTGGCTGGCTCGAAGAATGCGTTTTGCCACCGATTTACGGCGGGCTACGATGGGCCGTCCTTGCGTAAATCTTTCCAGATCTTCCGCAAGTTTGCGGGCGTTCTGGTAACGGTCTGCGGGCTTTTTTTCCAGGCACTTCAGACAAATGGTTTCCAGTGCACGCGGCACCTCCGGGTTCAGTTCAATCGGCGAACATGCTTTTACATGCAGGATCTGCTGTACAAGTTGAGTGAAGTCACCTCTGAACGGCAATTCCCCCGTCAGAAGCTCGTACAGGATTACCCCGATGGAATAGATATCTGTTCGCGGATCAGAGGAACGTGACTCACCTTTGGCAGCTTCTGGGGACATGTAAGCTGGCGTTCCCAACACTTCCCCACTCAGAGTCATGGTCGCCTCGAACACATCCTGCTTAGCCAATCCAAAATCCATCACCTGTGGATTTCCCTCCTGATCCACCATGACATTACTGGGTTTCAGATCACGGTGAATTACGGAATTCGCATGGATGGCCTCAATTGCCAGAACAATTTTGTGCATCATCTCTGCAGCGGCGTGAGGAGAATGACACGACTCGCGATTCCATTGCGATAGTGTCACCCCATCAATCAATTCGCTGCAGATGTAAACCGTTCCCTGGTCAATCCCCGTATCATGAATTGCAACAACATAGGGATGGCGAATCGCAGCAGCCACACGAGCTTCGCGTAGAAACAATTCCTGCTGATTTGTGGTTAATAAACCACGACGAGGAACCTTGATGGCAACATCACGCTTTAACCTCGTATCATGAGCCCTCCACACCAATCCGAAAGACCCGGCTCCCAGACGGGAAATGAGTTCAAAGTGGGACACCATCGAGCCCACTTTAAGTCCCCGGGAATTGTTCAGTAGCAAAACGGCATGATCGCAGTGCAAGCATGTGACTTTCCGTGAACTTTCACCATCCAAAAAAATGATTTGCGGAAGTCGCTGGCGACAATTCGGACACGGAATCAAAGTCGGAGCATCATCCAGCGGCAGGCCTGTTTCTGCTATGTCGAGAATGCGGGTGGTATCCAATTCACCCCTCATGTCTGGGGATGCAAGAAACACCTCACGTTTGGTTTCCTGTCTTTGGGTTACCTGATTGACCATACCAACGAGCTTCAGTTGTCGTTGAATTTCGCCTGCAATATCCTGATTGTGTTCCAGCACATCCTCCATCGAAACTTGGGCGTTAGATTTCGAATTCGCCATCAGGGCCAAGACGATCTTGCGTGCACGTTCCGTGCTCGATTGGTCCTGATAATCCGACATCAACTATTCCTCACTGCCCATAAAAACACCCGACAACCTCAATCGATTCAACATGCAGCCCGGAATTCTGGGCCCCGCATCATCTGCAGCTCTGAATTGTCAGGGCAATTGCTAACCCTTGCCCTAGATAATGAATCACCATCAACATCGGCAAAAAATTCCAGAGCTTACTTCAGTATATCTAAAGCAACCTTTTGCAATAATCCAACTCTCCACAAAACCGGTAGTCATCCTGCCAAGACGGCACGTTGCAAAGCTTATAGGCACTGCTCGATGACATGACGAGCAATAAAGCGTCTGACACGATGTCACCGGGCGCGTAATTCCTGATTCTTCTCGAAATTCTATTGAACCCGCTCCTGATCCGACAAAACACACAACGATCTGAGCAATGGACAAGAGGATCCGCCCGTCGAACAACTGCGCATTTCAGAGACCTGACTCGGGATTCTCAACGCCGGCGTTGCCCCAGCATGGGGGAGTCCCACAAGAACAGCGCAGGCAGACAGATGGAAATTGATTTAGAGCATCAATGCCAAATTCGTCCCTTAACACATTGCAAACCAAGTCAATTTGCGATGTCCCTTCAGGTGTGTCCCGAAATACAATTTCCGGCTAACTGCCACAGATGTTCACGCAAATGCGATGAATGCAGGAAAAACCTGATCGTCAATCGTCGTCGACGTTAAGCTCAATTGAGCTGCATTGGTCAGGGCCACAATGTGGCGCGGTTCTTTCTGCGCTGTTCAATCAGCAAATTCCAGCAATGCACCACGTAGGCAATTGGCGCATGATCCAACAGTGGCTTGACCGGTCTGTCATCCAATTTCAGATTCGACCACTCCTTGATTCGTTGCGTGACCGCCTGACCTTGGCCGCGGGCTTTATCCTGCAATATGGAAGACATTTTCATGTTTCGATGCGCTTCATGACGGCTGTCCAGATAAATCAGTTCACCCACATGGCGATACCAAATCGGTGGCGGCAAGTCCGTGACCAGATCCGCATTATTGACGATCCGGAATGTTTTCTGCCGATAGCGTTCGGAAAACTTAACGTTTCCGACCCGTGGTGCACCAAAGGTGTAAACTACTGCCGGATTTTCATACCGATGGGCAGCCAAGACTGCCAACGCAGCGCCAAGGCTGTGACCGGTGAACCACACAGTTCGGGTGCCGGATGCCAAACGCGCCAGTTCCTGCTGCATTTGTGACCAAATCATATCAACACCGGCATGGAAACCTGCGTGTACTTTACCACCCGAGGCCAGCTCGACCTGCTGCGCCTCAAGATCGGTCTTGAAGTCCTTCCACTCATTTGGCTCAGTTCCGCGAAATGCAACAATCACTGCATTCGCATTGAATGTCATGATTGCCTGAGTGTGATGACTACTGTCCTCGGGACTGCGGAAGAATCTTACGCCCTGCATTCCAGCTGATCGAAGCTGTCTCTCAACAAACCCATTCCCATCTGCGTAGGCAAGCATCGACATTTCTGCCAACCACCACGCGTTGGCAAAATCAAACTCTCGCGCCTGATGCTGAAATGGCACGCGGGAAGCATGGTGCAGATAAGCATGACTATAATTCGGTTGAAAGAGGGTCTCGAAAGTTTGAACTCGAGGCATTCGCTTCTGCGGCCAGTCCCCGCTGTGCTGCAAGTCAAGTTGCTGGGCATGAATTATGTTTGTGCCGATGCCTGACTCTGACAACCAAATCAGACACAAACACAGCAAGCCGCAGCGAAAAAAATGCCATTTCATAGAACAAGACACCTCCCCTTCCCCCCAATTTCTACGTGATCACCAGCAACTCCAGATATTCCTCACCAATCGAATTCTAGCCATTACTTCATATCGCCAAAACACGAAACCAACAGGCACGGATCGTGCCAGATTGAAAAACTGCAGCACTCGGTTCTCAATGCGGGATCTGGCTGTTCCCCCGACTTTTCCGGGACTCCGCTGCGCGTCATCCACAATGTCAATTCCCAGCCGCCAATTCAGCCAGATCAAGAAAAACGATGTGAGAAGGATTTCCGACGGGAACATATTCGCCGGTGAATTCCAGCCGACCACTTTGCTTATCCACTTTGAAGACAGAAACGTGGTCGGCTCGTTGATTTCCGCAGTACAGGAAAGTTCCAGTGGGATCAAAGCTGAAACTACGTGGATAGTTGCCTCGAGTCCACTCATCAGCCACATGCTTCAGTTCACCATTCGAACCTACAGAAAAAACACCGATACTATCGTGCAAACGATTACCGGCGTACACAAAACGTCCATCATTGGAAACTAAAATCTCCGAGCAGAAATTGCTACCGGCAAACCCCTTGGGCAAAGTTGAAATGGTTTGGCGCGAACTTAATTCGCCGGTGTCGCTGCGATAGTCGAACAGCACGATCGTCGAACCTTCTTCCTGAATCGAATAAAACCATCTTCCATTGGGATGAAAATGGAAATGCCGTGGCCCATCGCCGGCTGGCAAAGCGATTTGTGGTCGCTTTGCAGGTGTCAGTGTTCCCGTATTCACGTCAAACCTCCAAACATAAATTCGATCTAGACCAAGATCGACATGCAGCACGAATTTCCCTGATGGATCAGCCTGAATCATGTGAGCGTGCGTGCGATCATGACCACTGAAAGCTTTGCTACCAACCGGAGCGTTTGAGGAAGTCGTGGGCCCGATCTTGCCCTCATCAACCTTCACGTCTGTTGCTTCACCGAGGCGTCCATCCTTCTGAATTGGCAAGACAGCAACCGACCCACCAAAATAGTTAGCAACTAGCAGGTAACGACCCGAGGGATGAATACTAACGTAAGTCGGACCAGCTCCTCCGGAAGGAACTGTATTAAGCAGTGCAAGCTGACCGTTCTGAGCATCGATTGCATACGCACTGACAGTTCCTTCCTTGGTACCGTTCAGGCGATCCGTTTCGTTCGCGGAATAAAGCCGTGTACCTGCTGCATTGATAACCAGGCAACTCGGACTCGTGCCGCTGCGAGTAACTCCCGCGGGCGTCAAGTCCCCAGTCTCTCGGTCGACTTCGAAATGATGTATCCCCTGCCCATTCCCGGGCGGCAGATCCACCTGCGTTGGAAGCATATCCTCGAGAGGAGAACTGAACGTTCCAACATATGCCATTAATGGCGCCTTCTCTGTCCCCTGAGCTTGCACGGGATTGAACCACATCAGGCAGAAAAAGCCGCAGATACCCAAGAGCCCAACTGTCTCGCCAGCTTGACGCTTCATACGACTCATCCCATTGTTAGCAAGACAAGGAAAACTGGAAAACAACATGGGGCTTATTCTCAAAGGTCACAAACGAACAGCTAAAACATTTCCGTACAGAATAAACGATATGACGGCGTCAGGGTGCCATGCAATAAATCACACCCTTTCACGAATCGACGGTGCACACCTCATCGATGCATCCGTGGCGCATATCCGCAACACCAATTACAGCAAAATCAATACTTGAACGAAAATTCACATTCAGTGCACGAGATTGCCGTAAACAGTTGAACAGTCACATCTTGCAATGGCAGATATTGCAACGACCGTGCTCTACGGAAGAAATCATAGCCAGAGAATGTTTTGCAAAATGGAAATAGATGAATGGGGATCGCAGAATGGGAGGAATGAAACAATGCATCGAAACTCGGCTTCTAAATGCAGTATCATGGATACCAATCCCAAGGCCCCTATCGCACCCGAATTAATCTTCTAACGATTACCCACGACTCCCTTCAGACCGGACACCTAGCACCGATGACTCGTTTTTTTGTTCTTCTGGCGTATATTGCTGTTGCAACGTGGTCTTCGGCATCTGCAACCGAGACTGTCAAAGTGTTTGTTCTTGCAGGCCAATCGAACATGCAAGGACATGGAAAGGTTGATGCCGAACCGCGATCCAACGCCGGCAAGGGATCCTTGGAGTGGCTGGTCAACCATCCGACCACTTCGAAGAAGTACAGTCCACTGGTCGACGCGACGGGAGACTGGAAAGAGCGATCAGACGTTCAAATTGTCTACTTGGACCGAAAAGGGAATCTAACGCCGGGCTATGGTCACCGCGAGGGCTTCATAGGCCCTGAACTGGGCTTTGGGCAAGTGGTCGGCGACGCATTCGAGGCACCGGTTTTGCTGATCAAGGTTGCGTGGGGAGGCAAGAGCTTGGGTAAAGATTTCCGTCCGCCATCTGCCGGTGGCGAGGTGGGTGAGTATTATCAGGAACTCCTACGCTTGACCCGAACAACTCTTCGCGATGCCAAAACACTGTTCCCAAGTTATGCAGACCACAACTTTGAATTGGCAGGATTCGGCTGGCACCAAGGCTGGAATGATCGCGTCAACCAGGCCTTCAATGATGAATACGAACAAAACATGACTCACTTCATCAGTGACATTCGAAAAGACGTCAACGCACCCAAACTTCCTTTTGTCATTGCAGAAACGGGCATGAGCGGTTGGGAAGAAAAACACCCTCGGGCAGTATCACTTATGAAAGCGCAAGCAGCCGTAGCCAAACGAAAAGAATTCCAAGGCAACGTAAAGTTTGTCGGCACCAAGGACTTCTATCGCCCAAAAGAGGTATCACCCTCGGGCCAAGCCTATCACTGGAACAGCAATGCAGAAACTTACTACCTGATCGGCGAAGGGATGGGCCAAGCCATGCTCCAGTTACTGAACCTCAAACGGTAAACGGGTAGTGGATCAACGTGATAGCTTAGACCTGCAACAGTCAACGAGGCACTTAACTTAGCGTCATGATCGCGAGCCCATCGGATTCACCACTAACGAGATGAATCAATCGATACGAGCTTCCAAGGTGAACGCACACTTACTGGCAAAGTGAACCCAAGGCTTGGTAAGCGATTCGCAAACGAACGCCTCTCAACGGAAAGACACCATTGAATAAGCCGCAGGACAAGCCTTTGAACGTCTCAGGCACAGAGGGGCAATCAACGTCTGACTGCGTTGTGAACCCGCGATCCGGTTCCGCCCCCACCGAAGCTCAACTCGCTGACTTCCTGCAGCGGCAGACGAAACACCGAACCGAATCAGCCGAGGCATTCCAACAAGATGCCACAAGCGAACCGAGCATGCGGGAACTGCTCGAGGAACAGGTAAAACTGCAACGGCAAGTGCGCGGAGTCAAGAACCACGTGATACGGGTGCAGCAAGGCCTGCTGATCTGTCAATTCCTCAACGTGCTGATCGCCGGAGCTTTGGTTGCCATAGCAGTTTTTCTTTACCTGCGATCGGGCAATTCCAACCCAATTGCCGGCGTGAGTGAACCCCAGGCAAACTGGGGTCAAGAGAATAAAAAGCTCAACAGTGAATGGTCAACGCAGGCTGAGAAGATAGAAAATTCAGAGATTACCGGCGATCATGTATTTATCATTTCGGGCTTCATCAACCGCGCAAGAGAGCTCAGGATCAGACAAAGTGACGACTTGTTCGCGCGACAGGACAAGAATGCCAAGTACTTAAACCTACTGATAGATCTCTCAGAAAAAGGTGAGGAGTTCGCTGCTCAGCGTGAGCCGCGGAAAGCATGCGAAATGTTGACGAAGGTTGCCAAATACGCGAAAGGAACCCAGTCCCCCAACAATGACACTCAGGAGCAACAGGAACTGCTGAGAGAGATTTATGCATTTTGCAGGCTTCGTTAAGGCCCCCCAACGCTACTGCGGGCCAACAAGAAGTTTGCATGGCTAACACCCAGATCTATCCTCAAGCGAGCCCAACGATCCACTGAGAATCGAATGAAAACTCGCTAATACAGCCCCATCCACCAAAATGCCATGCAAAAGCTCAGGCATGGCAGATTTTGCCTATTACGCACTCTAGGCACAGATCTGGGGGCCGCAAATCAGCTCAATTTGAGGGTTTTTTCATTCCACAGGGCATTTCAACGCCTTCGGAGCACACACCACGGGGCTGGATCGGTATAGTTGTGGCAACGTATCTCTACCTGTTGAGATATTTGCTAACTACCAGAAGAAGTATTGGATAAAGAAAGATGGAAAAGGGAACGATCAAGCGTCTCACCGACAAGGGTTTTGGATTTATTTCCACAGAGGACAACGGGAAAGACATGTTCTTCCACAGCTCCGCCTGCCAAGGAGTCGCTTACAATGATCTTCACGAGGGGCAAAACGTGACTTACACCGTAGGTCAGGGTCCTAAAGGCCCACGTGCTGAGAATGTACAACTTGCTGACGACTGATCTCGCACCCGCGAGCATCTTCGTTTTGCACCGTCCAGATATCGCTTGAAGGATCAAGCGACTCTGAACGAAATTAGTGGTGTTGACTCGATCACAGCACACGACGTGATTCTTGCGCTGCATGAGTGCTTGAGGGCGTTGAGGTGTCTTTCTAAGAGATGCGTTGATTGCACCATACGCTTCCATGACAATGCATGTTCTTTCACCGCATGGCTAATGAATAGTAACGGTGAAGACGAGTTGCAACACCTTACTAACGTTGCCAACAGTGCTGAGTCCCTTCCGACGAAGAAAGTGGACGCATCGTTTCCCGCTGCGCCCTTGGCAACGCAGGTTTGCCTCGCATGACTCGGATCAATCCAGACCAGAGCCATATCGCAAGTCACGGCTCACTGGTGTCACGGCGAGGGTGGCATGAGAATGACACGGTAGGCTCAATTGATCGCAGGTTGGCAAGTCATTACCGCCGGACATTGGCGATGATGACAATGCCATGCAGCCACTCAAAACTGAGACACGCAGCAGCGTCAAAAGCCAGGCCTGCTTCAGAGCACACTCGCCCGAACGGCCGATTGCCTAACAATGGCTCACAGCGAATCGCCGGTGATTGATGCGCTGCTGTGGGCGATTTACCAAACGGGTAGCTGCACGACAGGTAAGTCGAGCGAATCAGCCTGAATAGAAAACCAGCCTGAGGCACCTTTGCAGCGCAAGCTGAAAAATCACGACTCCAGGATCAAGCCAGCACGGTCTTTGCGGATCAGGCAAACCCAACCCGCTCGATAGCCTGCAATCACCTGAATGGCTGATGCACCAGTTAGAACACAACCTAGTCCACCAGCACGCAGCACCTCGGACTCGCAAGCAATACTGCAAAGCCTCTTTTCAGGCGAGGAAAATCAATCGTCAGCTCCCAGCCAGAAACGCCCAAACGCCTGCGAGTCTAGAAACAGCTAACACCTGGCCAGCGCCCGCAGTCTCGTTACCATTGAATGGCTCACGACGCTGGGAAGCTCAACCGCACCCAGATAAACACACCGAAAGAGCGTGTTCATCCACGACTTGGATCTAGCGGTGAGCCGCAAGAGCACAAACACAGTGTCTCAATTTTCAGAAAAACTGGTTTTGATCTCGGTCTGCTGTTGCTCGAGCTTTAATAGCGTCACACTAAATCGAAGCTTATCTTTCGTGAAAACCACCATGCTCACGGGGGCGTCAGCAACCAGTTGAGCCTGCTCGTACTTGGTGCTGTCATATGTATACCCGAGCTTTTCCATTGCTTCGATGTAGAAGGGCATAATCAGCTCCATCGAATCATTGGAAACTGCGGTTACCGTCACACCATCTTTCAATGATTCAACTTGACGTCCCAAGCCTGTCACAATCGCACCGGTATACTCTGGCAGATCATTGTCCACATACAACTTGGGATACTCCATCGGCTTGCCGTCCGGAATGTCACTCACAATCGGAGTGCGGGTATCAATATCCTCAAACGCACCGTCTCGACCACAGCCAACACAAAGAATCAAAAAAGCAAACGAGAGACGAATATGCATGGGTCCTTCTCATGATCAAGTGGTACCCGGAGTACCGTGGACAGTGCTACGCAACACGCCGGCATCCGGCAGTTAATTAATTCAACAGCCCACAAGTTACCTTGATGCACCCCAAGCAGTAAGATCACAGGACAGATCGCTGGCCAGATGGGTGATCTTTTCCTCATTTTGTCAGGCATAAAGTGATTATCACCTGCAGAGGAGAGGGTGGTTGCAACGCATCCACCAAGGTTCCAAATCAACGCAATAACAACCCAGCAATCAACGGATACTTCTGGTGACAAACACGGCCCGGCGTTGCTTTCGATGCTTTCGCCCAACGCAATTGTGCTACTGCTCGACAATTCCAGCTGTTGCCAATCGCACTCCTGTCCTGATGCTGCAGCATCGTCGCGAGAGATTTCACCCCTTCAATACCGCACGCCTCGTCAATCAGGCATTGCACCAGAGTAGCCTGATGGTGGGACACAACCACGACCTATCCGCAAGGTTTGAGCAGCTACCTCTGAAGCCACAGACTGGCCTGCTATTTCCCGGCGACGATGCGAAAGTACTGACGGCGATCCCAGATTCGGACTTCCCCAAGCAATTGATTGTGCCCGACGGAACGTGGCACCATGTCAAAACCTTGATGCGTGACATACCACGCTTGCAAACCTTACCACGATTCTGTCTGGCACCAACCAGCCCAAGTCGATACCGAATCCGCCGTGAACCCCACGCACACGGACTGTCGACACTCGAGGCCGTTGTGTCAGCGCTACGCTCGATTGAGCCCGAAACACCGAATCTGGATCAGCTACTCACAACCTTTGACCGCATGATTGACAGCCAGATTAAACAGGGCACTACAAACTGGAGAAAAAACCAGCGGCGACGCAGCGGCATCCCGAACGTCCCTCGCGCCCTTACTGGTGGCTTGGAAAACATTGTTGTTGGCTATGGCGAACAAGAACCTGGGAACACGTCCAATTCAAAATCGCCGCACCCCATGCGACGCCCCCCCAGCCAACCACAACTGATGTACTGGACTGCCATTCGTCCCACATCCGGTGAACGATTTCATTGTGCGATCGATTCACCAGCATTTCAAAACGAAGCATTCATGCAACGTCTAAAATTGCCTGCAGAAGAAGTCCACGAACGAAGCTCACGAAAAGACTTTGCGAAAAGATGGAGTGCCTTCCTGCGACCAACTGACCGACTTGTCGTCCTGCACTCCAGCACTGCAACATTACTGCGTCAATTACAACCCGATGCACAACCACCACTGATCCTTAAAGCTATTAACGTGTCACCCGACTCAGAAACTGATAATGCAAGCTTTAAGTGCTTCCCCAAACACAAGGGAAAGATTTCAAATTCCCGCGCTGAAGAACGCTTGAACATTGCGATTGAGCGTGTTGCCTCCCTGAACTTGGCGTTCCGAAAAACGCAGTGACGATTGACGCAATAAATACACAGGCTTCCCTTCCTGCTGGTCGCACGCAAGTGCGAATCGACGACGATTTCAAGATGCCGAAAACACAAAAAGACCGCTTCGAAAACAATCGCGACAGAGTACAATAAAAATTCAAACAGCAGTTAACGCAATCAGGATGGCCAATCCGTCTTCTAGATTCACACCTGCTAAAATCGACACCCCGGGAGTCGCTCAACCAGACTTGCCGTTCTCAAGCGAGAAGATTTGATATTCACATGAGTCGAACCATTCTGTGCTTCGCGGCCTTGTCTTTCTTGTTCGCCAGCGGAGTTAGCATCGCTCCGCATGCAAACGCGATGCAGAGTAATCCAAGAGAACGTGCATTCCATGCATGGGATAAAAATAGCGACGGCATGCTTGACCGGGCAGAAGTGCCTGCCGGACCAAGACAGATATTTGACCGGGTCGACAAGAACCAGGACGGCAAGATAAGTCTGTCTGAGCATATTGCCGCGTTCTCAGGAAAACCAACCGGCCCAACTGCCAACAACTCAGGTGAATCCAAACGCCACACCATCCGACAAAAATGGAAGCAGGAACAATCAGGTTTCGATCGCGAAGTTTTTATCCATCAGCCAGCGACATTGACCACGAAACGCGCGACGAAGCGAACAAACAACAGATGCCCTGTCACCTTTATATTCCACGGCAACGGAGGAACTGCCCAGTCCGCCATTGGGCGCTGGCCTCAACTGCTGGAAGGGCACCTGATTGTAGCGCCCCAGGGATACCAACGAAGCTGGAACATTTTAGATGAAAAATCAAAAGCACCTGATGTCGTATTCTTTGGTTTGATACTCAATCACATCGAAGACAGGTACCCCAATGCCGACCTTTCCAAAATCTCCCTAATTGGATTCTCGAATGGTGCAGGTTTTATATTTCGTTTGTTGATTGAATTGGATGGAACAATCAACATCACGAATGCCGTGCCACTTGTTTCGTCAATGGTCGAGCAGCAATACCATGATCAGACTTTCTGGACACGTTCTGATGATTCAAATACAAACTATGATCTAAAGACAACCCCCAAGGGCAAATGCAACCTACTTACAATCCATGGAACTGCTGATCGGGTCGTACCCTACAACGGCGGCATGCGTGGCCCCCACGCCAAGCACATGTCCGCTCAGTTGACAGCGTATGCGTGGGCGAAACAACAAGGATACAAGGGAAAGCAAATAGCCGACAACGCTGGAAAGCCACTCAGCAACAACATCATTCGCTATAATTATGAGGGAGCACAGGTCACCCACCTGAAGGTCCTGAATGGAGGCCACGGGTTTGGCCCTGCTGGCCGTCAAGTCAACGACCTGGTTCGAGACTTTGTCCAAAGCAACCTTCGCTAACTCAACCGAAAACGTTACGCAAATCATCGCCAGCAACGCTCACCAACTAAACCGATTAGTTGCGAATTGAGTTCTTGTTCATCTACCTTCCTGTCAAAACCAATCACAGGAAAGACCACGCCCTGTTAGCCCGACCTGCCGCACGACATCAATTTTCACTCGCATTCCCTTCGCGAATTCATGCAAGCATGAGTCGCTTGCAACAGACAAGAAAGCAAATCCATTCCCTTGTCCTATGTGCTTCTCCGTACACAACGACAGCAACTCATCGAATCGAGAGATCGGAATTCACTCCGAAACAGAACATGAAATCAATTTTAATTTGTGTTACAGCCATGATGGTTGCTGCTGCTGATTTACGTGCGGAAACAAAACCTCTCAAGGCGTTGTTGATTGCCGGTGGTTGCTGCCACGACTACGAGGGTCAGCACGAAGCATTGTTCAAGGGGATTCAAGCCAGAGCCAACGTTCAAGTTGACGTTTACTGGACGGATGACACCAGCACCAATCCCCCCTTTCCACTTTTCGAAAGTCCGAACTGGGCCAAGGGCTATGACGTCATCATTCATGATGAGTGCGCCGCCAGCAATAAGGATGTGGCGGTCATTCAGAGAATCCTAGCTGTTCACCGTACCGTGCCTGCCGTGCACCTGCATTGCGCCATGCACTCATTTCGCAATGGGACAGATTTATGGTTCAAACATCTGGGTCTCAAATCAACCAGTCACGGCCCACAGGTACCTATCGCGATTTCGTTCGCCGACAATGATCACCCGATTACAAAAGGGATGAGCGACTGGACCACCATCAAAGAAGAACTTTACAACAATGCGGCAATGCATGATGCCCAAGCGTTGGCTACCGGCACGCAAACTTTCAACCGGAACGGCAAAACGGTTGAAGCGAAAGCTGTCGTCGCTTGGACAAATGACAAACAGGGAGCTCGAAGTTTCAGCACAACCCTTGGGCACAATACTGCAACCGTCTCGGACGATAGATACCTGGATCTGGTAACCCGCGGATTGCTGTGGTCCTGCGACAAGCTGAATTCAGAATACATGACTCCCTACTCGGGAGAGAACAAAATCACCTTCATCGCCAAGAAAGAAAAGCCACCTGCTATTCCGAAACTTGGAGTCATGCCGCAAGATGCAACCCTCGTGACTCCCTCTGCTTCGTCAACTCAGCAGCCGAACCTCCCACTGAACGCCTTTGACGGCAATGTGGAAACGCGTTGGTGCGCCGCTAACGATAAATACCCACAATGGCTGGCATGGGAATTCCAGCGTCCGGTAAAAGCCAAATCTCTGAAAATCACATGGGAATTTGAGCGTGATTACCAGTTCTATGTCGAAGGATCAATGGACGGCAAACGCTGGACCAAGCTGCTGGACGCCTCCAAGAACAAGGATGCAACGCAGGGTGAACTGGCTTTAAAAACAGGGGTAGCGGTCAAGCACATGCGGATCGCTGGCTTAGGCTCTTCCGGAGGTTGGTGCAGCATCCGCGAGGTATCGGTGAAGGGTGACGAAATCAACACTCTGTGGCCAGCAAAAACGGACGGCAAACCTTACAGCTACCAGCCCAAGCTTGCTGACCCCTATCTTAAAAAAGGCAATGCTCCCCCGAAACTCAAACGACTCACGGCTGCCGAAGAAGCAGCCATTTTAAAAGATGTAAAAGTCGCAGAGGGATTTGAAGCGACCGTTTTTGCGGCACCACCTGCTGTCAATTATCCGGTTTTTGTGGCAGCTGACCCCGACGGGACTCTTTATGTCAGTTCTGATGGCAATGGCTCACTGGGACGTGACCCTGGGCGTGGTCGAGTGATTCGCCTTCGAGACACCGACGGCGATGGTCGAGCTGATGAAACCAAGGTTTTCTGCGAGGTCGATGCCCCACGTGGTCTTGTCTGGGATCATGATCGCCTTTACCTAGTTCACCCACCACACCTTTCGGCATTCGTCGACACCGACAGTGATGGCGTTGCAGACGAACAAAAGGTTCTGGTCAGAAATCTGGCGTTCGGGTATGACAAGCGTCCGGCAGATCATACGACCAATGGCCTCAGCATTGGTGTAGACGGTTGGCTCTATATAGCTGGCGGCGACTTTGGTTTCATGGAAGCAGAAGGAACTGATGGTCGCAAACTGACTCACCGAGGTGGAGGCGTGATCCGCGTCAGACCCGATGGAACCGGCTTGGAACTCTACTCAACTGGCACGCGAAATATCCTCGAAGTTGCGGTCAGCCCTCGCATGGATTTATTCGCCAGAGACAACACCAACGATGGCGGTGGCTGGGATGTTCGCTTCCACCATTTCACGGGTGGTGAAGATCACGGCTATCCGCGTTTATACAAGAACTTTCCAGCAGAATGCGTGGCTCCACTGGCAGATTACGGTGGTGGATCTGGCTGCGGCGCAACCTACGTCGATGAACCAGGATTTGGCATTTGGAACGATGCACCACTCACCGCTGATTGGGGAACAGGAGCCATCTGGCATCACTCTGTCCGACCGAATGGTGCAACTTTTTCAGAAACCTCGCATCCCAAACCGCTGGTGCGAATGACGCGTCCCACAGATGCAGACGTCGACGGCCACAGCCGTCTATACTGCGCAAGCTGGAAGGGAGCAACATTCAAATGGGCTGGTGCGGACGTGGGGTACGTGGTCTGCGTGAAACCCAAGTCAGTGATAGATCGCCCGCTGCCCAGTTTCACCAGTCAAACCCCTGATCAGCTTGTTGCCTTGATGGATGACCCCAGTCATCGACGACGACTGGCTGCGCAGCGGGAATTGATGCGACGCGGTGACCAAAGACATCAACAGCTACTCGAAAACGTTGCTTCGCAAAGAAGTGATGCAAGAAATCTTGCGGCACACCTGCAGAGTGACGCCAGTATCAGCGAGATGCTTGATGCGTTAGAGCACGCCGACCCAGTTGTAACCCATATCGCAATAAGAAGTCTGGCAAAAAAGGAAGCGGTCGATGCCTGCTTGAATTTGTTACAAACCCAACTCAAAGCGAAGCCAGTTTCCCAGCCAACGGCACTGCAAGCACTTGCCAAAGTGCATGCCCCGAAGGTGGTTACCGCCCTGATCCAGCATGTTCGCGATGAACCCGAAGCCATCAATCGCATGCACCTGCGAGCCGCTCTATGCCGCCTGCATTACAAAGAGGGAATCTGGAAAGGAGACTCATGGGGCACACGTCCGGACACGCGAGGCCCTTATTACCAACCAGAACCATGGACAGAAACCCAGCGCATCAACAATTGGCTGAAACAGCAACTCGAACAGACCACAGGCAACGAAGCCACCAACCTGATTCTTGAAGTCAATCGCCATCGCATCCAGATCGACAAGGTTGTCAACCAAATGATGGAACTGGCCACTGGCGATGCGCAATTAGTGCCACCCACCATTGCCAAGCTGGCTGCCGAAAGCGAATTCCCTGACGGTGGCGTGCCGTTCCTCACATCCGCTGTGGCAACATCCGACCTATCGTCCGCGACACTGACGCAGGCGGTAACAGCCTTAATCAAATCAGGACAAACTGCTGCCCTAAAACCGGCACTGACGGCCATTTCCAGGATGTCAGGAAAGCAGGCACCACGAGATCAGCAGCGTGCTTTGCAGACTGTCGTAAAATCACGCTTACTGCAAAACCAACTGCAGCTTGTGTTACAGGAATGCCAAAACCCGGACTCAACACTTGGATTCTGGGCAACGGCTGCAATCCTGGGGGTAGCCCAAGAAAAGAATACCAGCCCAGAAACGCGAGAGCAGGCGGTGCTCAGCATTGACCAGATGTGGACCAAACCTGACCACCGAATCCGACTGATCAAAGCGGCGGCAGATACACAGAACCACTTTCTTGATGATCGCATTCTTGAGCTGACAAACCGTCCTCAACCAGAGTCGCTTGCTGAGGTTCAGCGTGCTGTCAAAGCGTTGCGACTGACCGACAGATTGAATCCGAATCTGCCTCGCATTGCAACCATCGGAGTGGATGCCGCCTTAAAACAGTTCACCCTCACCAGCGGTGATGTCGCCCTTGGCCAGCGTTTGTTCAAAGAAGCCAACTGCACCGCATGCCACACTGTTACCAAACAAGCGGAACAGCAGGGGCCCTATCTTGGTAACATCGCCGCAACCTACAAGCGACACCAACTTGCAGAAGCGGTTCTCCAACCGAATAAAACGATTGCCCAAGGCTTCGCCACCACCTCAATCCTGACCGTTGATGGAAGAGTCGTGATTGGATTCGTAACAAAGGAACAGGCAGACCAAGTCACCCTCCGAGATGCTCAGGCTAAAGAACACAAAATCAACAAGGATGAGATCGAGATACGTAAGACCCTGAAAACGTCTGTGATGCCTGAGGGATTGATGGACAAATACTCCGTCAGCGATCTCGCCGCAATTGTCGCCTATCTGGAGTCATTAACCAAGAAGTGACCAGGAAAGCTTCGCCTTTTCCCGCAGGCTACGTAGCACACCGAGCAAGGCCTTAAGCGACCGGCGTCGCTGCGGACGATTGCCGAGATACGATAACACGACCTCACCCTTGTTACGAATATAGGTAGAGGGCTTGGCAAGCTGCGTCGGGATCCCAAACTTCTCAACCGCTTGCAGCTTGAGAAATGAACATTCCACAAGACGTTTTCCTTGCATGGCCAGCGACAACCCGATTTAAGCGGCCAGTCTGCTGCACCCAGCGTGTGCTTTGATACTGGATGGAATCACCCATGTTGACGCCATCATGGGTGCGGTCCTGTGCTGGAAACCCGACTCGCGGAGCACTCCGGCAACTCTGAATACTCGAATGCTGAGCAGAAAAACAAATGATCGCAGGCAGCCGCTAGTTGCGATGCGAGTCTTTCTCTGCCCGTTCCAAAGCAGCACGAGTGTCTGCCGCAAGATCCGCAGCCAAAAATTGCTCCGTCTCGGGAATAGCCAAATGGATATCGGTCTCAACATGCATGCTGACCTGCAACTGTGTTGCGCTCAGGTCGAAAACGTGCCCCCCAAAATTTCCTGCCGCGTTGATGAAGTGAAAATGATACCCCGGCACACCGATGGATGTTGCATACGAAGGCGCCCAAAAACCAACCAGTGTGCCAGTTTCCTGTTCCGCCCTGAATTGACTTTGGTGTTCAATTGCATCAACAAGTTTCTCGCCGGGCTCGGCTTTGCAAGCAGCACGCAATGAAATGCATTGAAAGCAGCCTTCGACTCGAAACGCGGCGAAAAGATTGTCCGAAGGTCGCTGACGGTCCATTTGGCTCAACAACTCTTCAAAACTTCCAGCCTCATCAACTCGAAACTTCTGGTCGGCAACAAATCTGGTGATCGTCGCAAAAGGAACACAGGTGCTATCCACTACCTCATGGGCATCTCCACCCGCGCGAATTTGGTAGCAGACTCCATCTAACATCACCATTTCGCCATCCAGCCCCTCGAAAGTCCCCAAGCCAAAATCACCGTGCCGTTTCAGATCATGAACACAAGTGCAACCATCAAACACCCCTTCGACGAGAGCGGAACTGGTCGACACCTGAAACAGTGAATGATGTTTAAGATCCAATTCATTGGCGAGAGCCCGCTCAACAATGTGCGCGATGCTGTCGCCAGTCCGTGACTGCTCCGCTTCCAGGGCTGTCCAAAGTGTGCGGGAAATTCGACACTGAAGCTGATGACGATTGACTGACATATAATTGAATGTCTTTTAGCTATTGGTTTGTGAATTGGAAATGCATAGTTCGCGTAGCAAGAGGCAGGTAAAAAGCATCTCGAAGAAACAGGTTATTGAGGCAGCCTTGCAACAGCAAGCCAACAAACAGACACAAAGCTGACTAGAACTCATTCCAAAAAACAGTCACAAACAACACGATGGTAGTCACGCTGACCAAGGCCCCGACCAACAACATGATCTGCGTGACTCTTGCCTGTATTCTTGGCAGCTTCGATTGCCTTTTCTTTTCCTACCTGCAATTTCCCTTGAGCTTCGCCTCATAGGCGTGAATCACGAGTTCCTTTTCTTGCTGACCTATTAACCATGGATCTTTCCCCGATCGGAGGTTGAAGAGAAAACTATTTTCAATCGTCTTGTTTCGACTTTATTACATTTCAGCTGACGT
>DOPG01000112.1:0-12029 GCA_003513555.1 Rhodopirellula sp. | reverse complement strand
TGCAATTTGCTCTCAAAGTTGCTGTAATATCTCCAGTGCCTTTTGCTCATAAATACCCTGCCAATGAGGTGCAAGAATACAATCACTATCCTCCTGAGCTCCTCCTACATTTGCCAACTGCCTAGTGGTAGGCGCGTAGTAGATGTAACCGTTCGTGTAGCCAGCGACAAAGGTATTTTTGTGTGGTGATTTATCTTTCAGGTTCAATCCAATCTGTACAGTCAATTCCCCGGGAAAACTCGTCAGCACAAAATCGCCTATGCGGCATCCAATCAGTTCGACCGAAACGGTTCTTTTCGGCGCCTCCATATTTTGTTGTTGATGCATTCTTAACAATCGCAGGTTCGTATTGCTGCGTGTCAATTTTTCCATCGTCTCGATGTTGTCGATATACGCCTCAATGTCACGACGATTACGCGCATCCAAAACAGCCAATTCCTCGCGTCCCAGCTTTTTTTCATGCAAATAACGGTGAGAATAATAGGCGGGATATTGATCAGAGAGACGGTACTTGACCAGAAGCGGCAGGAAAGTCTTCATGCTTAACGTGGTACCGCGCAAACTCTTGGCCAATTCCAATTGCTGCTGCTCCTGCTGAATTATTTTTTCCGTCAGATCGGCTCTTGGAAGTTCAAGTTTTTCATTGATCCACTTAAGTCGGGTATCTGCTTTCGTTTCAATACCCCGAATGGCTTTTAATGTGCTCAGGGCGAGAAGATTCCCAAGCGTGACCGCATCTCGCGGTTGATCGACGTGCTTATAAAAGACTGGATTGATATCACCACCACAACCTTGCAAAAAGAAAGCCATCGCCTCACCCCCAAGATTATCTTCAATTACCGTTGAAGCGAGACCCGTGATATCTGCGGTATTCGCACCACTAGGAACACCTTGAATTGGGTGACAGGCGTAATTGTAAATCACAGCCAGAGGCTTCCCCGATAGCCGGTCAAGTCGTAACACACCAATCTGTGGGTCGACCGGTCCCACCGCTGCAACCTCCGCATCGGGCGGCATCGAATAAGCATGACGAACATCGATCTCACGTCCATCTTTCATCAGCAAGCGTCGATTCTCACCAACACGATCCTCATGCCCCAAGCCGACCCCAATACTGACCGGCACCAAATTACCCGCGGCTTCCTTGATCGCCTCGATCGTCAGCTTATCAGTATCACCTCGAACCACTCCATGGCAGTGGCTGGCGTTGACAAGAACGTTTGAAGGCGGAATCCCCAGACTCTCGTCAACTGCTGCACGAACCGAGGACAAATAGTGATCCTTGAGACGACCAATCGCACCGATTGCCACCGCATCAACCGTCACAATGGCAACCTGCACCTCTCCCTGCTTCAGCACCAATGCCTTCACGTACAACGGATCATGTACGGGCCCCGCCTGATAGTCCGTGACATCAACCTTGGCCGTACCTGCAAGCATTTGACTGCGACACGTGGCCGGCAAGAACAAAAGCGATGCAATACAGAGAGCGATCTTCCGATAGAAGTTTGTATGGCGAATCATGGGCACACTTACCGAGAGTTATGGTTGTCAACAAGATCCAAATACAACATCAATGGCACTCTATGAAAATTCGAATCCACAATCCCCAACCCGAGATCGTGCAACCTGCTTCGAATCAGTCATGCTTGCACAAGGCATCCAGCTGGCATCCGCGTTTCAGCACCGTAGCATGATCAGGTGAGTCCAGCGAACGGTTGCATTTCCGAACGGTTCCGCAGTCTAACGCACAACGAACCACCATGCTGCATTTTGAACAGAAGTCCGTTAGAAGATTGTGGCTGACTTCCCCCTCCTGCCGCCCTGCTTGAAGAGCATGGCAATCTCCTGGAAAAACAAAACACATCTTCGTGCCAAAACAGGTCCTCAGCGGTTATGATTGGGGGTACTCTCACTGCCCCCTGACTTCCATAGTGGCCTCCCAATGATTTTCATGAATCGTCCTTCTTTTTCCTTAAACCCAATCACGTTGGGAGGACTCTGTCTTGGCTTGTTGCTGACAGGACTTGCACCCGCACCTGCTGCAGAAAAGACAAACATTCTGTTATTCACGGCAGATGATTTACACGCCGAATCTCTTGGTGCGTATGGTGGCATGCCCACTGACTTGACTCCAAACCTCAACGCGTTTGCTGCTGAAGGTTTAAAATTCAATCGTGCACATGTGAACGTCGCAATCTGTGCCCCGTGCCGTGCAGTGATTGCAACAGGTCGCTACAGCCATCGTTCCGGTGCGATGGGGTTCATGCCTGCCCGTGAAGACGTACCTGACCTTGTGAACACTCTGCAGGCAGGTGGTTATCTCGCAGGCATTCTTGGCAAAGTAGGTCATTCTTCACCAAAAAAATCAATGAACTGGGACTACGCCTTTGACCAGCGAGACCTGGGGAATGGCAGAAATCCTGAAATCTACTACCAACGCAGCAAAACGTTTCTTGCCCTTAGCAAGAAGGAACGCAAGCCTTTTTATTTCATGGTCAATTCCCATGATCCTCATCGACCATACTGCAACCCCGAAAAATTGACCAAGGGGGCAGCAATGCCTTCTCGCACTTACAAGCCATCAGACGTGACTGTCCCCGGCTTCCTACCAGACCTTCCCGGAGTTCGAGAAGAGCTTGCACATTATTTGAATTCCACTCGTCGACTTGACGACACATTCGGAAAAGTGATGCAAGCCTTAAATGAATCGGGGATGGCAGAGAACACGTTGGTGATTTTCATCTCGGACAATGGAATCGCCGTACCGTTCGCTAAATGCAATGCATGGTTCCACAGTTCACGAACGCCCTGCCTAGTACGCTGGCCCAAGGTCATCACCCCCAATACAAACAACGACACTGACTTTGTGTCAGTGGTTGACTTTTTTCCCACGTTTCTGGCAGCATCCGGCGTCCAAGGTCCGAACGGACTAGACGGCCAATCATTCCTACCATTGCTTAAGGGAGAAAAACAATCGGATCGAGACGTGGTCTATACACAAATCGATTCCAAAGCAGGAGGCGATTCGGTACCAATGCGGGCCATACAGAATGGCAGGTACGGATATATCTACAATCCATTCAGCGATCAGAAGCACTGGTACCGGAACAATAATGAAGGAAAAACGATGGCAGCCATGCAAGCCGCCGCCGAATCCAACCAAGCGATCGCTGACCGAATCAAACTGTTTCGTTATCGCGTTCCAGAAGAATTCTATGATCTCTTGAACGATCCGGACTGCCTGAACAACCTAATTGATGAAGCCAAGCATGCAAGTACGATCGCATCAATGCAGGAACAATTGATGAAGCAAATGAAAAAAACGGATGACCCCATGCTGAACGCGTTCATCAACCGAAGCGACCGCAACGCAGTCGATCAGATATTGATCGATACCTATGGGCCTCCGAAGGTGAAAGCTAGAAAGAATCCAAGGACCAAGCTTAACAAGAACAAGAAACAGGATCCCTGATTGTTTCAAATTTAACGCGATCCAATTCAGACGTATCATCCGAATGAATACTGTCGAAGGCCCATCGCCACGACCAACACATTACCTGAAGTGCACCGTTCTTTTCAAATCGCTGCCAGACAAATGCCCTGAAAAATCAATCTCGCTCTCTGTTTAAAGTCGCGTGATTAACGAACACGAAAACCACCTGGTTGAAACTACAGTGGCTTGAGCTCCTGAAATATGATAAGAACCACTGAACTTGTACTTCGAAAGAACACAGTCCACTACGGACCCTAATCGTTCTAGACCGCGTCAGCCTTACGAGCTTTGTCTTGCAGCAACAATTGATGCACGTCTTTTCCAAGTTGCCGAATTGCAAACATGCCCAATAACAACCCAGATCTTTCTGTGCGTAATCCAACCGAGCAGGGCTTGATCGGTAGATTGCTGCTCAAACGCGAACTGCGCCGGCTAAAGAAACGGCCAAGACACGAGCCTTTCTCGACGAAAATTTTCGGACCAGAAGTAAGAGGAGTTGATGGCAAGTCGTTCTTTTACAGTTTTCGCGAAATTTTTCGCGACCACATCTATGAATTCAAAGCAAACACCGAAAGCCCTCGTATCCTTGATATTGGATCGAATGTTGGATTGAGCCTTCTATTCTTCAAACACCGGTTTCCAAATTGCAAGCTTACGGGATTCGAACCCGACCCAACGATCTTCCGAATAGCTCAGCACAACCTTGATGCACTTGGCTTGACCGATGTCGAGTTAATACAGAAAGCAGCATGGATAGAAGCCACCACATTGAGCTTTCAACCGGAAGGAGCAGATGCAGGGCACCTGACATCGTCTGGATCGGCCACAGGTGATTCTTTTTCCGTTAACGCCATTGATCTGCGCAGCTTTCTGAACGAGCCAATCGATTTTTTAAAAATGGACATTGAAGGAGCAGAAGTTGATGTACTGATGCATTGTGGTAACGAACTGTCAACAGTGTCCAACCTATTTGTCGAGTATCATTCCCATGCTGACCAACCCCAGCGATTCAACGACTTAACAGGCGTCCTGACTGAGGCAGGATTTCGCTACCAAATCCACACACAGTTCGCCTCACAACGACCGCTATGCCGGCAGGAGTTACAACTCGGAATGGACTTGCAACTAAACGTTTTTGCCTACCGCTGACAGCGGGCAATGATTTTCGTTACGCAAACCTGAATAGAACATTTACTTGGGCTGCGGCAGCAAAATGGGTGCATTCTCCTCGAATGAGCCAGTCCCTCGCTTACCATCCATGACGTACTGAATGATCAACTTCTTGACCTTTCCCGGTACGGGATCGCCGCCAAACGCCGCATTGTATCCACGACCAGACAGCTTGATCCAAGGCAACGATCCTGCACTCTTCTGAATCACAGCGGTTACATCCTTGCTGACACCATCAGCACCATAAGTAGCTTTGATGATCTGCAGCTTCACCGGTTTCATTCCGCCGGCCTTCATAATTGAAGCGACATCAACCGCTTTGCCCCCTAGCTTCTGAGCGATTTGCGATGCGGCTACCGTTGCATCGGTTTTCAGCGCAGGAACCCTTTGAGCTTGGATTGCCAACGCGAGCCCTTCTGCACTGGGATGAATTTTCACGACATCCAGTACCAGCTTTTGTTCTTCGATCCGTGATGCCTTTTCGAATGCCTGCCGGCACATCTCGACTCGTTGCGGTTCCGGCATCGGGAATTTCCGGGCAACCCCGATGTAACCTCGCATGCCTCGTACTCGATACTTGGAAGACGGACCTGATACCGCCAAACGCATCAGGCTGGGAGCTGCATCGACGCTATTCCACTTTCCAAGCAGACGGCTACCATCATCCTGCAGTTGTGGATCACGACTCATCGCTGCGGCCGAAACCTGGGCCAAGGCAATCTCGCCTCCCATTTCCGCAAGAATCTCCAGGAAGGTGGTCTTTGTGTCAGCAGCGGCGTCTGGAATAGACTCGGACAATTGCAGTGCACAGGCCTCACGATCCGGCATTCTGATACTGGCCGCCCTCAAGGCTTGACTTGCTGCCTCAGTATCTTCAACCGTCTTCGATTGAACAACGGCATCAATCAATAGCGACATCCGGTCAAGCGAGACGGTCTGCCCGAGTGCTTTCAATGCAGCATGACGAATCACAGGATCTTGATGGCTGAGCGCCTGAACCACTTGCGGAACGGCATCCACACGGCGCTGGGCCACGAGATGCAATAGCACGGGATACTGCTTGCCTTTTGAACCAGAAAGCATGGTTACGATTCTGTTGTTAACACCTTCGCCAGGTAGTTCAGCGAGCGTTGACTTGGCGACCTGCTGCAATTCCGGATCGTCACTCGTTGCCAAAGACAACAATATTTCTAGGCAGGACTCATCGCCTACTCTTCTTAGCGCATCAATCGCCGATGCCTGAACCTGGGGGTTGTCGCTCCGAGCCGCTGCCAAAATAGCGGGCAGCACCACCGTTTGGGGCCGATCGGCCATGGCCTGTATGATTGAAACGGCTCTTGCCGGCGGCACCACTTTCAGCTCCTTTGCCAAAGCCGCGTCAATTTGATCTCCCGGGAATTCACGAACCGTTGCCAAGGCTAATTGCCTCAGCTTTTTCTCTGGAGAACGAAGAGATTGAACCAGTAATGGAACGCCATCCTGACCACGTGCCAGGATTGCTCCACGTGTGGCCTCAACGATTCGCTGCATCGGAACCTCAGCGTTTCGAACCTGATCATAGATTTCCGCAGCTTCTTTTGGGCGTCCGCTGAGAAGTCTGGCTTCTGCACACAGAACGCAAGCCTCGGCTACGGGCGATCTCAGTTTTTCAGGCACGGTTCCCAGCGCCACCTGCAAGGCTTTTTTTGCATCGTCATCAGCGATTCTACCAAGTGCCACGGCTGAAGCAGAAGCGACCTCAACATCATCATCCTTCAAGTGACCAATCAAAATCGGCACAGCTTGGGCATCACGTCGAACACCAATTGTGTTGATGATCCCAACCAATAACCGCCCCTGCATAGACTCTGCTGCCGTTCGCAACGCTGCATTCGGCTGCTCACCGGGAATCACTTCCAACGCGATTCGGGCCCATGAGGAGAGCTGCGGATCAGGCAACAGCTTTGCCAGTTCGGGTACAGCTTTGCCGGACCCATAGATGGCAAGTTCTTTGCAACTGATTGCCTTCTGAGCAGACGGTGCGTCCGATTGCAAGACAGTAAGAAGCCGCTCTTCCTCGGTGGCAGAATCTCGCGGCTGTTGTGCATCCGCAAGCGGCATTCCCAAGGTCAAAACGAGGACTCCCACAGCGAGCCGACAAAGAAGTGCAAATATTGATTTCATCGTTTGTTTCCAAGACAGGAACTTGTAGGTAGGGGCGGCGGTATTCTGTTCACCAGCAAATGGCAGTTGATTTTCAGATCGTTGAATCAAAGCCTCCAAGGCTCTCGTAACGCTTCTGAACGCAAGCGATTTGCCTGCTCGTCATCGATGAATTCATGTTTCACATTGTCATACTTAACTTGCCGCCCCAAATGCAAAGCAATATTCGCGGCGTGACAGGCAATGTGTGCATTACACGCGGCGACTGCATTCCCCTTGGGTTGTCGTCGCGATTTCACGCAATCCAGAAAATCTCGAACGTGGAAGGTCGCAGGATACCCGCCAATTTCATCCACTTCACGACCTGCCAACAACTCCGGCGAGCTCAGCACCATCTTCCCGCTGTCACCCGCTTCTACCCAACCATCCTCACCTTCAAACCTGACAGGACAGGACCCCAGCGGGATCCAACCTTTTTCGCGGAAGATCAGCTCCGTTCCATTCTCATAACGCGCGACCAACTCACCATCTTTTGGCGCGTTGTACTCGACCGGTGGCAAACAATCATCCACTGCCCACTGGCATAAATCCACACAATGCGATCCCCACTCCAACACGCCGCCGCCGACAAGCCCACCACCTTTCTCAAAGTTGAAACCATCCAACAGTTTCTTGTTGAAAGGCCGCCACGCAGCAGGTCCGAGGTACATATTCCAGTCAACTAACTCAGCATCTGGCTCGGTTTCCGGTACCAACCAGCCACTCATCATGGCCTGCATGCCAGCTGGATGGGCGTAGACTTTCTTAAGTTTTCCTAGCCGCCCGGTACGTGCTAATTCACAAGCAAATGCAAAGTGAGGCAAATTGCGTCGCTGAGTACCTGCTTGGAAAACCCGCCCGGTGCGCCGCATCGTGTCAGCAAGAATTAAACTTTGTGAGATATTCTTGGTGACAGGCTTCTCACAGTACATGTCCTTGCCAGCCTTCGCAGCTGTCATGGCTGCCGTTGCGTGCCAGTTGGGCCCCGTTGCAATCAGCACCGCGTCAATGTCACTTCGATCCAGTAACTCTCGGAAGTCCCGGTAGGTCGCACACTGATCATTTGAATGATGTGCATCCACCTGTTTTTTTACCGCGGCCCTTCGCTTCTCTTTGATGTCACAGACTGCGACGAACTGGACATCTTTTTGCTGAAGAAAGCAACCAAGGTCGTAGCCGCCGCGTCTGCCGATACCGATTCCCCCCACAACGATACGCTCACTGGGTGCTACGGCACCGTCGAGCCCCAGAGCCGAGCTTGGAATGATCGTAGGCGCAACGATTGCGCCACCGGTCACCGCAGCAGATGTCTTTAAAAATTGCCGACGTGTTGGTTGCCCCTCCGGCACAGTGACAGCAGCAGATTTCCGCGACATGGACACAATCCTCTTCAAAGCACAGGATAAAATCGATCAAGCTCACCGACTGAATATCCAGCCAGAGCAACCGTCATGATACCCGCCTGAGACACCTCCAACTACAAATGGCACTTAACGGGTGGCAAAAGAATTGCTATTTCCCGTACTTTGGTCTGCTTAGTTGCAGTGTTCCGCATTCAGCCAATGAACCCGTGATTCTCTCTTGGATTGACGTATCGCCGGCTGCCCATGGAAAGCTCAACCTTTAGTCGTTCGATAAAGCAACTTGCCAAGCTCATCATAGAATTCGAACGACAGCTTTGCGACTCCCGACTGACTGACAGCGTCACAACGAACCAGCAGAAAGCCACCACTTCTTTCAGTTTGACGATGCAGGTGTTCGATCAACCCATCGGGGTCTGTTCCTGCCGGATCACCGGGCATTCTGCCAAGACGCGAATTTGCGTCCACTAGAGCGCCGCAGGAAAACTCCTCAAAGCCCGTAGAATCCACTGCGTGATACTGCCAATGACGATCACCACAAACAATAAAGAAGTTTTGCTGATCAAGTCGGTTTTCTTTCAGGAACTTGAAGAACTCATCCCGCTCATGCTGAAACCCACCTACATCACAGTGGTTGTCTGTCTTGCGCAGGTCGTCCGGGCCAACCATGGGCGTTGGTGAAATCAGCACTTTGAACTTTGCGTCACTCTCTTTTAATGTTTCTTTTAACCACGCCTTCTGCTGTTTTCCCCAAATCGTCTTTTGCGGTCCATCTGGCATCACATTCGGGCTTCGGTAAAAACGATTCTCAGTGAACCAGATTTGCAAGTCTTTGCTAACCCGGTAGGTCCGATAGGTCCGTGCTGCGGGCTGCTCATAAGAGGCATAAGGCAGTTGTTCCAGCAAAATCCGTCGCCCCGTTTCCGGCAACGGTAGAAACTCACCTGAATTATCACCATCATCAACCCGATAGTCATGATCATCAACGATCCAATGTGTGGGAACTTTCGCAAACAAGTCACGGAAACGTGGCTGAATAAATTGCTCATGCCACTTCTGCCGCATCTCGGTCATGGTGACTGCTCGCGGATCATCCGGCGTATCGTAATAAACGTTGTCTCCGGTCCCGATGAAGAAGTCGGGCTTCATTTTCAGGATGGTGGCTAATCCAGGATAGCCAAGTTTTTTGTCAGGTCCTGAATAGGGCTGCGGCAACTTGGTGTTGTTCTTGACCGCTGACCGAGTGCGGTTAATCCGGCTATCTCCATGAAACTTGGCATAGTTCATCCCCGTCACAACAGCAAAACTAACATCCTCAGCAATATCCGGTCCCGGAAGTGTCTTGAATGTAACCGTGGGTCCAGCCGTTAAATGATTCAGATCAAGCCCCAGACGCGTCCTGCAAACGTAGGTCGTGTTAGGAATGAGTTCCTGAAACTTGACGCGTGCAATGAAATCCCGCTGGGGGAAGGCGCGGGCTAACAAAATTTGCTCAGAACCTGCTGAACCCAATGAAAACTCAATCATTCCCCAAGCTCCTGGCAGGTCACCCTCAACCAGTTCGTCACCCTCGCTCAGACGCACCTGCACCAATGCTGAATCATGAGACACGGATCCTGCCATGATCCCCAAACCAGCCGCTGGTTGAGGTGAACCCACTGGCGTTTGCGGCGGACGGTTCAATGGAGAATTGGATTGCGCCTGTAACAACTTGCTACTGAGGAAAAAGATCAAACCAACAACAAAACAAGAAACAATGGTCTGCCGAATCACAAAACGCAAAGGTGCCACCAATGGGTCTCGAAAAGTTACATAGTTGCACGGCGATAACAATACGATCATTAGGATTCCATCCAGCTCTCGGGCTGACAATTTCAATTCGGACACCTGACCGAGGTCATTCGCTAAAAGCCCAGCGGTTCGATCGATCAGCACGCAAATTCCAGCATACCAAACTCATGCCGAGAAACGGACCACCGCATCTCAACCATTCACACTTCAACGCCCGGGTAGCACTTCAGTCTTGGTTCTCAACTTGATATCCGATATTCTTAAGGGAATATTGAAACTTGATCTTCCGCCAATGGAAATGCAAGCATCCAATACTCAAAAGCACGGCGGACCACGTAAACCTCCCAACGCATTTTCCAGTGCAGGCCCTTCCAGAACAAAATCGACCATGACAAGACTAACCCTTTTCGCATACGTGACAGCGTTCCTGCTATGCACACCAGCCGTCTCGGATGACAAAGAAGCCAAAGCTCCAGCAACAACACAAACGACCACCACTGGGCAGGTAGTGATCGAAATCAACGGAGTCCCGCAGATCATCCAACTTGATAGCTCACCGGCGATTCTTAAGAAACAACTGAAGAACATTGCTGAGGACATGAACAAGAAGGCTGCCAATACGAAGGGTGCTTCGAAAAAACAAACATCCAAAGACCAGTTCAGCAGCGGCAACATTTCCTATCACACAATCATCGTCGGCCCTGACGGAATCGTGAAAGAAGAAAAGGTCGAAAAAAAGATTGATGGCAGCGTACTCGACAACAAGAAAATACTGGAGGGATTGCCAGAGCAGGTTCGCAAGCAGGTCGAAGCAGCGATGAAACAAGCTGGGCCAAATGGTGCTCTTCAAATAAAAACCGAAGCCGACAAGCTTCCGGCGATTATGCCCAATAAAATCGACATCATGCCGTTATTAAAAAATGCCGGCGCAGACCTGCCTGCCGATGTGCGCAAACAACTCATGAAAGCGATGCAGGGAATGGATGCGAGTGGAATGAAGATTGGCAACGTCCAAGCACGCGCAATCGTCATTGGTGCTGATGGCAAGAAACAGGAATATAATTTTGGCAATGACACGAGCAGCACGCCGAATACCAAAACATTCAAACCACTCAGCAAAGAGAATGAGACAACAAAAACGGACAGGAAAGTGCTGGAGACCCTGAGCAAGATTCTTGACCGGCTCGACAAAATCGAAAACGAACTCGAGACACTCAAAAAAGCAAACGAGTAATCCCAACAAAGCTCAATTTAACGCGGAAAATCAGGATTCCCGCGTAGGGGGAAAATAACACCTCCCACATGCCACAGCGAAGCGAGTTACTGCCTTTGCAGTGTCCGGTGTTCTTCAAAACTCACCAACTTGCGTGAACTCCGCTACAAATCACTGACGGTTATGCTGATCCCCACTGGCCAGGAAACAATCTTTTCGGTAATCGTCTCGAAAAAACCCTATCGCAGATTAGGCGCTTGCGATAGTTTGACCAATCACCTGAGTCCCAGCAGTAATAGAGATCGACTTGTTCCGACGAGACGATCGAGTTGAGCCTCGCGATTTCGCGACCAACACACGGGATTGATGCGACAAGTCTTCCTGACGCGTGAAAATCACGCGAACGCCACGAAAGATGGCGAGCGAACGAATTTGTGTGAACGAAGCGGCGTCGCTATCGGTGTGATGATCGGTAAACAACCGATCGTTGATTGCGTACGAACCCTTCAGTCGTTGCCAGTTGCATCGCAAGTTTGCTGCTTGTGTTGAAACTGCGCGCCGACGTCCACCCCAGAAGACCTTTCCATGTCGGCAAACGAATCCTCCCAAAATCCATTCACTGACAACATCCAGCCTCGCGAAACCCCAGAGAAAGAGTCACCAAAGAGCGTGGACCCACACCCCCTGTTTCCCAGCATGGAAGAGCCTCCCACTGAGAACGTGACGTCAGCGAACGAGCAGTCCACACCATTAGTAGAACAGAAAGCAGTCGCCGTACGGGAAGCAGCCGCCGTACAGGAAGAGGTCGCTGTACAGG
>DOPG01000446.1:2489-3048 GCA_003513555.1 Rhodopirellula sp. | reverse complement strand
GACAGCGCTCCGTTGCGTGGTTGTCCAGTTCGATCCTGATGCCGTTGTACTCGAGCGGTTCGGCGTCGCTGTAAGTCATCGTTGATGTTGTGTTGACGTCCGCGGCAGCACCTACACCCGTAAAATCGGAAGTCCAGAGCAAGCATAGTAAGTTCAGATTGAAAATGATTCGGCGTAGGTAGCTAGCGGTTTGCATGCGAAGTGCGGCAGGCGTTGTGAAGGTGCGAAATCCAAGGACGTGCCGTCCCGATGATGTCTGATTATAAACCACAGCTTGCTGAAACTGTATTTTCGTTTCAGTCTGGTTCTATGGGTATCGATGACCTCAGAATTTGCTTGGCATGAGCACTCAATGGGCTTAGCTCGGTGGATAGAGTGAGCAACGGTTTACCTTGTTGCAGCACGCTGTTCTGTATGAAAGATTGCCGTTTCGACCTGTTTCTTCGTCGCATTTTGACGAACGACTGCGGCGATTGGTCACGTGCTACCGTGGGGTTGTGCCCAATGGTTAGGGGGGCAAATGCCGATTTTTTGTTGCCAGAGTGCGGTCTCCTGCGGT
>DOPG01000446.1:0-2280 GCA_003513555.1 Rhodopirellula sp. | reverse complement strand
CCAGAGTGCGGTCTCCTGCGGTCAGCACACGGGAAGTGGACTCAATTTCCAAAGAGAAGCGAGCCTTTTAGCTTTCGCAACTAACGTGGCTGCCAAGAAAAGACCGGCATGGCCCGCCGCACATCGTGTTGATGTCTCGATGGGTGGCAGTAACACCTGCGGCAGGTAGGGACCGTCGGAATGGCTTGCCACACGAACTGGCCCTTTCCGAACTGGGCGGCACGACTAAACTACACGGCGGGCCTTGCAGTTGGTTCAACGGTGAGGTCTGAGGCTGTGAAAAGCAGTCTTGTTGTTGGGACTGAAGTCCGCTTCCGGCAAAACTCAATCCACCACCACAGACGGGTGTGCTGGAAATTTAGATAGGTCGAAATTGAGCTAAGATGAGCGATAGCAATAGAATTCAGAACAGAATTGCCCCGCTGAACGAACGCCTTCGGTCACATCCTCTATACGACGCGATGCGGACAGTTGAAGACGTTCAGGTGTTCATGGAGAACCATGTCTTCGCCGTTTGGGATTTTATGACGATCCTGAAGTCATTGCAGCGAGCCTTGACGTGCGTCGATACCATTTGGGTTCCTTCAAGTAATCCGCAGGCGAGGCGTTTGATCAATGAGATCGTACTTTGCGAGGAAAGCGATGAAGACGGCGAAGGAGGCTACGCATCACACTTCGAAATGTATTTGAGAGCGATGGAGCGGTGTGAGGCCAGTACGACGCAGATTGAAGAATTCGTCGCTGCCTTACGAAAAGGAACCGGACCGTTGATCGCTCTGGAAAATGCCCGGATTCCAGATTGCACCCGTCAATTCGTTTATCGAACTTTGTCGACCGCCACGCACTCCCAAAGTTGTGAACTGGCAGCTTCATTCGCTTACGGCCGCGAGCACTTGCTGCCGGAAGTGTTTGATCGCGTGATCGACGAAGTCGGGGAACTGGGGAACCAGCGTCTTGGTTACTTCGTCGACTACCTACGAAGGCACATCGAGGTCGATGGTGATTCACACGGTCCAATGGCTGAAGAAATGATCAGCCACTTATGCGGCGACAGTTCTTTGAGATGGCAATTAGCAGAGCAGGCAGCGGTCAGGGCAGTAGAAGCAAGGATCAGGTTGTGGGACGGAGTGCTTGCACAGATCGAAACACGCAACCCGACCCACTCGGAGCAACTGTCTTTCGAAAAGCCGAATGATCGGTTTCTTGAAGCTGCTATCCGTCTGGGTTGGATTGATGGCCTGAGCACGGACGAGATAGGCAAGCAGCTACAGATGTCGACGGAGCAAGTCGAGGCGATTGTCAGCGGTAGCGGGGAAATTGCTGGATAGCTTCGCCGTTGGACGCGGCACTCACCCGCCAAGGTCGTTGTGCGGAGGTCAGGCGCTGAGTGCGGGATCGAGTGCGTTTACGTCCGAGGCGGCTGTTCAGTTGTCGTTGAACGTGGCTGTCGTTGAACCTGGCTGTAGCTGACTTGCGGGTACCAATTAAAAGTTCGTGTCAGCTTCTGTCAGGTCGAGTTCTTCGATCCAGATATTGCGATAGCGAACATCGTGTCCCTCGTTTTGCAGCTTCAAGCCACCCGGTACATCTGTGATTCCACGGCCGCCATCGTTGCCGCCATCGATCCCTGAATTGGGGCCTCCCCAAACCTGATTGATCTGGACGTTGGAGTGAACTTTTTTTCCGTTGAAGTACATGGTCAGCATCGCTTTGTCAGTCCGTTTGCCGTCTTGGAAGCGTGCCGCGCGGAAAACGATATCGTAGGCGTTCCATGTACCTGTGCCATTGTAAACTTCGTAGGGTGATTTTGATTCGTTGATCACAGCGGCCATGCCGTGTGAAGTTTTGTCACCGTCGAGAATTTGGATCTCATAGCGGTTTTGTAAGTAGACGCCACTGTTACCACGCTTTTTGGCTACCCGGAATTCTATGTGGAGGCGAAAGTCACGATATTTTTTCTTGGTAACGACGTCAGATGTGCCGTATTTTCCGCCCGCTGCTGCCGAGTCATCTGTCATCACGACCGTGCCTTCAGCAACCGGATCGTCAACGATTTTCCACTTGATCGGAAGCGATGAACTGAACCGAGGGCCTTTCCAGTAGGTCCACTTTGCATCAAGCATTTCTCGTGAACCATCAAAGATGATTTCCGAACCAGCGATGGGCTTGGCACCCACACCTACATGATTGTCAGCGGTGGCAGGTGACGCAGAAGAAAGAATCGCCCAGATTACGAGCGTTGAAGCAGACAGACAAAAGCGTTGATTGGTCACGATGATC
>DOPG01000358.1 GCA_003513555.1 Rhodopirellula sp. | reverse complement strand
ATGTGCGAGGTATGCAACCTTGGCCAATCGCCTACACGTATTTCAAACCGGGAGAATCCAAACCAGCGATTCGTTTGGCGATTAAGAGTATCAGGGTTCTGAATGAGCCGGTTGGTCCCCATGCTGCCGGTGAGATTTTGGAACGCGATGCATTTGTTGTGGCTACATCGGATTCGCTAATTGAGATAGAAAAACTTCAGCCTGCTGGCAAGCGAGAAATGGCTGGAGTGGACTTTTTAAGAGGGCATAATCCCCGTCCAGGCACCACTTTGGGCTGAGTGATTTACAGGTCGCGAGAACGCTGAGTTGGATGCAGAGTCGGAACACGTCGCTTGAAATCACGTGCTAATAATTATTGGCAGAGCTATGGCTTAGGTTGTGCGTCACGCTGAGGGGGATCAGTACTACTTAAAGCTTGCTTCATGCTGATTTCCATGAACAGCCGCATTTGCCGATCTGTGCGTTGACGTGTTAGCTTTGCGTTGATTTTATTGCTCAAAGCATGGCACATCTGCACAAAGCAGGCGACGGACGGATCTTCGTTCATGGAGTGTGCGTTGAATTCTCCCAATGCTTCCTGCCGCAGTTCAGTCACTTCGTCCAACAGTCTTTGTAGTTGTTCGATATCGTTGCCTGATTCGTCTTCGTCGAGGCCGAGTTGTCTTCGCTCGATGTCGAGTACAAGACGAACAAATCGATCCAATTCATGTTCGTCCTGCTTGAGTCTTCGATCACGTAACCATCTTGCCAGTAACCAGCCAGCAACAAGCAAAGAGAACAAGAACGATCTTAATCCCTCGGTCGCTTCCACAAAATCGGGATTGAGCAAGGGTTTGAGTGCTGGGTTGTAGATGTGCTCCGCCCCAGCGTGCATTGGGAACTCGGGGTTAGCCATGGCAAACACCTTCCCTTGGTCAAATAATTCGTGTAATTCGTTGCTCCGTTGAAAATATTCATCCATGACAACATTGGTAACCGCCTCGACGAGCACCGTTGGAGCATCGGGCCTTGTTAGCAATTTGGCTCTTCTTGAGACGGTTTGGATCTCCTTTTCTGGCAGCACCGGGGCATCTGTTCGGTAGAACCCGGCCGGTATGGTGGCTGGAAAAGTGGACACGTGATGCAACGCCATCGCGTCTGCGAATGGCACTGGAATCAAGCGGACTCCCGGTACGTTGGCTGTTTCAATGAATGCGGGGGAATGAAGTCCACCTGCCATGCAGGCAGCATCGAGCTTTCCGGACCGTAGGAGCTCTGGGATATCTCGATAGACAACATCGACTTGTTCAATGTCATCAAGTCCGATGCCGAGGTGTTCCAGTAATGTTTTGTTGATGGAAAAGTCGCCGGACTCCTTGCTGCCGATGGCAACTTTTTTGCCTCTTAGATCGGAAGACTTCTCGATTCCGCTGTCTGGAGCAGCAAAGATGTGCAGCACCTCCGAGTATAGATTGGCGACGAAGGCCGCCGAGTCAGGACTCTCGTCCTCATTGGTGCCTCGTGCTGTGTCAGGTTGATACAGCGCGAAATCCACAACGCCGTCTCTGATTCGGTGCAGGTTATCCAACGCACCACGCGACTCAAGCACCTCGACTTTTGTGCCAAGCTGTGCTTCCAGTCTCTTCGCGATTTCATTGCTCAGTTGGTAGTAGTTGCCGCCTGCCGGACCTGCTGCAATCACAACTTTTGACGGCACCCTGGTTGACATCCGGTACAACACCAAAGCCAACAGCAAGGCCACCATGACCGAACCAGCTAGAGTCAATTTGAGATACTTCATTGAACTCTGTTATCCGGCTGGACGGGAGGACAAATCTAAGGACCTGAAGATGTTGTAAGCCGCTGACAGCTGCTTGGTTCTTCTGAGGTTTTCGGGATGCTCGCTTTGGTACTTACGACCGAGAGTGTGTCTTGTTTCCGAAAGAGGGTTGAAGAATGCTGGTGATCTCAGGATCCTTGTAAGGCTCGCAGGATCGCATCGACATTTTGTTTGGCGTCTCCAAAGAGCATTTGGGTGTTGTCTTTATAGAACAGTGGGTTATCGACACCGGCGTAGCCTGTTGCGAGCCCTCGTTTCATCACGACACAGTTGTTCGCTTTCCATACTTCGAGGACAGGCATGCCAGCGATAGGGCTATTGGGGTCTTCCAGTGCCGCGGGATTCACGATGTCGTTTGCACCAATCACAAGAATGGCGTCTGTATCAGGCATTTCATCGTTGATCTCGTCCATTTCCAGCACAATGTCGTAGGGTACATTGGCTTCGGCTAGTAGCACATTCATATGTCCTGGCAGGCGTCCGGCGACTGGATGGATCGCGAATCGAACCTGCTTTTCTTTCGACTGCAGGATTTTGACGACTTCTGCCAAGGAATGTTGGGCCTGAGCGACTGCCATGCCATAGCCTGGTACGATCACGATGCTGTTGGATTCCTCCAGCATGTCGATGGTGTCATCGATGCTAAACTCGGTGACAGTACCTTCGACTGCGGCTGCCGGGCCACCGCCACCGCCGCCAAAGCCGCCTAGAATAACGCTGATAAAACTGCGATTCATCGCCGCGCACATGATGTAGGACAGTATCGCGCCAGAGCTTCCGACAAGAGCACCGGTGGCAATTAGCAGGTGGTTCTTCAGCATGAAGCCTGCTGCTGATGCCGCCCAGCCAGAATAAGAGTTCAGCATCGATACAACCACCGGCATGTCAGCCCCACCAATCGCCATCACCAAATGCACGCCAATCAGTGAGGCGATACCTGTCATCACCAGCAGGGCGGTCATCGCCTGTCCATTTTCATTGTGCGACCCATCAGCAGTGTGTGCTTCTTGGCAGAACCAAATACCCAAGCCAATGCAACCGGCAAGCATGGTCAGGTTGATGAGGTGCCTGCCCGGTAAGGTCAGCGGCTTCCCGCCAATCGTGCCGCGAAGCTTCAAAAAAGCAATGATCGATCCCGTGAAGGTAATCGCACCAATGAACACACCGATGAAGATTTCAATGTCGTGAATGAGAAGTTCACCGGACGGAACAGTGGCGTGGGGCTCAAGGTGGCTTGAGATTCCTACCAGGACTGCGGCGAGGCCGACGAAGCTATGCAGCATGGCAACCAGTTCTGGCATGCCGGTCATTGGCACACGCGCGGCCAGAATTGCACCCACAATAACTGCTGCAGTAATTGCCACCGCCATCATCGTGTAAACCGCCATGGTGTGTCCAGCGGACAGCATGGCAACGATGGTGACCGCGATGGCTATCAACATGCCAATGATGCCCAGGAGGTTACCTCTGCGGGCCGTGGTCTGTTTTGATAAACCGGCTAAGCTAAGGACGAACAGCACTGCGGCGGCCAAATAGGCGACTTTGGCCGAGGAATCTGCTATGGAAAGCATTTCGTTGGCGAGCAGTTGTGTTGAGGTCAAATCCATGTCAATCACGTTTTGAAACATAGGGTTCAGCAGAGGAGGGTGAGTCATCAGGATCTTACTTGCGGAACATCTTTAGCATTCGGTGGGTGACCAGAAAGCCACCGGCGATATTGATGGAAGCAACGAAGATCGCGATTGCGGCCAACCATACGGCAAGGCTGCTATTAACACCCATTTGCACCATGCCGCCAACGACAATGATTCCACTGATGGCGTTGGTGACACTCATCAGTGGAGTGTGCAGTGAGGCAGAGACATTCCAGATCACTTGCCAACCGATGATGCAGGACAGCAGGAAGACGGTGAAGTCTGTGATGAACCCGGCATTTTGCGTCATGGCGACGGCTGCGAGCACGAGGATCACCACGAAAAGCATGGTGTAATTGAGCCATGGAATTCTGCTCGGCGATTCCACCGATTCCTGCACCGAGGCTGCTGGGGCTTCGCTGGGGGGTGCCGCAGAGACCGATACGGATGGTGGCGGCCATGTGACCTCGCCGTTCTTGACCACGGTAGCGCTGCGAATCACAACGTCTTCCATATCAAACTTGAAAGCCTCTGCCCCACCCATTTCATCAAGCAGGTGAACCAGGTTGGTTCCATACAGTTGGCTGGAGGTGTTGGCTAAGCGACTCGCAAGATCGCTGTAGCCGATGATGTGCACACCATTATGAGTTGTGACTTCGTTTGGAATGGTGCACTCACAATTACCACCCTGCTCGGCCGCCAAGTCAACCACGACGCTCCCTGGTCGCATCGACTCGACCATCTCTCGGGTGATCAGTTTAGGGGCCGGTTTGCC
>DOPG01000241.1 GCA_003513555.1 Rhodopirellula sp. | reverse complement strand
TCAACCGGGATAAAGGGCGGCCGGTGCCGCACTTTTTCCTTGTTCTAAACCTTACGGTTGCCTCCATCCTATTGTCGGCTGAGCCATTCCGGGCTGACGTTCTTTGGGGCATTTTCGCGGTTGGCGATGGGGCTCATGAGATGTATTCGGGGTTGCGTTGGATGCTCGCGAGATGATAGGCGAACGGTTTAAGTTGTTCCCACCGACTTTGCCCCACCGCATTTCGTGAGCTGGATCTCGAGTTAATGCACTGCCGCTTTGTTTCCCACCGTTGTTATCTGCTGCAGCTTTTCCCCGCGCTAATCATATTGGCAGTCGGTTGTGGTACGACACGCTCGTACACGGCGACAGAACAGTTGGTGATGAGTGATGCTGTAGATCGAAGCATTGCGCAGCTTGACTTTCGTCCTCTCAGTGGCAGCAAGGTTTATTTGGATACCAGCTATTTGAGGCACGTGAAGGGCGAAGGTTTTGTGAACGCTGAGTATGTGACCAGTGCATTACGTCAGCAGATCGTAGCGGCGGGTTGTTTGATTCAGGACGCCAACACTGAAGCGGAAATTGTCATAGAAGCGCGAATCGGCACGCTCGGGCAGGATGATCATCGGGTGACGTTTGGGGTGCCCGAAACCACTGTGCTGGCGAGCGCAGCCGCCCTGATTCCTGGAGCCCCGACAATTCCGAGAACTGGGGAGCTTGCGTTCGCCCGCCGCGAGGCACGCGAAGCCGCTGTTAAAGTTGCCGCATTCGCTTACGACCGCGAGACAAGAACGCCGGTTTGGCAGTCGGGTGTTGATAGCTCTGTTGCCACTGCGACTGACACATGGGTGATGGGGATTGGGCCATTTCAAGGCGGTTCAGCTCGCGGGCATACCAAGTTGGCCGGAAGTGATCTCAGGTTTGGATCGAAGAGTGACACGGGATCAACGAAAAAGTTTTTTGATCGTCCCGCAGTCGACTATACCGCAGAAATGCGTTTTCAAGACGGAGATCCCGTCTTCGATGATGGTGGCATGGGCGAGGAGATGCTTGGAATCAGTCCGGAGGAAATCGCGAAACTATTGGAGCGTTATTCTGCTGATGTGCAACTTGCCAGTGCCGAGTCTGAAACTGCTGAGGGCGAAGTCGAAGATGCCAGTGCAGCGTCTTCCCAAAGTGATGGATCGCCCTTGAAGTTAAATGCGGAAAGCACGAAAGTTGCAGCCGGTGGCAAGGAAGACGACAGTCTGGCTAAAGCGGATGCGCAACCGAAGAAAAGTAGCGAACCAAAAGCTGAGGTGCCTGCAGCCGAAAAGGGGACTGAAGTGGCCAGTGCTGCTGACGTGGAAAGCAAGAAGAACCTGAAATAACGAGTGGATAAAGTTGGTTGATCACCGTTACCAGTTAATTGACTTTGGCATGGGACGCAAGCTGGAGTCGTTGGCTGGGTATGTCGTTGATCGTCCTTCGCCAGCAGCGTTGGGGACTGTTGCAAGCAGGCCAGCGCGATGGAAGCATGCAGATGCAACCTACAACGCTGAAGAACGCACCTGGGAATACCATCAGCCATGGCCAGACGGGCTAGCGATTGATTGTGGGGGGTTTCGAATGCCCGTTCGGCCGACTCCTTATGGGCACATCGGGCTGTTTCCTGAACAGCGTGAGAATTGGACTTGGCTAGGAATTCGCCTCGAGCCTGATGCAAAGGGTTTCGTGCAGGGTAATGCCGCACTTAACCTGTTTGCTTATACCGGTGCAAGCACCGTCGCATTGGCCCGTGCTGGCTTCTCTGTGGCTCATGTTGATGCGGCTAAACCCAACGTACAGTCGGCCCGTCTGGCAGCCGAAACAAACAACTTGGGTGAGGCGGTCATCCGCTACCTGGTGGACGATGCTGCCAAGTTTGCTGCTCGCGAATTGAGGCGTCAGCGAAAGTATCATACTATCCTGATGGATCCTCCAGCCTACGGACATTCTCCCAAGGGCAAGGCATGGCGGCTGGAACGCGATTTGTGGCCGTTGCTCAGCGACTGCTTGAAACTGCTGGATCGGGAGTCGTTTCGGCTGCTAGTGACGGGGCATTCACCCCAAGTGGAGCAGCAGGAAATTCTGGAGTTTTTACGTCAAACTGAGTTTCTAAAACCACTTCGGGGTTCGTCCCGTTTGATTATTGAGGCTGGCAGGTCACAATTAAGGGATGAAGAAGATCGGAGTCTGGATGCTGGCTTCTTTGTAAGGCTGCAAATGCCCTGACGTCATCCTCACCTGCCGACGAGACGTAAGTCTGTGAATCAATCGATTGAGCAAGACGCTGAATCTCTGGTTTCTTTACTGCGCGGCTACCGACGCGTTGTCGTAGCATTTTCGGGGGGAGTCGACAGCAGTGTCGTCGCGATGGCCTGCCAGAGGGCCAACCTTGAATATACCTGTGCAGTGACGGCACAGTCACCAAGTGTTCCGGCATGGCAATTGGATACAGCGGTCAATGTCGCGGCGGAGATTGGGATCCCTCATCGCGTGGTGTTGACGGATGAGCTGGAAAATTTTGATTATCAGCGAAATGACTCGAACCGCTGCTTCTACTGCAAGGACACGCTGTACGCATCGATCAGCGAGTTGATCGACAAAGTCGTTGATGCTCAAACTGATGAGGTGACAGTTGTCTCAGGGACAAACCACGATGATTTAGGTGATCACCGCCCTGGGATCACGGCTGGAAACCGGCGTAAAGTGGTGGCGCCGCTGGCAACGTTGGGATTCGGAAAAGCGAAGGTTCGTGATTTGGCACGGCACTTCGGATTGTCAAATCATGATCTACCCGCTGCGCCCTGCCTGGCGAGCCGGATCGCTTATGGCGTGGAAGTTACCCGCCAAAGACTCTGGCAGATTGAGCAGGGAGAGTCATGGCTCAGGACTCACGGAGTATCTGAGTGTCGTGTAAGGCTGCACCATGATGAGCTTGCTCGTATTGAGGTACCGCCGAACCTGTTGAAATCGGTTCTCGAGTTGGAGTCGCAGGGACAACTTGTGAACCAATTCAAGCAGTTTGGCTTCAACTTTGTCACGCTTGATCTGGAAGGGTTCCAGTCGGGAAAGTTGAACAGGACTCTCGTTCCAATTGAGTTACCGAAGCCGCGGATGGAAAGAAAAAGGGATGTCGATTGATGAATAGGGATGAATTCGAGAAGTCAGACGGCGACGTCAATACCGGTGATGGAACATACCCAAAAAGTGCGGACTCATCGGTTACGGCCAAGGATGGTGAGATCCAAGATCAGGATACCAACCTCATGTCTGCGGGTAGCACGCGTGAGGTTGCCTATCCAAGTCTGGTCGGCAGTCGACTTGGTGATTTTCAGTTGCTTAGAAAACTTGGCCGTGGCGGAATGGCGGACGTTTATGCAGCGCGGCAGCTTTCGCTGGGGCGTGAGGTTGCCTTGAAAGTCCTGCGTCCAGATTTTGCACGCGATAATGACTACATTCATCGGTTTCGTCGAGAAGCACGGGCCGCAGCAAAATTGAATCATCCGAACATCGTTCAGGTGCACGACGTCGGAAATGTTGATGTTATCCATTACATTGCTCAAGAACTGGTTGATGGAGAGAATCTTCGGCAGTCGCTCGATCGAAATGGTGTGATCGGTACAGAGGAAGCGATTGAAGTCCTGGTTGGTGTTGCATCGGCACTCGAAGTGGCTGCTGAAGCTGGGATCACACATCGCGATATCAAGCCTGAAAACGTGATGCGTAACGTCAGAGGTATTATCAAAGTTGCTGACTTCGGCTTGGCAAGAATGGGTGCCGATGTCGATGCGACCCAGTCGAACTTGACTCAGGTGGGCCTGACTTTGGGAACGCCCCGCTACATGAGCCCTGAGCAAGTGCAGGGCAAGACTGTTGATACCCGCAGTGATCTCTACTCCCTGGGAATCACGGTGTATCACCTGCTAGCAGGACGGCCACCCTTCGAAGCCGAAGATTCATTGGCTCTGGCATTGATGCATCTGCATGAAACGCCAGTGCCGCTGGATCGAAACCGGGCGCTTTACAACTCCGATGGGGAGCCCGATCTGCCGGAATGGTTGATTGCAGTTGTCAGTCGTCTGATGAGTAAGTTGCCGCAGGATCGATTTCAGTCACCGAGTGAACTGCTCGATGCGATTCGCAACGAAGCTGCCATCTCCAGCGTGGGCGGGCTAGGCGTTGGAACAGCAGCAGCAACCATTCGGCTTCAGCGGGCAACCGATCGCGCGCGTAAACGTGTGGGAAGACGTAGCGTTGCAATCGCTGCCAGTATTCTGGTACCAATCGTTTTTGGGGGATTGGTATGGTGGTGGACCAACGGTCGACCAAGAAAAAGCGTTAACGATCTACTTAGTCCTGAGGTCGTGACCAAGGCGGATTCGGTTGACCAGCAATACATCACAGCCATGTATCGGAATGATGAAGCTGCCTGGCGGTCTGTGATGGAATTTTTTCCCATGGAAGATAATGCTACCAACGCGGCCTACCATGCCAAAGCGACGCTGCAATTGTCCCGCCTTTTCTTCGCTGATGGGCGACTGGGGCAAGCCAAGATCTTGCTGGATTCCTTGCTGCAGGAAGCCAATATTGATCAGGTTTACCAAGCTTTGGCCTTAGCACAGTTATGTCAGGTGTTGGATAAGTTGGATCGCGCGGAAGAGTTTGCGCAGTCTCGCCGTGAGTTTCAAACGAGGTATGGTGAATTGCAGATCAATAATCCCACGGCCCAGCGTCTGATCGATCAGACGCTGAACTCTGAAATGCGTTTGACTCTGGGAATTGACGATTCTTGAAATCCGGTGGCAGGAAACTATGAGGCGGCATGATACAAGGTGGTGTGATACAGGGCTGCAGGGAAGAGTGGGAATCTCGAAACGCGGCTATCGAAACGGTACGGAGCTACACGGGTATCGTTTCTGCACCAAGAGGTGGGTGAAGGCTGCTCCACGGCCGCAGCGACCGGTCTGCCTTGAACTTCATTGAGGATCTTGCTGCTACTGCGTGCTGTCCTGTAGAGAACTGAGGAAATCGGCGGTTTTGCCGTCAGAAGGCCGAATTATCCAGAATACAGCAGTCTGCTGTACGTTCAGGCGAGGCTTGAAAAGTGGTAGAATTCGGAAATTGCTTCTGCAACGCCGTTGAACTATTGTTTTAATCATTCGAATTTGCATTCATTTTTTGTCTTGAACCCCTCTGACCGCCATGCTTTTCTTTTCTCTTTGGGTCGCGTTCATTTGCGTGTCCATCATTGCAATTCCTGTTGCTGCCACTTTGGATAAACGCAAGCTGAGGGCTGAGCTTGCTGCGGCTGAAGCCGAGGCCATCAGTGAGATGGATGAGCCAATGGCGGAAGTGGGCGAGGGAGAAGCGGCTTCGGAAGATTCCATGACCTCGATATTTGATGTGGAAGTCGATGGGGCCGAGGCAAGACAGGCAGATGCTCTTGACGGTTTGGGTGCTGAGGAGATGGTATCGCAGTTCCCAGACTTTGATGTCGCGTACTTGACGGCTGCCTGTCCTGGTGGTGCTGGCGACGTCGGCACCGCGAATCTGACCCTGCTAAAAACTGGCGTGAAATCCTGTGTGCGAAGAAGCTGGCTCTTGGGACGCATCTCTTCCTATTGGTTAGTCAAAGGGGACGCCGATAAAGCATTCCAGTTCGGGGTTCAGTCTTTGCTGGCAGCGGGTGATGTTGGCGCACTGGATGTCGCCGGAACGATTAATTTTCTGCAACCAGTGTTTGCGGCAGCTAAACAGAAAGACCTGGCGACAAAGTTGGAAACCATGCTGCCGGGAACTGAGGGGGCTGTCGATGCCAAGCAGATGAAAAAGCTCGTCAAGAAGATGGGGAATCGAAAAAGCAAGTCGGTGGTTTCGGAAGCGGCAGCATTGCTGTTCTCAAAAGGTCTGTAATGAAAGGGGCAGCTAGGATTCGATCTGCCCGATTTGACCTTGTGGGGTGAATTGGCTTTGCTGATTTGGAAGCACTGCTTGATGCACGGTTTTAGACGCCATCACGAGGTTCCACCTGAATCGACGATGAGTTGGTCGATCGCTTCGCAAAGTGCAGATGATAGTGGGCGGGCCTGTGCGGTTTCGCGAATTTGGTGTGGCTTGTGTCCTCCGACCAATGCCATGCTGATGCCTGGCTGCGACAGTAGCCCTTCAATCCCCAGCTGAGCCGGTGGGGAGTGCCGCCTCTCTCCT
>DOPG01000303.1 GCA_003513555.1 Rhodopirellula sp. | reverse complement strand
TCGATTCGACGACCGAAGTATTAGCTCCAGATGCCAAGCAACTGGACACGCTAACCGAACCACGCGAGTTCAACCTGATGTTCAAAACAACTCTGGGCGCTCTTGGAGGCGCGGAGGATGCAACTTTTCTAAGGCCCGAAACCGCTCAGGGAATTTTTGTTAATTTTAAGAATGTTCTTGATAGCAGCCGTGTGCGTGTTCCCTTCGGGATTGGACAAATTGGGAAAAGCTTTCGAAACGAAATCACCCCAAGAAATTTCACCTTCCGCTCTCGCGAATTCGAGCAGATGGAAATTGAATTTTTCTGCCATCCCAGCCAATCGCAGGAATGGTATCGCTACTGGCGTGACCGCCGGTTGAACTGGTATGTCTCTCTTGGACTGTCCAGTGAATCCCTGATCATGCGAGAGCATCATCAAGAAGAACTTGCCCATTACAGCGTTGGCACCGCTGATATCGAATATGCATTCCCGTTTCTTCCAGAGGGAGAATATGGAGAGCTTGAAGGGATCGCCCACCGTGGGGACTTTGATCTTCGCAGCCACATGGAAGGTAAACTGGACCCATCAACCAGCCCCATGACGGTGGAACTTAATGAACATGGAAAACCCAAGTACCGCGGGAGTGGTAAAGACCTGAGCTACCGTGATGAAATCCAGGGTGAGAAATTCGTACCGCATGTCATCGAACCGTCAGCCGGTGCCGACCGCGGTGTGCTGGCGTTTCTGTGCGAAGCATTCACCGAGGATGAAGCTCCCGACGAAAAGGGCAAGATGCAAACTCGCACAGTAATGCGACTTCACCCGCGAATCGCGCCTATTAAAGCCGCGGTCTTCCCATTGGTGAAAAAAGATGGAATGCCGGAAGTTGCTCGCGAAATTTACGGCAAGCTGAAACAACACATGACGGTATTTTACGATGAGAAAGGTGCCGTAGGCCGACGGTATCGACGTCAAGACGAAGCAGGTACACCCTTTTGCATCACTGTCGATACCGAAACGCTCGAAAATCAAACCGTAACGGTGCGCGACCGGGACACATTAGAACAGAGCAGAATCCATCTCGATGATCTTGCAGCCGAATTACAAAACCGCATCGGTTCCGCCTGAGTCCTAACCATCTGACGACCGATAGAAGCAAGGCCAATCCCCTCAACGACCGTGTCTCGTCGTATACCAGGGTCGCAACAATACTGAGCGGTCCCTCAGTTCGCCTCACCTTGCTGCTGGGCCACTGTTGCACTTGCTTGCGGAACGGTCGCAGCCGCAATCCTCGCCATGCTCGCCGCCACGGGTCGGTCAATGGTCAACTGCCGAAGCATGGTTCCTGCCATTGCGATCCCGCTCAGGAAGGCACCCTCGACTCGAGGACTGAAGCACCAGTCTCCACACGCTCCAAGCCCAGCGACGGGGTCCCACAGGCACTGTTCGGCTAATGCCAGCTTTGGAAATGCGTATCTCCAACGATGGACTTTGCAATGTATGGGGCGAACGTTTTTCTTGACGGCATTCGCGAGTGCCTGCAGCAATTCACTTTCGATTTGTGATGGACAGCATTCAAGGTGTGCTTCGGACCATTCAGCTGAAGCGTGCAGCGTCCAGTTGGTAACAGCATCAGCCTCATGCCTTCGCGGTTTGCTACCGTCATGAGCAATCCACGAAAGCGGCCCGTTCTCAACGAAAGCCCCGTCGAAACCAATTTCTCCCAAATCTGCTGTCGTAAGCATCATTGCCCAGCAAGGGTCCATTTTGACCTCAGCTATTTGCTCCGATAGCACCGACTGGCCATCCAAGATGTTGAGGCTTTGCTTCGGAGGGCAGTTGAGAATGACCCAATCGAACGTTCCTGCATCTTGTCCACCAGTGTCAGTGATCTGCCACTTCCCATCGGTCGGATCAATTCTTGAAATGCAGGTGTTCATCCTGATATCAAGATCTGCTGCAAGATGCTGAGCGAGATTATTCATACCAGGTACAGCTACATACCGCGGGGTGCCATACTGGTCTTCACAGCCACCATCTGAATCCAATTTAACGATGCGTCCCATCCAAGGTTCTACCAGCCCCTGCTGCATCCAACTGCGCACGTATCGAGTGAAGCGACTGTCCCGGGCCGTGAAATACTGAGCACCGTGGTCAAAAGCAACCCCCTCTTCGCGGCGTGTTGCCAAACGCCCCCCAACCCCCCGCGACTTGTCAAACACAGTGACCTCAAGACCATGATCTTGAAGGCACCTCGACGCCGTTAACCCGCCCACTCCAGCCCCGACTATCGCCACCTTGGGCATGCGACCAGCGATGGGACGATCTACAGAATCTCGGAACTTTGCAAGGTCAAGTCGCGATTCATGAAGTTCGCAGGGACGCTCACGTACGTTGCCAAAAACCTCCCCCGCTGGCTCGAAGGGACGATCAAACAGACCAAAGCACCATAGTACACCTCCGTAACTGCATGGATCTCTGCCATCCAACGCGTAACGGTGATTCAGGTCCATCGTGAGTTGCATGGCAGCGGCAGGAGAGGGAGCCCAACGCAGGAATGACTTTCCCCAAGTCATCCTTACATTGTTATGTAATTCGCCATGTTTGACCAAGCTACGTTGGCATGCATCCCAGAGGGGTTGCCCTGTCTTACCGCGTGAAAGCGTTTCCCATGCGTAGATGTCCTCCCTCTCGTCTGAAGCGTGGTCGTCAAGAGTCTCCATGGCCCAAGAAGGCAATGCTTCGATCGAATCTATGACGTCAAGGTTATGGAAGCAAAAGTTGAATGATAGCTCTCGCCATATCAACAACTCGTCTAGATATTTTTCCGCACCTGCGGCGCCTGCCTGCCGAGCGATTCTGAATGGACTCACCATTCCAAAATGCAGGTAGGCACTCAATCGGCTGACACCGTCCCGGTTGCTCGCATCGTTACGCTCATCTTCATAATGATTCAATCCGTTTGCCCTGAAGCGGTCCCAGCGTTTATAACCTGCACGAGTGCCGCCTGGCGTGTCAGCGACAGGAGCAATGGAGTGATCAATCCGGCATCCCGCAATCAAGGAAGCAAGACAAACGTCCTGTAGATCGAGCGACTGGAAGGGCAGAGGACCCTGAAAAAATTCGCAGTCCAGCTCTTGCTCCGAGTATGCCTTATCAATCCGCTCTGCATACAATTTCTTGGTTGCGTTTCGGTACTCAAAGGCTCGTTGATATGACTTGGTGCTCAGCAGCATCGGAACAACGCACGACGCATCCACCATTGCGATTGGCGTCGAAGTCCGGCTGACCAACCGCTCCATCCATCCCGCGAGAGGCTGAACTGGCATATCTTCGGTCACAAGGGCAGCCGCACGCCGAGTCAAATCTCGCAGATGCGGCCCCCTATCTCCATCTCGGGCGAGATGAAAGTGCGCTTCGATCCCTCGATCTGAGAGTTCCCTCTGAACATCCCGTTGACCCTGTAATATAAATGCGTGGAATCTGTCAGACGAATAGGGATAGTCCTCGGAAAGGGCGTGGTAGACCAGAAGGGGCAGTCCATTTTGCCTTGCAAGGCAGATTGCTGCGTCCAAAGCTGGATTTTCGTGCGCCCGCATCGCACTATGCATCCAGTAAAGGACAAATTCCCCTGGGTGGTGATGTGCGTCGGCGGGGCTAACTAGCCAGCGAAATCGTTCCGCTAACGCTGGGGGTAGTGAATCATCCACGCTCGTTCTCTCGGTGTTGGCAATCTCTGACTTATTATAGCCAGTCGGCAAACCGCCTCTACGGTTTGATCAATCTTCTCGCGAGCCAGCCAAGCGGCAAACCTGCCTCAACCTCCAGATTGCCCCCAAATTCGCGCTGCACAACACTTGCAGCAGCCATTCTTCCGCTAATCACAGCACTCTCCATGGTCGCCGGCCACCCAGTCGCAACCCAATCACCGGCCAAATGAAGCCAAGGCAAACACGTTCGCGAGGGCGGTCTAAGAGCCTCAAATTCAGGTGTGATTGAGAAAACCGACTTTGGATCCGTCACGACCTTACTCTGCACCAGATTGGCCCGCCGTGTTTCTGGAAACGCGTGCTGCAACTCCCCCAGAACAATCTCAATCAATTCCTGCTGGGGTAGGCAGCGAGCGGACTGCGAAGCACTAATCACAACCTGGTAGTAGAACCCAGCTGACGCTTGCTTGTCCTCCCACGGCTGTCGGAAGACCCACTGAGCGACAGTCCCCACGAGCACAGCATGGGGAAGGTCTGTAATTTGCCGGTCAAACCACAAATGCAAACCACTGATCGGAGAAGCCGGTGCCACCGCCAAACATTCCAAGTTATCAACCGCGTTTTCTGGGACTAGATCGTTGACAGCGTGCCATGGTACGGCGGCAACCACATGATCAGCAGCCACTACTTTGCCATCTGCGGTGGCAACATTTTTATCCGTAGAAATCTGCCGAACCACTTGGCCGAGTTTGACTTCGACTCCGAGCTTTTCAATTGCAACGGTTAGTTGCCCACCAATCAGTTCAACGAGAGGCAGCTTGGGAACAAGCACATCAGACGCTCCATGTGCTGCTGCAAACCCGTCAACAAAAACTTTGCGAACAGCAGCGAGCGAAACCCGGTCGATCGACTCACCGAGAGCGCTAACAACAATCACGCTCCAAAAGTCTCGAATCGTTACTTTATCTTGCCCGTGAGTTTCAAGCCAAGGCTTAGCCAGCGAGCCTCCCAAATCCTCCGAACTTGTGCGAAAAAGGCGGAACAAGGCATATTTGATCTGTCGCCGTTGGGAACGGTTCAGATAGCGCAGACTCGAAAACGCAGGCATCAGGTGAAAGGGTGCGGGTAACCAACGTGATGGCGCAAAAATGCTGACCGGATATTCGGGATGGAAAAATTTCAAGCTGGTGTATCGATGCAACTGATCATCCAAACCCTGCCTTGCAAGAAGCCCTAAAAAATTGGTGCAGCAGCCCATTGCAACATGTTGGCAGTAATCAACCGTCCTGCCCGTCTTGCTTTCCTGAAAGGACCCTGCACGTCCGCCTGTCGTGCGTTTGGCTTCCAATAGGGATATGTCAAAACGGCCTGAATAGTCGCGTGCCAAACACTCTGCGGTAGCAAGTCCAGCCAGCCCACCACCGACAATCAACACTCGCTTCTTGGGCTTCGCGACTCGCGCTGGACGGGTGACTGCATTCACGATTCAGTTTCCGACATTCCTAGTTCTCGCGGCGGCACCGGCAAACGACGGAACAGTGGCGAGCAAAAATGACGCGAGACAAGACCTAGCTTTGCTCCGGGTGTGAGACGAATTCGATGTAGAGCAACTGAACGAGGAGACTCGGCAATCCGCTCCAACAACTGGCGATACGTTCTCCACATCATGCTGAACATGGGTCTTCCGTCAGGATGAAGCGAATTCCAGACCCCCCAACCAGAGTCGAACAGCCTACGAGCCCTTGTGACTTCATCCAACACAAGACACTGCAAGCGATCATCAGGGCGTGGCTTCAATAAATCATCCTCGCTCAGCCCATGTTGCTCATAATGCTGCCGCGGTAGATAAATGCGTCCTCGATGGGCATCCTCGAGAACATCCCGGAGAATGTTGGTCAACTGAAATGCTAACCCACAATCGATTGCGGCAGTCGTGGGGATAGGATCTTCGTATTCCCAAATGTGAATGCATGCCAAGCCCACCGCGGATGCCACCAGATAGCAATAATGCTCAACTTGTTCGTACGTATCGAATCTGGTTTTCTGTTGATCCGCCAAAACGCCATCCACAATCTCCAGCAGATAGCGTGAAGGAATTTCGTATCGCTTCGCCGAATCGCGGAGAGCCGGCAGAATTTCCTTCGCACGTCGGTGCAAATCGATAGGCCAATTCCCGGTCCCTGCCGATGCCCCCTCAGGTATCAAGCCCTCCGGTAAAATGACTTGTTCTGATGCAACGTCCCCAATCAGGTTCAAAGCAATCGTTTGTCGCCACCAACCAAGCCACAGAGCGCGTAGAGCAATGGGCTCTTCACAATCGCCTAGATCATCCGTCGTACGTGCAAAAGCATAGAGGGCGCACATTGCCTCTCGCTTTGGCTTGGGCAGCAACCAAAACGATCGATAAAAATTACTACCACTTCGCCGTGAGATACGCCGAACGTGCCGATAACTTGCAGCAACGGAACTACTAACATCCATGTCTCTATGATAACCGCAGGTCGAGTCGATGACTGCAGGGTCAGTCCCTATACTCTCCCCCTGGGCGAATAGTCATTCACAATCTGCCTGCAATAGCGCGTAAAACCAAGCTGAACTGCTGCAGTTTTCCGACCGTTGGTCGGGAGCCCAAAACATCGAAATCAATCTTGCGAATTGCTCGCAGGGTCTGCAAGCCGCCATGTGCAAACAGTTTTACATCATTTGCGAGCCATGGCTTCACTCTTTTTGCAAGCGGAAGACCGGTCCGGAACATTTCCTCGGCACGCTCACATTCGTGGGCTAGTAAACGCCGTAACGGTTCCACCGTCGGGATCTGCCTGAGCATATCTTCCTCAACCCCGAACTGGTGCATCAGCTTTTGAGGAATATAAATTCTGCCCATGGCAAAATCTCGGGCGACATCCTGCCAAAAATTCACCAACTGCAATCCGGTGCAAATATGATCAGAAAGAATGCGATTTTCAGCGGTGCACGAATCTCCAAGGTGCAAAACAATATGTCCAACCGGGTTAGCTGAACGTTTGCAATACTCCAATAACTCCTCAATGCTTTCGTATCGATTCTGATGCTGGTCCTGTCGAAATGCATCCAGCAAATCCTCAAACGGTTGCTTGGGGATTTGAAACTGCCGGACCGTCGCAGCCAACGCGATAAAAAGCGGCTCCTCAGGGTATCCCGCGAAGGCAGCATCAAGCTGATACTGAAAACGTGCAAGCCCCCTCAAAGCCTCCTCAGAACTTGATGATTCATCCGCCAAATCATCAGCTGTCCGGCAAAAAGCATAAACATCATAAAAGGGTTGACGCAGTTTCTTCGGCAGAAGGATGCTCGCCACCAGAAAATTCTCATAATGGGAAGTCGCCAGTTTACGCGTGGATTCCCTTGCCAGACTCAACTTGTGGGCGTAATCACCAGATTCAAGATGGTTAGACGATGATGCCATCACACGGTTATGCTGTGCGGTTAGTGGATCTTTTCCTTTGGATTCTAATCCAGGAGATCCAGAATTCGAAGGTTCACCGGAATAAGTCAAAACGGCACCACTGTATTGGAACACGGTACTGGAACAGGAATGAAGATCATTTTGGCAGCCCCAAGAGGGTTTTGCGCTGGCGTGAACATGGCAATTGAATCACTTGATTTGACGCTTAAAAAATTTGGTGCGCCAGTCTATGTTTACCACGAAATCGTACACAACCAATATGTGGTTGATCAGTTCCGTGCAAAGGGAGCCATCTTTGTCGATTCGATTGAAGAAGTTCCAACCGATAGTGTTCTGCTCTTCTCGGCACATGGTGTTTCGCCCGAGACCCGGGCAGCGGCAAATGCAAGGAACCTCTATGCCTTAGATGCCACTTGCCCTCTGGTCACCAAAGTACACCTTGAGGCAATCAAGTATGCCAAGTTGAATTACACCATTCTGTTGATCGGCCACGAAGGCCATGATGAAGTGATCGGCACCATGGGTGAAGCTCCCGAGGCGATCATCCTCGTGGAAGAAGAGCAAGACATCGAAGATTTGAACATTGAGGATGAAACGAAACTTGCTTACCTGACACAAACGACACTCAGCGTTGATGATGCCAATCGGATCATCAAAAAAATCAAGGAACGCTTTCCGAAAATCGAAAGCCCGCCCAAAGAAGACATCTGCTATGCCACACAGAATCGCCAAGAAGCGGTTCGCTTATTGGCAGACCGTGCGGATGTTGTGATCGTCCTTGGAAGCCAGAACAGCAGCAATAGCCAACGTCTAAGGCAACTCGCGAGCGACCGAGGTATCACCGCTTTTCTCATCGACGGACCACAGGATCTGGAACTTAGCGCATTGAATGATGCTCAGACAATACTCATCACTGCCGGCGCGAGCGCCCCAGAATCAGTTGTAAGGCAAACGATTGACTGTCTCGTCAACAAGTTTAACGCGACGGTTGAAGTGGAAACGATTCGTGAAGAATCTGTCCACTTTCCTCTTCCCAAACCACTTCGCGCTTTTGCTGCAGAATTGAAAAATGAATAAAGGCACAGCCACCAAGCTGGTATTGGCCTGTAGGTTTACCACCGTAAGATCGATCACTACTGGAGCGGCTCCGAAATACAACCCACAGCGTGGGTAAACACCAATACCTACAGACTTCACATCCCATTTCCAGCCTTGGTGACTTGTGATGCGATTCGGCTGGGAAGACGATCAACAGTTTGGCGTGAAGATCTCATGATCAACGACTTTTTGACAATTGCCCGACACCCAACTGTTTTCAAATGAATGACCCAAGTTTCCTGTCGTTAGTACCAGCCATCGTTGCTGTCACACTTGCTTTTTATACAAGACAGGTATTGCTCTCTCTTTTCCTTGGGGTCGTATCCGCGGGTCCCGTTCTCTGGTACCAGACCGGCGATGCCTCAGGGCTCAACTTTGTAGCTAACTTTTTCATTCCCGCCTTGGGAACAAAAGGATACGCACAAATTCTGTTGATTTACCTGTGGTGTCTCGGTGGGTTGCTAGGCATTTGGGCGAAAACTGGTGGAGCACTTCATTTTGCAACAGTGGTTGGTGGGCGTCTGACACAGGGACCAAGATCATCCATGCTGTTCGGTTGGTTGCTTGGTTGCATATTTCATCAGGGCGGCACAGTCAGCACGGTCTTGGCCGGAACAACTGTCAAACCAGTGACCGACAAGCATCATGTATCCCATGAAGAGCTCGCATATGTGGTTGATTCCACCGCGTCACCTGTAGCAACGATTCTACCTTTTAATGCATGGCCGGCTTACGTTGCCACGTTGGTGTTGGGTACGGTTCCAAGCTGCTTTCCTGATATTGTTACCAGTGTTGAATTCTTTTTCACCAGCATCCGCTACAACTTTTATGGGTTCATCGCCGTTGGCATGACTCTTTTAACCGCACTCCAAGTTTGGCCCATTTTGGGCACAAAGATGTCTGCCGCCCGACATCGTTCCCGAACGATGGGAAAACTCGATGCGGACGATGCTGTTCCCGTGCTCAACGTTGAGGGTGTGGATACCGATCCAGCCAGTCAAATTGCAGAGGGATACACACCCAACTTATTGGACTTCCTGATCCCAATCAGTGTTTTGCTGGGCACCGCTATAATCCCGTATGCTTGCTTTGACACAAACCTGATCAACGAAGCATTCATGGCTTGCTTACTAACGGCCATATTGCTTGCGTGGCTGCAGGGCATGCGAGTCAAGGACATCATGGAGGGTTTTCTCAACGGTTGCAAAACCATGACAATTGGGGCCATCATTCTAGGGCTCGCTGTCACGATGGCATTCGTTTCCAGCCAACTTCATACGGCGGACTACATGGTTCAGCTAATAGGAAACAATATTCCGGCAATCGCACTTCCGGCGTTGTTAACCATGCTGTGCATGTTGATTGCATTTGCCTGCGGAACCAGCTTCGGTACCTACGCGGTAGTTTTTCCGATTGCGATGCCACTTGCTTGGTCAATCGAAGCGGACCCAACTTATCTCTCGATCTGCTTCGGTGCAGTCTTGGGAGGCGCTGTCTTTGGCGATCAATGTTCTCCAATTTCAGACACAACCATTCTGTCCTCGATGTTTACAGGCTGTGACCTCATGGACCATGTGACCACCCAATTGCCACTCGCCTTGATGGCTTCTGGCTTGGGCATTCTCTGCAGCACCTTGGCAGTCGCGATCGCACTTTAAAAAAACAACGTTTTCTGATTCATATCACTGAACCTGCTGAGACCTGTTCGACTCCTGAGATGCGTCTGGGTTTGCCAGCCTGCCTCTAATAACTCAAGCAAAGAAAGATCAGTGAACACAATCATTCCTACAGGCGATGCAACTGCGATATTACCTGCCGGTGAAAACGTGACCCCCATCAAGGTCTTTGGGAACGAGTCCATACGCAACTCCTTTGATTCCATCTGCCTTGAGCAAGCTGTCAACTGCCGGCAGGCTCCCGGGGTGTCGGAAGTCATCCTGAACCCGGACGCGCATTGCGGTTACGGTGCTCCCATCGGATGCGTCCTTACCTCGCCCACCCACATTTACCCGGGACCGGTGGGCTTTGATATCAAGTGCTCAATGAGCCTCTTGCAAACTGATTTGCCAGAGGATGCCGTGGATGACAAGCGAACGCGACGAGAATTGATTCATGCGATCAGTCGCCGAATACCAACCGGAGCAGGAAAGGGTTCACGCCACGTTCCCAAGGGAAGAAGTGTTTCCAAGTCGCTCGGAAACCAGGTACTTACACGCGGTGCATGTCATACAGTCACCAATGAACTGGGGATCCCTGCACTTTGGGCCGAAAGATGTGAAGACTCATTTCATGCGGGGCATGACGGGCATATCGACTCACTTGTATACCGCCTGGAAGAACTTCAGCATGGACGAAGCCTGCCGAACTACGATCGAAAAATTGAACAACTAGGTTCTTACGGAGGGGGGAACCACTTTGGTGAATGCGAAATTGTCGACATCCAGAACGACGAGCCATCGAAGAGGGTCGCGAGTGTCTTTGGTCTGCAACACCGAAAAATCGCATTCCTTTCACATTGCGGTTCCCGTGGGATTGGACATCGCCTTGCGACAGGACAATTCCGAGCACTCGAAGAACAATTTGATCGTTGGAAAATTCCATATCCGGCTGGTGACAAACAATTGGTGTATGCACCGCTTGGCACTGCGGAGGCAGATAACTATTTGAACGATATGGCAATGGGGGCAAATTTTGCAACAGTCAATCACCTACTGATCAACGCTCTTGTTTTGGAAGCATTCCAGGAAGTCATCCCCGGCACACAAGGCGACCTCGTTTACTTTATTAGCCACAACATCGCACAACAGGAAATCATCAAGGGTGTGCCGACTTGGGTTCACCGCAAAGGTGCGACGCGTGCGCTTCCTGCGGGACATGCCACTCTTGAACAAACTCCTTTTGCCAATACGGGACATCCAATTCTACTTCCAGGCAATCCACAAGCTGGTTCCGCAGTCATGGTTGGATTACCTGGTGCAGAAAAGAGTTGTTACAGCGTGAACCACGGTGCGGGCCGAAGGCTGGGTCGGCGTCGTGCAATCAAAGAACTTGACCAACAGCAGGTCGACGCCTCTTTCGAGGCAGCCGACATTTTGACCAACTGCCGTCGCTACCCAAAAGATGAAGCACCGGCTGCATACAAAGACTTTGAACAGGTCGTTCAAAGTGTCGAATCAGCTGGACTTGCGAGACAGGTGGCACGTTTGCATGCCAGATTTGTGATTAAAGATGCATCCGCAGCCGACGACTGAAATTTTGCTGTACTCCGGCCTTAGTGAATCATCATGCCCATCCGTGCAAGAGATGGGCCACGAAACAATCATTCATGGATCCGCACCCTCCACAGTTGCCACGTTAAACTGCTTAATAAGAGCATCAGTACCGGGATCGTGACCCTGGATCATAAACGTGCCTGCCTCGAGCCGTAGACCACGTCGAGGATTCTTATCGCTCTTGCGATCATCATACCAATCACTTACCTGAACACCGTTGACCCACGCTGCGATTGATGGGCCGTGGGCCACCAACACAACGGTCGCGAATTCATCTGTGTCACCTGCTACCACACGCGCATCCTGCCGACGAAAAATCCCTCCCGTACCACAGTCTGCCGGCATTAACCGATCGCCATCCTTGATTTCATTGCTCAGCTGGCATTCGTAGCCCATCATGACATCACCAGGAATGCATCGAAAAAAGATTCCTGAATTCATTTCATCCAGAGGCAGCTTGTATTCTGCAAGCAGCACGAAGTCATCAAAAGGCTGCTTCGATTCCAGCTGAGTCCTTCCACCCTTCACTCGCAGACAGCCGTCATCAGTCACACTGAATTCACCTGGCATTTCTGGATACTTCGTCCACTGGGTCAATTCTTCATCCAGCAGCGAATTCAAACCTAAGGGTCGCAGCTGGATATTGCGAAACTCGATCCTGCCTGAATTGTGTTGTAGACCGATTCTTCCCTCAGCCACGCCAATCTTGTCTGTGTAATCACAAACGTTTGTCCCATCGACCGCTACCTGCAACCGTTTTCCGTCCATCACCATTTTCATGGTATGCCACTTATCTGAGTCATCTTTGAATTCAGCTGCCTTTTTGCGTTTAACGATTCCCCCCGTAGGAAACGGATTATCCGCTGGCGCGATATTTACTTCGTAACAATCCTCAGCTGGATTTTCGGGATTCAGAGGTGTGCGCAGAAACACGCCACTATTTGTTTCAGTGCCCGCCTTGTATTCCACCACCAATTCAAAGTTCTGCCATGGAACTGAGGTACACAATAAACAGGCGTCACCATCATCAACCACAATACTGCCGTTTTCGACTCTCCAATTAGCATCACCGGCCATTTGCCATCCAAACAGCGTGTGACCATCAAATAAACGAATCCAGCCCTGAGAAACCTCTGCCTCAGGCAAGCGGGCAGCAAGCAACTGTTCAGCAGTTGCAGTTACCTCGGCTTGTAGCAACGCATGGGAATCAATAGTTGCAGTTTGACTTACAGCAGTATCAGCCGAGGTCACAGGTGCATTATTTCCGTCAACTGAATCATCCTTCGCCGACTGGCACCCCGCTGCCAGTACCAACACGGGCAACAAGGACAACACAAGAAGGGTCCGATCACAAAATTTGCGTATCATGGTTCGCTTACCTATATCCGTAACGTTCAAAGTAGTCCTGCCATTCATCCAGAATCATCTCTTCTTTCGCAGGCGGAAGCTGATGCTGGTTGCGTTGATAAGTTTGATGTTCTGAATCTGCCCACTCGCAAATCGTCATCTCCACTGATTCAAAGTCACTCAGCCTGAGTGTTTCGTAAATACTTCGCAGCGTTTCCACTGGATTGGTCGTGAGATCCTCAAAACGAACGTCAATGATTCGAGCCGAGTCTATCAACTTGCGTTGTTCGTGAAAGGCTTTGTACATCCGCTTCAAACACTCAACAACATAGTCTTCATCATTGTCGTGCTTTGGTTTCTGTAACGCCTGAACATCATCCAGACCGCGCCACAAACGGCAAGTTGAAGGAAAAAGATCCCTTGGATCTCGTGTAATATGAATGAACTTTGCTTCTGGAAATTCACGAGCCAACGAGCCAACACGCCCCGTGTGGGTAGGACTCTTGATAATCAGTGGACGCCCAGTGCCGACACTTACTTTGAGCAAGAACGAACGTAGTGCCGTCATCCACGCCCGCTTTTCTTCTTCGGACACACCGTCAAAGTCGAGGTAGTTCATGTCCACCGCTGGCTCGTTGGGCAACGCGATCCGCCGATAAGGAGAGGGCTGACCTAAATTCATCAACGCAAACTCATCCTCCTGCGGCCGATCCCATCCCGCCGCCATGTTGTCCATCGGTCTCTTCCCAGGCAATAACCAACTCGCAAAACGTCGAAAAAACCACTCGGTTACCAGAAAATGGCACGGGGCGAAGCATTGAAAGGTGGAGGGACTGCTCAAACGCTCATCACGGACCATCAACTCATGTAACAAAGTTGTGCCACTTCTCCAATGCCCAACAATAAAAACTGGCGGCCCATGCAACTCTGCCACTGCCATCTTACGACGAAAGATGACAGCCTGAATCATGGCCAGGAGAGTATTGAATGGGGTGGCAAACGAAATCGCTAATGCCATCAGCAAGCGAGATGGGTGTATTCGAAATCGCCCCTGTCGAAGCAAATTCCACCAGGACCCCGGTCGCATCCCATGCCAAAAGCGAGGTGAGTAGAAAGGATAATGATGAAATTTCACCTTCGACGATCTCTTTGGCCCTGGCTCGGATGGACCACTTGGGACAGGCTTTTCCGCGTTAAGATTTGATGTAGCGAAATCTGACGAAGCATTTTTTTTCGGTAACGAATGGGCAGCACCCTGTGTTTCACCCAGCCCAGAACCAGTGCCATCAGCAGCGGGATGCCGGTGCAACGGATCATGCTCGTCGCCTACAGAAGGATCGACGTTTGAGGGTGAAGGCACGGTGCCCTGATTGGGTTTTTTTTGCGGTCGAGACGACACTGTCAAGAAATTTGACCAAGATGAGCGAATAAGAACGGAACCAAAATGATCCCAACACTGTAGTTGACTACCGTGCGGTCGTGCAGCGGGATATCTTGCTGTCTTCTGACGGATCTCTGTCTATGATGATCCGTCTCGGGCCTCTTCTGGCCCTGCCGACCCCGAAAACACCTAAATCACGCTCTATTTAATGCAAACATCGTCCGAATCCGCAGACGAACTGTCAATTGCTGATCTTCAGCGTCATATCCGCCAAATGTACTACGAAAAAGATGTAGCCCGCGGTACAGATGGTACTTTTATGTGGTTGATGGAAGAAATCGGTGAACTAGCCTCGGCGCTTCGAGGTGATGACCGAGAAAATTTGGCTGAGGAGTTTGCGGACGTGATCGCTTGGTTGGCAACGATCGCAAACGTAGCCGAAATTGACCTGAATACTGCATTGCAAGCCAAATACGGCCATGGTTGCCCAGGTTGCAGCCGCCTCGTCTGCGAATGCCCCAATTCCGAGAAGCCCTAAAAGCACACCCAAGTCTGAATGTCAAAATTGCTTTACTTGATCGGTGTCCCACTCTTCACAATGTTCCTGCTATCAGCTGATGGCCGGATCGCTGACGCTAATGACCTGTCTTCGGAGGTCCAGTTTGGGATTCAGGGTCATTACCGAGTCGGCGTTTGGACAGGCATTCGTTATTCCGGATCTGAAAACATCAAAACTTTGGAGACGCGTGACGGAGATGGAGCCGAAGTGCTTTACGAGCAGGTTGGTGTCTTAACGGATGGAGACTGGGCATACGCCATTCCCGGCAGTGAAGCTGCCCCACTTATTCTCAGGAACGGTGAAGCCACGATTGCCAGCGGTCGCTTTCCAACCACGGGTTCACCATCTCGTGGCGCCGCCATGATCCCACTCGACATGAACTGGATTGTTGTGCTCGGCGATCCATTGGGAGTCGACAAGGTAGGAGCCAACAAGCTACTGAATCGTGATGCCTCGATCGCTGTTTCCCAGCCGACGAAATCAACGGAACTCCCTGATTCGATGCTGGGGTACGAGGGCGTCGACATGATCATGATCAACGCTGCCGGAATTGAATTACTGCAGTCACTGACAAAAAAGCAACGTGTTGCGATTGAACAGTGGATAACCGGTGGTGGGCATCTTTTCATCACTCTCGGCGAGTCATGCCAAGACCTTTTCAAGGCTGCTCCCTGGGTTCAAAAACTGCTGGGAATCACTGAACCCAAAACAACGACCATCGATCCGTCCGCGATCGAAACCTATACCTCGACGCAAAGCCCGCTGCAAAACTTCACAGGTCTTCGCTTACCGAGAAAACGTGGAACCGTTCTCATCACAGGTAAAACAACTCGACGCGTCAGCCTTCCTGTGGCTGCAGTTTACAACCTCGGGTTTGGACGTATTACCGCGGTCGCAGCCGACCTTGACGATGAGATGTTCACAGCATGGCCCGAACGTCTCGATTTGATGACGCAACTCACCGGCGACATCCTGCTGCCAGAAAAGAAAGACATCGCGATCACAAATCGCGGCACAGCGTACGGCGACCTAGCGGGTCAACTTCGAGCCACACTTGACCAGTTCGAGGTGAAGCGGCAGTTCGGCTTCTCGGTTGTGTCGATCATTCTGATGGCCCTGATCGCTATGATTGGTCCTCTTGATTACCTGCTGATCAACCGCTTCTTGGGACGCCCATTGTTGGGTTGGCTCAGCTTTCCCATTGTGGCAATCGCTTTAACGCTCGTCTTAATCTATGAGGCGCGGCCCAACCTCAACGGAAGCCCTTCGCCGAGCGATCAAACGACAGGCATTACCCGATGCAATCGCGTCGAAATCATTGACATCGATGCAATTTCGGGTGTGGGCCGGGGTTTTCAAGCAAGCTGCATCTACTCGCATGATGCTGCGTTACTGAATATCGACATCAATGAGTCGCCCAACTTTGACAAGCTAGCTGATTCAATCCAACAAGCACTCTTGAGCCCGCTGGGGTATCCTGGCAAGACTTACGGGGGTATCCAGATTGCAATCGAAGACACACGACTGCCTCCTTACGCTATAAAACTGCAGCAGAGTGGCATCGATAACACCAATGTGCCTACGGGGCCGCTGCAAAATTCAATTCTTAACGCTCCGCTAGCCGCGAGAAGTAGCAAGAGTGTCCAAACTCTGCTCCGGTTCACACCGAAGCTTACCAACTACCCAAGCTTGCAGCGACGCGATGGAAGCGAACTGTTGAAAGGGGAATTGGTAAACCCACTCCCTGTTGACCTTCTGGATGGAATGCTGATTTATCGGAATTGGGCCTATTTACTCAGAACTCGGTTCCCTGCCGGCGGCCGCATTGAACGTATCGATAGTCTGCGACAAAAGAATTTTCGTTGGCGATTGTCTCGACAAACCGCTCTGGAGAGCAGCCGTGACACAGAGGAATGGGATCCATCGACAGTTGCAACTCCTGATCGCGTTGCGGAAATGCTGATGTTTCATAATGCGGTGGGTGGAAGCCGGTACACGGGACTGCGTGATGATGCTTTGTCATCACTCGATCTTAGCCATACACTCTCCGACGATCGTTGCATTCTGATTGGCAGGCTGGCTGACGAATTAACCACCCTCAAACTGAGTGACGGTGAGTCAAAGATAGAGAACAATGGAAAAAGTCTGACCATGATTCGCCTTGTGCTCCCTGTGGCGAGCGAAAAAGATCTTTAACAACTTGAATCAGGAACCGTGCTGACCTGCACGGTTTTTACGCTGATAAATTTGAATCAAAAACGATTGCCAATTACAGCTGGCTATCGTCTCCTCATAACGCCTGAAACCTGCCGTGATTAAAACCGTTGACCTTACGAAAAAATATGGCGATGCTTTCGCGATCAAAGGCATCGATCTTGATTTGCAAGCAGGCGACCTGTTTGGCTTCATCGGACCCAATGGTGCCGGCAAAACCACAACCATGCGGATCATTGCCACACTCTTGGAGCCGACTTGGGGCGAGGCTTATGTGTGTGACCATAGCGTTCACACCGCACCCAAGGAAATCCGCCGCTTGGTGGGATACATGCCTGACTTCTTTGGCGTATATGACGACATGACCGTTGTCGAGTATCTGGAATTTTTTGCCGCGTCCTATCGGATTAGCGGGCAGGATCGTCGCAAACGAGTCGATGAAATGCTCGACGTCGTTGATTTGGACTTCAAACGTGACGCATTTGCCAACACCCTATCACGTGGGCAAACGCAGCGTCTCGGTCTCGCTCGCACATTACTACATGACCCACAGGTTCTGCTTCTTGATGAACCGCTATCCGGCTTGGACCCGCGTGCGCGAATCGAAATGCGGAATCTGTTGCGCAAGCTCGGCGAGATGGGAAAGACCATCATTGTTAGCAGTCACATCCTTCCTGAACTCGCCGACGTCTGTAACAAGGTTGGCATCATCGACAAAGGAGAACTGAAACAGAACGCAACCAAGGCGGAAGTCATTCGGATGGTGCGTGAACATATCGTACTGGTCATCCAACCAGCTGATCGAAACAAACTGAAAAGCATCGCACCATTGCTGAATGAACACGAAAAAGTTCAAGCATGTGAACTGGGCGATGATGCAATGAGAGTAGTTCTGGAAAGTGGAATTGAGGAATACAGCGAACTACCCAAGTTGCTCATCGAAAATGGGATCGACTTGCGTCGCTTCTCGGAAGAAGAACTCGATCTTGAGTCTGCCTTCATGGCGTTGACCAAGGGCACCAGTGATCGCATGTAAGGCGACTCGACCAACCCGTTCAAAGGTATCGATTCACACTTTCAGATGCACAGCATTGCTCAAGCAGACCAATGTTGCAGAGGACGGGGTGTTGCAGCAGGCCTATGGAGGAATGCGTAACGAATACGCTGGAACAAACGTCGCAATCGCTCGCAAAAAAGACGTGAACTTAGCTTTATGAGTCACAAAAAACTCAAGCAATTGTTGCGGGCAACTTAACGGGCGTTTTCTTCTGAGTGGCTTCCTTCGCCAATCTGATGACCAGACTCTCAAGAAGGAAACGATCCCGTCCTTCGTTGCTGTGTGTGCCCTTCAATCGCAAGTCAGCATCCAGCAGCCACGGCAAAAGTTGCCTGGCTGTATCTCTGCCCATTCGGCTGAGTTGTTTTTTAGCTTTTTGGATATCACTTGGACCACGATTGAAACCTGCGTAGGACAGTGCATCCTCGAGCCGCGACTTCCTGCCGCTTCGTTCATGTTGCTCATACACCGCTGTAGCCATTCCGAGTCGCCGCAACGACCATGCAATCTGGGGAAGCAATGCGATTGGTGGCTGCCCTCCACCCAACAATTTGTCGAGATGCCGTAAAGCTTCGGCCGCATCTCCTGCCACAATCGCATCAGTGATCTGCCAGACAGTTTTACCTTGCCAACCAGCGACAACATCCTCCACCAGAGCCTGATCAATACTTTGCTTAGGCTCGCAGTAGAGTGCCAGCTTTGCTATTTCAGTCTCCAAAATACCGATATCGTCGCCAACCATCTCCATCAACACATCAGCCGCGTCAGGAGTCAACTTGGCTGAATGACGTCGCGCGACGTATCCCATCAGAAAAGATCGCCTCTTGGCAAGTGAAGGGTTTGGCCCTTTGTTACCATCAGAAATCCGACAATCGACGAGAGCATGTTGCTTCAACAATGCCTTGTAAACACGTGTATTTGAAGCAAGCGAATCGAGTTCCAGAACGAAGCGACTGGCTGTAGTTGATTTGGCCAAGTGCTTTTCAACCTGAGGCCGACAGTCGCTCAAAAACTTGTCCGCATTACGTAACAAAATGGTGCGTTTACCACCAAAATCAAAAAGTGAGGCAGTCGCTAATTCGTCACGCAGGTCTGACCACTTTGCTTGCTCACCGTCGAACTGTGTGACATCTCCCTGATTCGACAACAACTGGAAGACCCATGATCGCAGCGTGGTATCGTTACCAAACACGGCAATCGCGTCGGCAAACTTTTCGGGCGGACTTTCAAGCAGTTCGAAGGCATGGATCAACGTCATTCGAGACACCATACCAATCCCGTCAACAAGATGCGAGCGGCAAGGTCCAACCCGATTACACCAGCAAGAGCAAACGGTGCCCTCAAAACGAGTCGCTACTTCAACGATCCGTTGTTCCGCTGGGCAGTCTGCCCAGGATTCGCAGGTGGATTTTCCGACATAGGCTGAAAACCACGGATCCGAGCCCTCGGTGCTAACCCCTGTGTATCGATCGGCTGATCCAGGATATAGGTTCCGACATTACCAGCTTGATCTGTTCCATCAATGCGTAGATACAGTTGCCTGGGAAGATTTGGATCTGCTCGCCAGACGTACTCGCCCGTATTCTCAAGCCCAGCAGCAATGGTGGTCCAAGGGCCATCGGGCGAACCGCTGAATGCAAGACCAATGGGGCGGCGGGGAAGGTTGGTATCGTTGCACTCGTACCGAATCACCAAACCACCGGTTCGGTCGCCCTCTCCGTATCGCGCGCCGGTGATGCGGATACTTGGACGAGTCCGATCAACAACCACAAAGATATCTGGCGACTCACCTGCCAAAGGTCGTGGGCTGGCTAGCCCATTTCCTCCCACCACAACGATCCTGAAACCAAATACACCCTCGCCCTTTGTCTCGATATCAAAAGGACTACTGCGATTGGGGTCCTGCCCCCACAGTGACCATGTCCTGCCATGATCCAAACTCCCATAGAGTTCAATAGCTTCGACGCCCTGACTGCCAACAGCTTCTAGCTCGTATTCTAAACTAAAACGTTCACTATCACTGAAGCGAACGGGGGCGCGTTGCATGGCAGATTTTGATTCCAGGCTTGAGGCACGTTCAGATCGATAACGCTCGACTTCCGCATGTGGTTTCGGGGCAGGAATCTGCTCCTGTTGCAATTTGGCTACGGCCGACTCCTCGGTAATCGGACGCATTGCTTCTGCCACTGTTCGCGGCTCTGAAGCGGATTTGGATTCCGCCACACCACCTGGTATCGAAGCGTGAGATGAATTCAAACCGAAGCCCTCGCCAATTTGCATGGGTGAGGCGGGCGGTGGCAAAGCCGACGTCGCACTCTCAGACCTTTCAATAACAGGAGGCGAGCTTCGAACTGATGGAGGCGCAAAGCCCATGCCGGAGCGTGGATTTACAACAGTTCCGTTTGTAGGAACACGATTGGAAGGAACAAGGTGACTCCCCTGCATTTGGGGACTTACTTGGGAGGGCGACATTGCAACAGAATTAGGTGGCATACCGACAGTACTCGGAGACCGTGCTACCGTTTGTGATTTTGCGGCAGCCTGCGATCCAGCTGCCGATGGCATTACGCCCCGATAACGTGAGTGCATTTGGGCAGTGGCTGCATCATTGGCCCGAGGGGCTGTCCCGTACGGATTACTCTGCTGCACACGATTTCCATTCACACCTTGCTGATTTCTTGCAGTCGCGGCTAAAGGCGAATTAGACCAAGCTGACGCTGCAGGCAGCGGATTGATCGAGGGTGTCGTGCCGTTTGGCAGGGGAGCCAGCATGGGCGGTTCACTCGGACCTGAAACCGTTTCCGCGTTGACTCCCAACTCACCATCCATTCGGTACGGCAAGGATTTCGCAGCAATGCTCTCGAAAGCTGGGTTGGACGCGAAGCGATTATTATTGCCATTCGCGACACGTGGCCTACGAACCCTCTGATTGATGACTGTTTGATTGCCCGCTGCATCCGAAACGACGAGTTGCAGGGACAACAACTTCCAGTCTTGCTTTGGATCAAACTGAATTTCACCGCTGCTGGCTTTCGGTGACACCTCAACAGACTGCCATGACTTGATCATATCCGTCGCGTAGCGGAGCTGGACCAGCTTCAACGGCGTTGCATCGTCCATATTTAATGCTGCGTAGATCCTACCCTGATCGTCTGCTTCAGCTTCGAGAACAATCGCAGGCTTGGTAGTATCAACGAAAACTTTCAATTGCGGCGTGATCTGGCCGGAGGGATGGGCTTGTCCAGCAGCATCGATTGTACGAGTAGCAAACCAATACTCCCCGTCATCCCCAGCCTGAAATTGGAATTGTTTCGAGACAGCATCTGGCTTGGTCTGGTCAATCAGTTTCCACTCACTACCTTGTCCGCGCGACACAAAAAGTCGCACTGCCACAGGTTGGGCCCCTGCTTGGTCCACGGTGAAAGGGATAGAAAATGACTGTGATCCCAAGATGAAACAGCCCTTACTGGGACGTTGTGCCAAGGGCACAGATTCCTGCACATTCGTCTCGGACACCTCGACAGCCAGAGCCGACTGCATCAGCATGGGGCCAGCAAAGGTGCCGAAAACGGCAATCAATCTCGTTATTGTGACCAGTCGCATCTCGTCGGCCGTGCCTCAGTATCGAGTGAAAGTACAGTAAAGGGTACAAAAGACCGAACCCCACCTAGTCGGATTCGACCAGTGCCACCCAGATTCTTGAACATATTGCTGTCACAACTGCTTGAGTGCTCTTGCCCGTGTAACTAGACAGTCAATCAGACCCAAATTACCTAATCCGCAAATCCCGATTCCGAATCATTCACCACACACATCCTGAAACCCACCTCACACAGAAGCCATGAGTAGCAACTGCTATCAGTACGACGTCATTGTGATCGGAGCAGGGCACGCCGGCACCGAGGCCGCATCCGCTGCCGCACGTGCCGGTGCTCGAACCGCTCTGCTGACCACCAATCTCGATACAGTGGGTCAAATGTCGTGTAATCCAGCCATCGGGGGCGTCGCCAAAGGTCAGATCGTGCGTGAGGTTGATGCACTAGGTGGCTTGATGGGCGAGGCGATTGATGCCACCGGGATCCAATTCAGGATGCTGAATTGCCGCAAGGGACCAGCCATGCACAGCCCACGTGCCCAAGCTGACAAGCGAGCATACCAACACTATGTCAAATGCAAAATCGAACAACAGGAAAATCTCGACCTGCGTCAGGAAACTGTCGAGGACCTGATCACAGAAACGACCGGTCAAGAAACTCGCGTCCTCGGTGTAACGGTTCGCGGTGATGCACGCTACTTGGCACCCACCGTGGTACTAACCACCGGCACATTTTTAAAAGCCATCATGCACACTGGCGATGAGAAGACAGCCGGTGGAAGAGCAGGGGAGGGCACTACCGCGGGAATCAGCGGCGCATTGCAACGCCTAGGATTTGAGGTTGAAAGATTCAAGACGGGCACCCCACCAAGACTCAATGCGCGAACCATTGATTACACCAAAGTCGAGTCACAGCCCGGCGATGACCAACCGCAACCTTTCTCGTTTATGACAGACAAGCTTTCGGGTGAGCAACTTCCTTGTCACATTGCCTACACCAACGAGGCAGTTCACGACTTAATCCGGGGTAACCTGCATCGAGCACCTATGTATAGTGGACAAATCAATTCGCGAGGTCCACGTTATTGCCCCAGCATCGAAGATAAAGTTGTTCGATTTGCGGATAAGACAGGACATCAGCTATTTCTTGAGCCCGAGGGTTGGAAAACTCAGGAAGTATACGTCAACGGGATTTCCACCAGTTTGCCACGCGATGTTCAAGATCAGATGTTTCGCATGATCAGCGGTCTGGAAAATGCCCAAATCATGCGATACGGCTACGCGGTTGAATATGATTTCTGTCCACCGACACAACTCTGGCCGCACTTGGAATCCAAACGGGTCGGAGGACTATTTTTTGCTGGACAAATCAACGGTACCACGGGTTATGAAGAAGCTGCGGGCCAAGGACTAATCGCTGGATTGAATGCTGCTCGGCAAACAGCAGGCAAGGCTCCTTGGGTGCCCACACGCGATCAAGCTTACATTGGTGTACTTGTTGATGATCTTGTGACGGCTGGCACCGATGAGCCGTATCGCATGTTTACCAGCCGGGCTGAGTATCGACTGCTACTACGACAGGACAATGCGGATCGACGCTTAACACAGCAAGCTGATGAACTTGGGCTGATCAATGACGAAAGACGCCAACGGTTCCAAGCAAAAATTGCCCAAATGGAACTCGGTGTTGAGCTGCTGAAAAAATCAAAGGTCGACAACGTTGCGGCGGATGTGTACCTGAGACGACCAGAAATTGACTGGCCGCAAATGTGCGAGCGAATTCCAGCACTCGCAGAAATCGAAGCGACCGCAGCCCAACAATGCCTGTATGACATCAAATATGAGGGCTACATCGGCAGGCAACGCATCGAAGTGGCACGACAACAAAGACTTGCAGGAAAACGCATTCCAACCACATTCGATTACAACACCATCGGTCCGCTGCGGAACGAGGCTAAGGAAAAGCTTTCCAAAATCCGGCCGTTAAATCTCGACCAAGCAAAACGTATCAGCGGCATCACTCCCGCGGATCTTGCCTTAGTTTTGGCGTACATGGAGTCAAACAGGAAGAGCTAGGGAATCTATGATTTCCGTACATTGCAGAGAAAAAGTCGAGCAAATGGGGATTTCTTTTTTGGAAAACGCCACGTCATTTAGCACTAAACTGTTAAATATCAGAACCTTACGTCATTTCAATCAATCTTGACCTAGCCGCTTGATTCGATAGAATTCGTGGCTATGGCAAACTTGGCAAGGCAGCGAGGCTCGGAGCTTCCTGTCGCCTGCGTTCTTCACGCAAACAGCAGCGAGATGTCTCAGTGCGGTAGGACAGGAAGTTTGCAAAGGTAATAAAATTCGGCTGGCTAACCAGAATTGGTGCGATGGAATCGCAACATCGGCTGCCAGCCACCGTGGGAACTGAGACAGGTCAGGACCCATTACCTATAATACCGCCCGGCAAGGTCCCCAACAGGATTGTGCCGGGCACGACATTCTGAAACAGCTAGTCATGCAGGGAGGGTGGTTTCCGCCATGACCACGAAAACGGTCTTCACGACAGGCGAAGCAGCGAAAATTTGTAAAGTCAGCCAGCAAACGATTATTCGTTGTTTCGACAACGGTTCTCTGAAGGGCTTTCGAGTTCCCGGTAGCAAATTCCGTCGCATTCCTCGTGAGCAGCTTTATCTGTTCATGAAAGAAAATGGTATCCCAACAGATGCTTTGGAAAGCGGCAAAAAGAAGCTACTGATCGTAGATGATGATCAGGATTTGGTCGACTTGATCAAAGATGGTTTTGAGCGCGATGGTCGGTTTGATATCAGGACCGCGAACAACGGATTTGACGCCGGAATGGGAGTCAAAGAGTTCCGGCCTGATTTGGTAATTCTCGATGTCATGCTTCCGGATATCAACGGCAAAGAGGTTTGCCAACGTGTTCGCAATGATCCGTCGATGGATATGGTCAAAATCCTCTGTATCTCGGGTATGGTCGAACACAGCAAGGTCGACGCACTGAAAGCTGCAGGTGCGAACGATTTCATGCAAAAGCCTTTCGCAATTGATGACCTAATCGGTCGTGCATGCGACCAGCTTGAGATTGAACGCAGCGTGGTCGGCTAACGTGGAAAGCGAGCAGTCGCTGCCACGCATGCAGATGAAACAAACAAGGGCCGATTCGCTCGACCCACCCGGCTCGAACCGTGTGATGCATAGAAGCCATATCACTGGGAGGACAAGTCCAATGGGGTTATTACCCTGTTTGCGGCGTGGTTCCGAACGGTGGTGGTTGCCACAAACGGAGCGTTCGACCGAAGCCATCGGCCGATTGTTGCTGATGGATCGGCGGAGTGGCAACGGCAACAAGCCACCGCTGGACGGAGCGATCCGGGATCGGGTATGCCGGGCATTACAAAGCGATCCGGCATACTTCATCTATGCAGTGCTGACTTATTCCGGTCCTGTACCGGTCGAATTGGATCAACTCGCAACATGGCATGCCCACAACATTACTGGGCAAATGGCCAGCGGTGATGCTTATCTGGGCGCCCCGCAGATCACCCCCACCATTCAGAAACGGTGGAGAAAGCTGACCGACCACTTTCGCACAATTCCCACCAGCAGATGGATGGAAGATGCACCACTGTGGTTGGAAGTGACGGGCCCCCAAGTATCCAACACATGGCGTGAGCAGTGGCCGCTCATAAAAATTGACTCCACACCCCACACTGAACCCCCACCAGGCGATAGTCATTCATTGCTACAGGAACTGGCTCGCTCCGTTCAGCATCAGAAATCGCTTGAGATGGCCTTTGATGCAAGATTGCATGGCGAGAAACTGGCAGCGATTAAACAACTTGCCTATGGCCTAAGTCACGAGATCAACAACCCATTGGCAAATATTTCAACTCGTGCCGAACAGCTGCAACGAGGAGAGGCAGACCCCAATCGCACTGCAATACTGCAAAGAATCATTGATCAGGTGTATCGTGCACATGAGATGATTGCAGACCTGATGTTCTATGCGAATCCACCTGAACTCGAGCGACAGGTCTGCTTACCTAGCGAGTTGCTTGCCGAGGTATCGGAATCCTTCACGGACGAGGCTGAACGCCAAGCAATTCACATTCAGATTTCCACCCAAGGTAATGAAGCCCATCATTGGGCACCTGAAATACAGGCAGATACGACGATGATTACGGAGGCGATCCGCGTGCTGATTCGTAATGCGATCGACGCCATCGGGTGCCAGGGAACGATCGTCCTGTCGCTACGGTGCGATCCCGAAAACATCGCGATTGTTGTTGCTGATAGCGGCCCCGGTCTGTCTGCGCAGGCCCAAAAACACGCCTTTGATCCGTACTTCAGTGGTAGGGAGGCCGGACGTGGCTTGGGACTGGGATTATGCCGAGCCTACCGCATCGCCAAGCTACATGAGGGAGACCTTTCACTTGCAAGTGGGCCCGCGGGTTGCGTTGCGACCCTCACAATACCAGCAAAGCTAACTGCCTAAGCTCAAGAAGTCCAAAGAGGTTTCGAGCGGTTTGAAGCTTACCGACGTGGATGCCAACTGCATCTGGTGAAACGCAGGTTTTCATGAGGTGAAATCTCAAATCTCCTCTTCTGCTTCACCCGCTAGTCGATTCACCTTGGATCGCTGATAATCTGGTTTGTATTGTGAACTGTCATTTTCATACGTTTTGCTGGGTAACTCATGCTCGATTCGGCTCAAGAAGTTCTGCAACTTCAATCGAGGGGTGATGCAACCGCTGTGGAGATCGCGACCTCTGCGATGGATAAGATCGAAGCCACACAGGGGAGCATCAATGCTTTCACACATATTAATCGCGAATTAGTACTCTCAACTGCGGAAGCGGTTGACCAGAAACGCCGGAATGGCGAACCGCTTGGACCCTTAGCCGGTGTCCCTGTGGCTGTGAAGGATGTGCTTTGCACGCGTGATATGCCGACCACCTGTTCTTCGAACATGCTTCGTAATTTTCGACCTCCTTACGATGCCACGGTGGTCGAAAAACTCCGCGAGGCGGATGCAATTATCGTAGGCAAAACGAACATGGATGAGTTTGCCATGGGAGCAAGTACCGAAACCAGTGCATTTGGAGACACACGAAATCCATGGGATGTGTCTCGTACACCCGGGGGCAGCAGCGGAGGCGCGACGGCCTGTGTTGCTGCAGGCACGGTGCCACTGAGCCTCGGAACCGATACGGGAGGATCCATTCGGCAACCCTCGGGATTCTGTGGTGTAACCGGCCTGAAACCTACCTACGGTCGGGTCAGTCGCTATGGGCTGATCGCTTTTGCAAGCAGCCTTGATCAAGTTGGCCCCATTGGCTGGTCGGTACAGGATGTCGCTTTACTGCTTCAGTGCATCGCCGGTTATGAGCCGCGTGACTCGACTTCGCTGAATCACGAAGTTCCCGATTACCAAGCAGCTCTCCAATCGAATGATTTAAGGGGAATGAAAATTGGCATTCTAAGTGAAGCTTTGGATGTCGACGGAGTTGACGAAGCGGTTCGCAATGCCGTCCTGGCTTCAGCCGAAGTTTTTCGCGATGCCGGTGCGGAGATAATCGATATCAGCTTGCCGCACAGCAAATACTGGGTGCCAACCTACTACGTAATCGCTCCCTCCGAAGCCAGTAGTAATCTGTCTCGTTACGACGGCGCTCATTATGGTCACCGTGCGACACAGTTGGCTCCTGAAAAATCTGAGTCACTGGGCCCCTTGGTAGCAACCTACTGCCAGAGTCGTGCAGAAGGATTCGGTGCGGAAGTCAAACGACGCATCATGGTTGGAACCTACGCTCTCAGTGAGGGCTACGCCGATCAGTATTACAATCAGGCTCTGAAGGCACGACGCCTGATCAAAGGTGATTACGATGCCGCTTTCTCGCAGGTTGATCTTCTGCTTGGTCCAGTATCACCAACACCAGCTTTTCCACTGGGCGAAAAGGTTGATGATCCTCTGCAGATGTATCTTTGCGATCTCTTTACCGTTGGTGCCAACCTAGCAGGCATACCAGCGATTTCTTTACCTGCCGGTAAAGATGCGTCGGGGCTACCCTTGGCAATTCAACTACAGGCCCCTGCATTGGAAGAAACTCGTTTGTTTTTCGCCGGTGCTGCCTATCAGGCAATGACCGATTTTCACAAACTTCGCCCCGATACTTTCCAACCCTGAAATCTCATGACGCTCAGCGACGGTTATCCCACTGAAACCATCATTGGTCTCGAGGTACACGTTCAACTCAAGACACAGACCAAGTTGTTTTGCAGTTGTAGCACACGTTTTGGTGCCCCACCCAACACCCAGATATGCCCTGTCTGTCTGGGTCTTCCTGGCGCGCTGCCAGTAATGAATGAGCGTGCAATCGACTTGGCGATTCGAGCTGGCCTGGCAATCGATTGCTCGATCCCGCCCATGACAAAATGGGATCGCAAGCAGTATTTCTATCCGGACCTTCCCAAGGGATACCAGATCAGCCAATTCGATCTTCCGATCTGCGCTGACGGTTTTCTGGACATCACCGACGAGGCGGACCCTGTAAAAACTCGCCGCATTGGCATCATCCGGGCGCACTTGGAAGAAGATGCCGGAAAGAGTATGCATGACGAGGCGACCGGGCGAAGTGACTCACGAATCGACCTGAATCGCTGCGGAACACCCTTGCTCGAAATCGTAAGCCATCCTGATTTGCGTTCTGCAAGCGAGGCCAAAGAGTTCTTGGCTGAACTCAAGCTGCGCATGACACATCTTGGCGTGTCAGACTGTGAAATGCAGGAGGGCAGTCTTCGCGTCGACGCTAATGTCAATCTGCACATTGACGTCGATGGTAAGAAAGTTGCAACGCCGATTGCTGAAATTAAAAACATGAACAGTTTTCGCGCCGTCGAGCATGCAATCGAACACGAAGTTGACCGACAATACGATGCTTGGGAAGAGACAGGCAAAACAATTGAGGACGAAGCCAAGACAACACGTGGGTGGGATGATGCAAAGGGAAAAACATTCCTGCAACGTGAAAAAGAAGAGTCAGCTGATTACCGCTACTTCCCCGACCCAGACCTGCTGCCAATTCGGATCCCTCAGCAACGTGTGGACGAAGCCAAAGCCAACCTTGGCGAACTACCCGCCGAACTATGCCAACGTCTGCAAACCCAATACGGCATCAAGTTATACGATGCGAATGTAATCGTGAAACAAGGTCGAGAGCTGATCGAATATTTTGAGGAAGCTGCAACCAAATCCGGAGATGGAAAACGCACCAGTTCATGGATCCAACAGGATGTGATGCGGACGCTAAACGAAACTCAGGCCAACATTGGAGAATTTGCTGTCACCGCTCAACAACTCGGTGACTTATTACAACGCGTTACCCGAGGTGACTTTGACAACGCACGAGCAAGAGATGTTTTTACGCACTTGCTAAAGACCAACGATTCGGTCGAAGACGCAATCAAGAGTCTGGGTATTGAAGCCGTAGACAGCAATGAAATCGAGGTGCTTTGCCGGGAATTGCTGGACGCAAATCCGCAAGTCATCGATGATGTGAAAAATGGAAAACAGCAAGCCGTTGGTGCACTGATTGGCCAAGCCAAGAAAAAAAATGCCAATGCAAACCCAAAACAAGTGCGGGAAACTCTACTTCAACTGATCGAACAATCCTGACGTTTCAAGCAATTCAAGGCTCTCGCGGAATGAAGGAACATCCCCATGGTCGATTCAAATGACACGTCCCTCAGCAACAACAAGCAACAACGTGACTGGGGATTCAGCTGCATTGTTGCATTCATTGGATTGATTGCTGTTTGGCTTTTGCTGATGCCGTGGATCCCGGGAATCGCAAAGCACTCCTTGCAACGGTTTCACCTTCGAACACCATCGTTTTCTGTTTGGGCTGCACAATTCCCCATCCCGTCAATGTACAACTTTGCGAACCAATACAAAGTGGAACAATACCCTCCAGGCTTTGTAATGATGATCCTTGATGAGAACTGGAGGTACGCAAATCACTTCCCAGCGAGAGTCATTACATTCTTTGCTGGCAGGTATGACTTTTTATCCTCACAGCAGGATCGTTGGTTTACCCTCAAATCGTCATACCGCGGTCAGGTCCTCGAATCAAAATTTCACCTCGAAGCTCAAGCCGAAGGTGGCTACCAACTGATTCGCATTGACGAAGTCGAGGAATCGCTATGAACAGAATCACGCTGGCGTTTCAAAGACTGAGGTCCGCAGGAATCCATCGACCTATCGCTGCCTACCGACTTGTTCAGGCGACAATACTAGTCAGCCTTTTTTGGAAATGGGAGTTCTTTCTCCAAGCCAACAATATTTACGCGAACATCCCCGTCGAAGACCCATTCTTTCCTGACTGGTTGAGGTCGATCACTACAATTCGATTGGCGTTCTGGGGATCTGCGTTGGCAACAGGAATCAGCCTGATCACGTCAATCAACCTGCTACGAAAGACATGCAACTGGCTGGGCTTCTTTGGAATCACGCTGATGTGCGTCCACCAAGGAAGTTACAACGACATGACATTTGTGACGATTTGGTGGTGCTGTCTGTGGTCTGTATGGTTATCCCACCGGATCGATACGGATCAGCAAGAATTGCTAATGCTTCGTGCTGCCTTTCTCTCACGCCTGATCATCTCTTTGATTCTGCTTGGTGGTGCAGCTGGCAAATGGACCCCTGAGTACTGGTCTGGAGAAGTGTTATTTGATATCTACTTTCTAGATCGTGACTTTTGGGTATTCAACTACCTGCGAGACAACTATGAGCCCGAGGACTTGCAGGAAATCGCCAAGTGGTACAGTCGTCAAATCATCGTCGTTGAAACCATCAGTGGGATCGGCTTGTGGGCACTGCCAGCACGCTGGGCCGCATTGATTGCTACCATCATCCTGTCAGGAGTAGTAATCCTTTCCAACAAGTACTTGGTCTCAGTGATCGCTTGCCTGATTGGACTTGCCTGTGTCGGTTTCTTCGTTCCTCGCCGCCCCCGAAAGGCAGCCACCAACGTAAATCTAGCACTAGAAAAACCAGCGGCTAACTGACATGACGTTACAGGATTCCCTTGGTGCTGGGAATCGCGTTACTGCGAGGATCATCTTCTGCCGCCATTCGTACCGCGCGGGCAACAGCCTTGAAAACGCACTCGGCAATGTGATGCGCGTTACGTCCATGATGCAGCACAACATGGAGATTGGATTTCGAGTTGGCAGCGAAAGATTGCCAGAAATGCTCGACCAACTCAGTATCAAAAGTGCCGATTTTGGCTGCGGCAATGGGTGCCTGATACTCAAAAGCGTACCTCCCCCCCAGATCCACGGCAGCGGTGACAAGGCACTCATCCATCGGAAGAGTGAAATGCCCATACCGACGAATTCCGGCACGATCCCCGAGAGCCTGATCCACAGCCTGCCCCAAAGCAATCCCGATATCCTCGCATGTATGGTGATCATCAACATGCAAATCACCGGCAGCGGCCACGGAGAGATCGATCAACGCATGCTTAGAAAAAAGATCCAGCATGTGGTCAAGAAAACCGATCCCAGATTGCCGCGTTCCAGCCCCATCGCCATCCAAGTCAATCGACAGCTGAATGTCTGTTTCTCCGGTCTTGCGGTCGACCGAGGCAGTGCGAGTCATGTGATTACCAGAATTACAAGAGTGAGAATGTCCAAACGACGAGAGACTTCTAAGCCAGGTAACGCTCAATTAACATCAGGCAGGCGTTGATCTGCTCATCTGTACCCACAGAAATCCGCAGACCATCTCCCCAGTCCGGGAATTGCATGTATCGAACGAGAATCTGATTATTCTTCAGAAATTCGTAAAGTTGCTGATGTTTCCCATTGGGGTGTCGGCACCAGACAAAGTTTGCCTGAGAGGGCACCACATCGAAGCCAAGGTCACTCAGGCGTTCTGCCAGTCGACTGCGTGTGGCATTCATTTTTTCCTGAACTTCGCTCAGCCAGCCACTACAGCCCATCGCCGCCGTAGCAGCGGCAATCGACAAAGCATCACAATTATAGCTGTCCTTGATTTTGGCCAGTTCCGCGATCACATCCGGCTGTGCGACAAGAAAACCAAACCGAATCCCAGCCAAGCCATAAGACTTACTGAGGGTCCTTGTGACCATGATCCGCTGGTTCTGTTGAACAAGATCTAGACAATTATCTTCGGCAAAATCAGCATAGGCCTCATCAACTATCAAAGGACAATCGAGTGAGTCAGCTAACTGGGACACACGATTGGGACTGACGACAGTCCCGCTGGGGCTGTTTGGATTAGGCAACAGGACGAGCCGGAGGTCTTCATCAGAATTTCCAAAAGCTTCCGGAAGTGACCAATCATCATCGAAAGCGACCTGTTCCCAAGCGGCGCCTTGAATATCAGCCAAGGTGCGATACAGAATGTAACTTGGATAAGGCAAACGCAACTTCTGCCCTTCGCCGACAAAACCTCGAACGAGTAATGTCAAAATTTCATCGCTTCCGTTGCCAGCCAGCACCCAGTCAGGCCCAGGCAGATTTAATCGCTCAGCTGCAGCCCTTCGGAAAGCAGTCGCCATAGGGTCGGGGTAACGGTTAAGTGGGCCGCCTGCTGCCCCCCTGATCGCGTCGACAACTGCGGGCGGTGGTGGATATGGATTCTCATTTGTATTCAACTTGATGAACTTCCCCGGCGGAGGTTGTTCACCGGGGGCATAAGCCATCATTCGGGTGAGTGCAGGGCGGAAGAGAGACTTGTCAGCCATGATGAGTGTGGGGCTTTCGTTAGCCAATCTGGGTCAGGTCGCTAAACAAAAATGAGCAATGAGGTTCAAAATAAGGAACAATAAACGCGGAACAAGCAGTTCAAGTCTGTGTGCCTGAATCAAGACTCTCGAATCGTCACACTTCTGGCATGAGCTGTCAGCCCTTCCTTGTTCGCAAGTCGGACAACATCGGGAGCAATCTGGTTCAGCGACGCTGAATCAAATTCCGTCACGCTGCCGCTTCGCAAAAAGCTGTTACTGCACAATCCAGCAGCCCATGTGCAGGTACCGCCCGTGGGAAGAACATGACTGGGACCAGCGGCATAATCCCCCAAGGCTACTGGAGTATGGTGGCCCAGGAATGCGGCGCCGCTATTCCGAATCTGAGCAATTTCCTCACGCGGGTTTCGCGTCTCAATATGCAGATGCTCTGGCGCAAACTGGTCAGTCAGCTCGCACGCGTGAGCTTGATCCCGGACAAGGATCAAAGCGCCGAATGCTTCCAGACTATCAAGCGTCAAATGGTTACGTGTCAGTAAATCCAACTGCCTCAACAGTTCTGCTTGAACCGCAGCAATCAACTTCTCATCCCATGTGATGAGGATCGCAGAACCCGGCGAATGCTCTGCCTGAGCCAGAAGATCTGCTGCAACAAAATCGGCTCTCGCCGTCTCATCTGCAATGACAATCACCTCACTTGGGCCAGCAAAGGAATCGATATCCACGACACCATAGGCTTCTTTTTTCGCGAGA
>DOPG01000066.1 GCA_003513555.1 Rhodopirellula sp. | reverse complement strand
ACCTACGGAGCATGGCGTTACAACCCAAGTGGAAGTGACGCAGATACCTCCGTCGCGGGTGCCGTGTTGATGGGATTACTTGCTGCCCGTAATGCCGGCCTGGAAGTTCCCGACGAAGCCATTGATCGAGCCATCTCATATTTTATTAAAATGACCGCACCTTCTGGTCAAGTCGCTTACTCAGGCGGTGTCGGTGGATTCAATGAATCACTTGCTCGGATTTCAATTGCGAATCTTGTCTTTTCCATCGCCAGAAGAAAAGACATCCCACAATTCAAGACAATCGTTGGCTACCTTAAAGACAAAGTCCAGGGTGGAAGCCCTGGTCACGGCGGAGTTGAATATCAAAGTTACTATCAGGCCCAAGCCTTCTTTCAGGCCGACATCGGTGCCTGGACCACTTGGAACAAGGCTCTGGTGAGACGCCTTAAAAAATCCCAAGCTGAAGATGGCAGTTTCTCTGGAACTCATGGCCCCCACGTTTCAACAAGCCTGTGCTTACTTTCTCTTGCTGTAAATTATCGTTTCCTGCCCATCTACGAGCGTTGACTTGCCCCAACTTCTGAACAACACAACCGCCGTGGTTCGGCCAATGTTCCTGCTGTGCTTTGTTTGTCTGAGCCCGGGTAATGCACAAGTCACAGATTTGGCCCCAGTTGGGCCAAATCAGGGCGATCCAACTCCGGGCACGACTGACCAACCTGCAAACATTCGTCGTCCGCAAACTGCTAACTCGAATGAGTTTCGCACGGGGTCCCTTACCCTGATTGACGGCAGCCAGGTCCCGGGGCAACTACTTCCAACAAGCGATTCAAAGCAGGTGAAGTGGCTTGCATCCAGTTTCGCAACACCGTTCAACTTCACTCTTCAAGCGATTGAAAGCATCAAGTACCCACGGATCAACTTAGGACCAGAACGTCTAAGGTCAGATGAGTTCGCAATCGAGTTCACAAACCGGGATATCGTTTACGGCAACATTACTGGCTGGGAGACAGGTTTCATCACGATCAAAACACAATCCTTTGGTGAATTTCGTGTGCCTACTGAGTCAGTCACACGCCTGTACCGCGTGCAGGAGAATGAAACGGTGCTATTCGCACGCTCAAATGGATTGCAATCATGGAACACAGCTCAGTGGGAAACGAGCGGATGGAATGAAGATGGCAACTACCTGTCCACCAACCAACGCGGGGCAGTACTCAATGGCGACCTAGGTGTCCCCGCTCGTGCGGTCATTGAACTCACGCTTTCGTGGAAGGATCAAGCCGACTTCATTGTCTCCCTTGGATCCGATGTGACTGCAACAGAAGATCATTCGAGTGACGGCTGGCGTCTGGAAACAGCGGGCCAGAAGCTGGTTGCAGTCCGGGAATCGCAGGAAGAAGCAAATTTGGCCTTAATCGCCGACCTGAGTTTGCGGCGCGACCTCCGACTGACGTTCTATTTGGACCAGATATCTGGAACGCTTCACGTGATGCGAAAGGACGGAACGTTACTCGCTTCACTAACGATGCCCACCGAAACCACAGACACTTTTGAGAGCAGCGGTGACGGGGATCTCGCGCCGCCTGCTGCGCCCAATCCCCAGAGACTGGACGCGGAACCCAAGTCCCCTCAAAGTGGCATTCGGATCGTCAATCGAGGCAAGCAACTCACGGTCGAACGAGTCTCCATCGCACGCTGGCTGGGTTCTTTACCGAATGCAGCCGCGGACGCTGATGCGCTTGTGGCATTCAATGATGGCACCTTTGCCTCGGGCAGCATTGATGGACTTGCGTCCGGGAAGCTCTCAATCGGCAAGGCAAACCCCGAATCAACGTTTGCCTGGGACGACGTAACCGGAATCACATTCCGAAATCCCGCCCCGCCACCTGCTCCCTCAGAGTGTGCATTATTTCTCCAAAATGGCGTCCGATTATCAGGGAAGTTCATTGAATTTGATTCATCGAAATGCAGTTTTGCCTCAGCTAACTCGACATCTCCTTCTCAAATTCCCCGCCGTGACATCCGTTCGATCATTGTATTCACACACGACCCCAAACCTCCGGAAGTCGCAGCGGGCACGGAACTCAAGGGACAACTGCAGGTCGGCGACCTCAAGCTCGCTGGAGTATTAGCACCCGCGGGATCAGAGACCAAAACGACGCTTCCCATACAATTCCGTTGGAAACCTTACGGAAGTACGCTGGCCGCCACAATGAAGCCAAACGCCTCTGGCAACATCCTCTATCGCATGATCCCAACACCGGGTCCCAAAAGTGCGCAAGTCCGCGCACAGGAAATGCAGCGACTCAGAATCAAACAACAGCAACGGGGCCTGAATTTTGGGGAGCTATTCTTAAAGCGTGCAGACGAAGTCAAAACACCCAAAGTTGAACGTGACGCCCATGTGGTCCACGTCCTTACTGGCGATGTCATCTCCTGTCGTGTCGACCGCATCGACTCGACAGGTGTCTATGTCTCAACCATCGATTCCAAAGACGGCTTTGTTTCCCACGAAGAAATCAAGGCGATTGAATACGTCACCAACGCACCGCCACCCGATCTTGAGGCTGCCAAGCGTGAACGTCTCCTTACCATACCCCGGTTGCAAAAGTCGGCACCACCGACTCATATCCTCTGCTCTCATAATGGTGATTTCCTTCGATGCCGACTCATTGAGGCTGACGCTGACAGCATTCGCGCAGAAGTCCAATTAACGGAGATTACGCTACCGCGTGACCGCGTAGCGCAAATCATCTGGCTGCACCCCCAACAGCAGATCAACAACGAAACAAACGCAGGCTCGAAAGACAAAACCTCCATTTATGATGGCTTGGCCCAAGTCCTGCTCCGAGACGGTGAACGAGTCACCTTCACGCCTACGCGATCATCAACAACGCATGTCAGTGGTGAAAGCGCTATCATTGGTCCCTGCAGTTTCCCCCTGCAGAACGTTGATCAACTCATCCTTGGCGAGCAAATTCTGACCGAGGTTACCGATCTTGCCTACAACCGCTGGAAACTACAATCTGCGGTTGAACCTTTGGTGACCGCAGCCATGGAACAGGGTAGCCAGGAAAGCAACGCTTCCTCTCCACTCATTGGTCAAACCGCTCCAGAGGTTGCTCTTCAGTTACTGGATGGCACACCGTTCAAACTGTCAGAACAGGCGGGAAAGATCGTCGTTTTAGACTTTTGGGCAACCTGGTGTGCACCCTGTATGCAAACGATGCCGTTAGTGGAAAAAGCGATGGAACAATTTGATCCAGATTCGGTCAGACTAATCTCCATCAACCTCCAAGAATCCGCGCAGCAGATTCAACCTGTCCTGGAGCGGTATAAGCTGAACGTTACCGTTGCGATGGATATCGACGGTGTTGCAGCTGCCCGGTACCAAGCCAAAGCGATCCCACAACTCGTGATTGTCGGCGAAGATGGAATTGTCAAACAACTGCTTGTCGGAGGCGGCTCCAAGGTGGTGGAACAAATGACGACCACTATCGAGCAGATGATCAAAGCAACTAAACAGTGACAGTACCCCCAGGTGTCTGGACCAGTGCCCGACAACACAGCGTTTAGAAACAATCACAGCGCAGCAATCGTGATTCAGTGAGACTCGAACTCTGGTTCACGGACGTCAGCAACCCTCCGAGGCCTTCGCATGTTCACATGACCAAACGCGAACAGTTCTACCCTCAAAAAACACCTTTAATCCGCTGCATGTGCTTCCAGCTACACGAATTCCGTTCTCGTTTGGTCCAACGGGTCGATGCCGATACAAGTCGCGAAAGCCTAAACGACATCGATCTCACAACTACATTCAACCAGTTTTCCTGCACAACGCGGGCAGTCTTCCTGCTGACAACCGGGCACATGGTACTGGCCTTTCAACACACCGCACTCCGGACACAGTTCCCCCTGCTCGCCGATAGCATCTGCAGCAGAATGACGGACGCGATTGTATGCCTGGCCATGCATGACATAGCCGGTAAGTTCCTGCGCATCCTCAATTTCCTGAGGCCAGTCTGCAGACATCAAGACCCCGTGATACTCGACCAGCGCATCAGGGACCTCTGCCTCGTCTACTACACGCACTTCCGGACCAAGAATAAGTGGCTGCCAATCCCAAGTCGTTGCGAGGGCACCTGAGTGTGCCAAAAACAGACCGAACGCGTTTACCACATCAGCCGTCGTGATCCGATCTGAACTGAGCTTGTAATGTTGGTTAGCTGCTCCCTGACGATATTCCAACTCATAGCTGCCATCAGGGTTATGGTAGGTCTGAACAAAGTATCCCTCGCCATGTCCCAATACCAAAAACTGATCCGCGCCAAGATTTTCGACACATTGCCGGACTTCTGATTGGCTAGGCGACTCCAAGTGTTCACTATCATTAATATTAAGATGCATGAATGCTTTCCTCGGGATACACACGCAATCTGCCACCCAACGGGCAGGGGTGGCGAATGCAGACACCCAAAGTTGCTGTTACAGAAACGCAAGAACGTCTTCCGAACACTTGCGGCTGACGAACCGCTCGCAGGATTGTCGCCGTAACACTTCACACTCACAAGCCGTGAATCTTCTTCCAAAATGAAGTGAACAAAACTCAAATCCAACAGAACAGCGGGGGGGAGATGCGCGATACACTCACCACTCGACCATCCAATGAAAGTGAAGTCGACCGTCAAGACACGGATCGACCAACCTAATGAGCGAAACCCAAGCTGCCGACTTCTTGATACAGTGGAGCATCCGCGTCTCCGTGATCATGGTATATAGCCGCCTAATCTACCGTCTCTGGCAAGGCAACTCCGAACAAACGCATCAACATCGTCACGAGTATTATCTTTGGCTTGCAGGCTTCCTGCTCTTGGTGTTGCATGTGGGCCTTTCATTCCACTTTGTCCACCACTGGCATCATAGCAACGCGTGGAACCGAACAGCCACTGAAACGGAAAATCTCATTGGTGTTCGTAGTGGCGATGGGATCTGGGCGAACTACCTAATGCTGACGCTCTGGGGGATGGATCTGTTCCGTTTGCACAAAGCGAAAAAATCAGTCCGAGTCCCCTCACTCGCCGTAGACCGAACAGTTGCAATCTTCATTGGCTTTATGTTCATCAATGCAACCGTCGTCTTTGGTCCACTGGGCTACCGATACCTTGCGCTTCCCGCTTTCTTTCTTGCGCTCTACGCGTGGCGGATGCACAAGAACTGAAACAGGTAGTATGAAACTTCCTGCCCAAGGAAGGATCCCGCGTAACTAGCGAAAAACGTTCTGCGTTCCCGTTACAATGGGTGCTGATGCTACAAAAACTAAAAAACACTCGTGCTCGGACGGTCGTCATGCCCACCACTCCCTACAGCCTATTGGGTCAAGGATGCAGCAAACCGCTGTCGCTGCTCATGCTCATTATGCTATCTACGCTATTGGCAGCCTCTGAAGGCCAACCCGCCGCAAAGCCAAACCGTCCGTGGACCTTCAACGCTGCGCGTCCAGAAATAGCTCCACCGCACCGAAAAATACCGCCGACAAAAACGTCTCCAGCATGCTTCGAAATTTCGTCTGACCACCGCGAAGGCTTGGCAGGGTACTGGTGCGTGCAGTACCCAGTTACTGGACGCACCCACGTCGAATTCTCAGTACGGAGGCAGACAACAAATTTGCAATTAGCACGACGTGCTGCAGTCGTACGCATTGTATGGCTCGACGAGCAGGGCCGCTCAGTCAAGCGGGCAGCGCCCACCTTTAGCTCCTACCGGCCTGGCGAACGGCCACGGGCCGAACCTGAATTTCCGCCGGTTCTTAAAACCACGCAACAGTCTGATGTGTTTTCGGCAATCTACGCGGTTCCCCCAGACGCAACGCAGGCACAAGTCGAATTACATTTTCGTTGGGGTAACCCTCATTCAAGCGTGCGTTGGGAACACCCGCGTCTAAAACGCGTCCCGGCGCCTGAACCTCGCAAGGTGAAGCTTGCAACCGCACACCTGCAGCCTCGCGATGGCGATACACGCTCACAGAAATGTCAACAATTCGCTCCGCTGATCTCAAAAGCAGCGGAGCAAGGCGTTGATCTCATTGTGCTCCCCGAAACACTGACATACTACAGCAGCCAGGGAACCTATATCGATGCGGCCGAGCCTATCCCCGGGCCTTCAACGG
>DOPG01000094.1 GCA_003513555.1 Rhodopirellula sp. | reverse complement strand
GATAAGTCGCGGAATTCATGATTGTTCGGTGCAGGGACTTGATGGACCAGCCTGAATCCACGAATTCCACAGCCAACCAATCGAGCAACTCGGGATGGCTCGGAGACTCACCCAGAATGCCGAAATTGCTAGGCGTTCTGACCAAGGCTTTGCCAAAGTGATTCATCCAGATTCGATTGACCATCACACGAGCTGTAAGCGGATTGGAGGAAGAAACGACCGCTTTAGCGAGCTGGATTCGCCCGCTTCCCTGTTTGAACTGCTCGCGGGTTTGCCCTTCAATGATTCGTAGGAAACGGCGAGGAGCAACTTCACCCAACTTCAACAAGTTACCGCGGAGAGCGATCTTCATATCATTGGAGCCCGCATCGTGGATCGTATGAGCGAAGTCGTATTTGGGAGTCGCCGTCGCTTTTAGTTGATCTAATTTCTCCTGCGAGCTTTTAATATCGGCCTTTTCCTGTTCAGTCGCTTCGCGTTTCTGATCCTTTGGGATCTTTTGCAGCTCATTCACTTTGTCCTGTGCTGCTCGAATCTTTCCCTGATGAGCGTGGTACGCTTTCTGAATTTCCGCATCAACCAGGGGCGTTTCCGTCTCTCGCGAATTGTTGAAAATTCCCGCAATCGAATAGTAATCCTGGGTGGGAATGGGATCGAATTTGTGATCGTGGCAGCGGGCACAGGCAACGGTCAATCCGAGGAACGCGCGTGAAAAGGTATCCACACGATCGTCCAGGGTTTCGCTCTTTGCTTGCGCAATGCTCTCGGGATCACCGCCATCGGATGAATAACTTGGCCCCAACGCGAAAAAGCCTGTGCCAATCGCAGCGTCCGTATCTACGTGGTCGCCAGCAATTTGGTTGGTCACGAATTGATCGTACGGCATGTCGGCGTTGAAGGCCGACACAACCCAATCTCTGTAACGCCAGGCAAATGGGTGAGCGCGATTATCTTGAGTCCATCCACCGGTATCACTGTAACGCGCAACGTCCAACCAATGCCGTGCCCAACGCTCACCATATTGTGGTCGCTCAAGCAATGCGTCAATCATCTGACTGAATTGCTCGTCGCGTTTGCCGGGCGTCCCGTCAATCGCGGTGGTCCAGCGCGCCAGTTCCGCAGGTGAAGGAGGAATGCCTAACAGGTCGATGAAACTCCGGCGGACGAGGATCTTGGTAGCAGCAGGCCCTGGTTGTCGTAAAGCATTCTTGGCAAGCCGCGAGGCAACAAATTGGTCGATTGGATTTTTGATCAATGCTGAGTCGGACACAATCGGAGGAATGGGCCGCTTCACTGGTTGCCAAGCCCAGTGCTGTTGTAATTCATACCAATCGTAACCTGCCTCAGGTGCCATGGAGTCACGAGTGTCTTCGGCTGGCCAAGGCGCGCCCCATTCGACCCACTGTTCTAATGCTGCAATCGAAGCGGCCTCCAGCTTTTGACTCGGTGGCATTTCGTTAGCTTCATAGCGCACAGACTGGATCAACAAACTCTCCTTCGGCTTACCGACCACAATGGCGCTTCCGGAGTCACCACCCCGGAGGATGGCTGCACGACTGTCGAGCCGAAGCCCAGCAGCTAATTTCATGGAACCTTCGCTGTGACACTCGTAACAATGATTCACCAGAATTGGGCGAATTTTCGATTCGAAGAATTCTAGTTGTTGGCTCTCATTCGCGTGCGCACTGCTAAACCAAAGCACGCTCACCATCACACAGGCTAGCGTGATGAATGACCACCTTTGCCGTGCGCCATGAGCTTTGTCGGCATCTGCAGTACAAACGGAAGGGCTCATGGCATTCAGGAAGTAGTCTATCAGAGGATGGACAACAGTGGCTTTCATTCGGCGACTGCAACGGAGTTGGGGGTGAATAACAGCAAGGCGGGCGACACGCATCACCAAAACACGACAGCGCAAAAGGTTGAAGCATTGACGCGAACAACACTGTAACCGCTATGGTGGCAAAGCTCACGTGCCGGATGCACATTGTAATGTTTTCGAGTCATCATTTGGAAATGCAATGATTAGGCAATAAACAACCTAAAAGTAGCAGCTGTGCATTTTAGCTTGAACAGATACGCGGTGAGCGTGAAGATCCTTCTCCGGCGGCTTTGGAACAGGCACTACATGATTTCCTGAACTTCGGGCTGCGTGGAAAGCGGGGGGGGGTAAGCAAAGCTCCCGCATAGTCTGCCGCCGCGGAAATCAGCCAAGCAAGCAACGGCGTGCCAAGCCTCTTAGAACTCAGCAACGCCCTCCGGGCATCGCCCCCTCCTCTAGCTCAGTTCAGATTAACCAACGAAGCAGGAGCTGATCGAACCGCCCCGTTGACCATGTCAGGGCCACACCAATCGTGGCACCAGCTGTCAGCACAAACCCCACTTCAAATAGCACGATACCGCTAATTTGCTTCGTCGAGGCACCGATTTTCTTAAGGGTATCAAACTCGGCTTGACGCAAACGAAACGTAAGCAAGAACACAAAGACGACCAACAATAGACACGCCCCAGTGACCAAGGAGAGCCCCGCTAGAACCAGATTTTGGACACGCAGAACCGAGGCAAGCAGACGCTGCACGACGCTCAATGGCTCAATGACCATCACCTTACCGTCGGCCCGTGCTGAGTACTGACCGATCAGAAGGGTTCCCGCGCGTGTGTCCGTGGGCACGATGATACATGCGGTAACGGGATAATCCTCGAGCTGTCCATGGAAATGAAACCCACCGATATTTTCATTGGTAATCTCTAGCTGCAGTTTCTCGGTCGCGTTTTCACTTGGCGTTGCCTGGTGAGAGGCTTCCTCTTGGTGGGCCCTGCCAGATTTGCCGGATCCTTGGAAATGACCATGCCCGATTCCGTCCATGATCCAGGCCGTTTCCATGGAAACGAAAACAACCTCATCATCTGGTGATCCCGATGGGCTTAGCACACCTGTGACCCGAATCCGCAGCGGGTAATCTGCCGTAAGATTGAAAATAGTTTTGGGATCGGACGTCAAATACTCTCCCGGCGAAACCCGCAGTTTTCGCGCGACAGCGGCGCCAACGACACAATCTCCATACCGCCTGCTGAAAGTACCCTCTTCAAGCTCAAGACCACGCAGTCCGTAATACTCTTCGGTCGTTCCGACAATGGCCACTCCCGACGTTGAGAATCGCAAGTGCAGCGGGATCGCTGTCGCCCTCCGCGGGTCGACTCCCATCACTTCGCTCATTGTCATGATGTTGTGTTTTCTGCCATCAAAGTACAACGCCGAAAGGGTTACGTCAGTCTTACTACCAGCTGCTGCGATCATCAACGGGGTAGAGCTAGCACGCTCTTCCAATGTGCTGGCCGCACGCCGAACCAGCAAATACGGAGTCAGTGGAACAAACACTGCCATTGCCACGCACATCGTCAGCAGCAGGGAGCGGCGCCAGTAGTAAGTCACTGTGGCAATTGAAAAACGCAAGACATCCCTCAATGCTGCCCCTCCCATTGAAGGACCGTGCTTGTCTCGTGCGAACTGTCGAATCGATCGATAGCACTGAGGTCATGAGTTGCCATGACGAGCGTCGCATTTCTCTCACGGCATTGGTTGAGCAACAGTTCAACAACGGACCTCTTCAACGCCGGATCCAGATTGCCCGTTGGTTCATCCGCCAGCACTACACTGGGTTGCGTGACCAATGCTCGTCCGATCGCAACGCGTTGCCGCTCACCCTGAGACAGCCGATCCGGCCGCCGTTTTCGAATGGAACGCGATAAACTCAGGTTTTCACACAAGTCATCAACGCGTGACTGCACCTGCGTGGAAAGCCGCTTTGGTTGCAACAGACGAATTGGTAACAGCAGGTTTTCTTCCACCGTCAGGTGAGGCAACAACTCAAACGACTGGAATACGAATCCGATGTTAGCGAGTCGAAATTGTCGCCGTCTCGCCTCAGGCATCGTTCCTAACGACTGCTGCGCGACCTGGATCGAACCGCCAGCGACACCCAAAATACCACCAGCAAGTTGCAGTAAGGTAGTTTTCCCGGAACCACTCGCCCCAATCAAAGCAACGCATTCTCCAGCAGCGATCGACCATCGCCGAACAACAACACGCGACCCAACTTCTCTCCCCGTCTGCGGATAGCAATAATGGACGTTATCGAACAGTATCAAAGCGAGGGGCCCAACGAGGTTGCGAAGGTTCCGTCAGAACCGGGAAGGTGGATTGCGGTATAGTGTATCATGCCGGACATTGGAAACGATGGCTGCAAAGCTCTGAATGCCAGGGTGGTAACTGGAGTGACGCTCAACGGGGTGGAGCGACGTGGGCAGGAGCTTGCCAAGTTGTTCCAAACACACTTTGTTATTTTGTCCAAGCTAAATGAACCTATACGTGGCCGAGAGCGTTCCACGGGGTGCCGGAATTTTCCTCGATTCCAAATTCCCTGACCGTAGGCTTGAATTCAGTTCAGAGCTGGATTTCGAGTTGGCAGGCCGGTGTGATCGAGCAATAGCGTAATCCTGCATCGAGTTCGCTCGAAAAATGTTCGCGAACGGCAAACAGCTTTCCAGCAAGTCCTGTAACCTGACATGGGTTTCAATCTGATGACATTCCTTCAAAGTCCTCGTCAAGTATTTGTAGTACGGTGCGCGATCATAAGTGTGATCGCGTCAATCTTTACCCTCCACAGTCACGCCGAAGTTATCAAATTGACGGCCTCGTGTGATGTCGAACTCGGCGCTATTAATGCGGTTTGTGTTCGATCCAGTGAGGGATCTGTGGCCGTTTATGGGTGGGACCAAGCAGTCAAGCACGTGTTACTGACTCACGGTCGGCGGGACGTCGTATGGAGGGCGAGAAAGGCCGCTGAATCGGCCAAAGTCGTTGCTCCCGCCCGAGAGCGTGATTTGTTGGAAAACGGCTTGGATTATTGGGGACGCTTTCCGCAAGCCCGCTATCACGACTACGCGCAACAGACAACGAAGGTCCCGTCCCATTCCTGGACTGTGAACCAATGGGTCGAGGGCGGAGACGCGATTCACCTTTCTGGCACCCGATTCGAAGTCATAGAAACTCCGGGCTTTACGCGAGGCGCGGTCAGTTATGTGGCTGTCTTGGACGGCAAACGCGTTGGTTTCATCGGAGATCTCATCTACGGCGATGGCAAGTTGCTCGACTTGTACAGCTATCAAGATGCGATCCCGGTTGCGCAGATACGGGGATATCACGGGTACGGGGCGAGGCTAGCCGACCTCGTGGCCAGTCTGAATAGGATCATTGACGCCAAGCTGGATGTGGCCGTGCCAGCACGAGGCCCAATCATCCCCAATCCCACAGATGCTGCAACAAAGCTTCGCCAACGCGTGCAGGCGATCTACCACAACTACCTGTCAACCAATGCGTTGAACTGGTATTTCAAGGAGGATCGGATGCGGGCGTGCGGTCGCCGTGTGCTGGGACAAGACGCGGACATCGAGTTGATGCCCTATTGTGAGTATGACACAACACCGGATTGGATCTACGAGAATTCAACAAGCCGCTTGATCTTGTCAGAAACGGGGGCTGGATTTTTGCTCGACTGTGGCTCAGATCGAGTGATCGAAGCGATCGAAGAATTGATTCAACAACAGGCCGTTGACAAGGTCGAGGGTATTTTTGTGACCCATTTTCACGATGACCACACCGATGCCGTTGCCAAGGCCGTGAAGGTTTTTCAGTCCCCTGTGTACGCTACCGAGGAATACTCCGATTTGCTCGAACAGCCAGCTGCTTTTCATTTGCCAGCGATGACCGAAAACCCAATCGCAAACATCAAGGTGATGAAGGACGGTGCGACAATGAAGTGGCATGAATATACATTTACATTTCATTTTTTTCCCGGGCAGGCGTTCTATCATGGGGCCATGTTGGTTGAAAAAGACGGCGAAAAACCGGTCTTCTTTATCGGCGATGCATTCGCGCCCTCGGGCTTCGATGACTATTGCATTCTTAACCGAAATCTCCTTCATGACCATGAAGGATACCTGCTGTGTCTCGAAAAAATCTGTGATGCGGGTGACTGCTGGTTGATCAATGAACACATTCGCCACGTTTTCAAATTCAATGCGACAGAACTCGATCACTTAACGAACCGGTATCGAGAACGACGCAACCTGATTCGTGAAACCGTTGCCTGGGATGATGCCAATTACGCAGTGGACGAGCAATGGGCTGTGTTTTACCCCCGGAGTGAAACTCTATCGTCCAAGGAAGTCAAAACCATTGAGCTCCGCATCACAAATCATTCAGCGAAGGCTCGCGATTATTCGCTCAAATTCAACCTTCCCGAGAACGTCGTGAGCCTGGACAAAGTCTTCCAAAAGCTTACGGTGCAAGCTGGCAGTATGGGCACCGCATCCATTCGTCTCAAGGCAAGAGGGCGCTGGAAAGATCATCCCTGGCGAATCATCACGGCAGACATTGAAACCGACGGAATTCACGTTCGTGAATGGAGTGACGCGTATTTAACGCTCAAGGAGGTAACGAGGTGACCCCGACCGCACGCGTCCATCGCCAATGGGTCATGAGGTTCCCCCCTCGCATCCCAATTCGATCGATCTTCCTGCTGATGGTTCTGACCGCCACGTGGGCTGGTGGAGCGGCGGGGGAAACACATGCGGCCCACCCAATCTCGATCACCAGAGCATCGGTTTACCTGACGCGTGAGTCCACCGATGTACGCATCGAGGTGTTCTTGGAGGACCTCTACCTTTTTCATCAACTTCAGCCTAATCGAGAGGACTTCCTTGACCTGTCGGTGATTCGTCAGGGAATCAAGCTGCATGAACAGTTTTTGGCACAACGGTTTGAGATCACGGATGTCGAGGGAAATCGATTCAGACCACAGAATGTGGGGGTTGCTGCTTACGAACTGCCAGCAGAAGGCGTCCCTTTGTCGGATCTGATGGGACATCAATTGGTCTTTGAACTGCAGTACGTTTTTGACCAGCCACCAGATCTGCTTACGTTCACCCAAATGTTCACTGATGAAGACGCGGTGCTGCCTTCCGAGACAAAACTCGAAATCAAACAGCAAGGCGGTGGAGCCGCAGTTGAACATACGCTGCTTCCGCATGAGGCATACTCCATGCGAATCAATTGGGACAACCCACCGCTGTCACCAGAGGCCAGTGAAGAAGAACGCCAACAATGGCAGGATCGAGAAAAACAGGCCTTATTGGGAATCACCAACTACAGTCGTGTTTATTCGTTCCTATACATCGATGACTTTGAAGTAAGACACGAGATCCTGATCCCCTATCTGTCGCTAGATGAGGATCTCCTACTCGCTCGAGATGATGATCCACTACTCGACCTGACGGAACAGGATTTGGCGAGAAAACAGATTGAGGGTTATTTTGCCTCCGGAAATCCACTGCAAATTGACGGCAAGAAACGCAAGCCGATTGTCCAGCGGTGCGACTTCTACGGCTTGGACATGACCGACTTCGCAATTGCGTCAAAGCGTCGTGTTGTCCCGGTGGCCAATGCACGAGTCGCGTTAATCCTTACCTACCGACTGGATACGCCGCCGCACTCGCTGGAATTGACTTGGAATCGCTTCAACAACTCTGTCTGGTCCGTCTCGGCAGCGATCATGGGACAAGGCAAGCCTTTGCGTCAAAACTTAAGCCGACTGGGGAAACGAAACGTGCTCAAGTGGACGCGTCCCGATGACTGGGGTACGCCGCCACCGATCACTTCAGTGAAAGCCATCAGGCAGAAGTCCGATTCCAAATTGCCACCGGTCGCACTTATGACAGTGGGAATCATCAGCGCTGTCCTGTCACTGCTAGCGTTGAGACGACGTCGGCCTCGAGTTGTGATGGCAGCCGCTCTTTGCACGATGCTTGCAGGTGCTGCTTGGTGGCAAGTTGGTGATCGGCTGACAATGCCACCTATTTTGCCCGCCACTGATAAAGTGGCTGTGAACGTGTTTGAACAACTCCATGACAACGTCTATGCGGCATTACAACGTCGAACGGAAGAATCGATTTACGATGGGTTAGCAACCAGTGTTCAAGGAAATTTGTTGCGTCGAATCTACCTGGAAATTCGCCAGGGACTAGCACAGGAGGATGATGGCGGTGCTACAGCGCGGATCGACTTGGTGCAGAGACTTGACGTAAGTCGCACGAAACCCGTCTCACCAGATTTACAGTGGCCGGATGCTGATGTATTTGGAGTTGACTGCACCTGGAAAGTCGTGGGACGCGTGGAACACTGGGGCCATTTACATGTCAGAGATGTGGTTTATCAGGCGAACTTTGATGTAGCCGACACAGGTGAGTCTTGGAAATTGGTTGCAATGAAATCGTTTACCCAGGCATCGGTTGAAACCTCAACCCG
>DOPG01000411.1 GCA_003513555.1 Rhodopirellula sp. | reverse complement strand
TTTGACCTCTGAAAGGTCTCCTTCGGCCCCAGCCACAGTGACGCTTGCTAATGCCACGATCAGCAAGAACGCAATTGAGGAAACGGATCTCATCGTCTCATTCTTTTCAAAGTCACGCTCCGATCCCGTGCTGTGAATTTTTTCCAGACACGTCATTCAGTCAGCCTCTCCGCGAAAGCGGTGATTCGGTCGGAAAACAAGTGCCCGAAACGAAAGTGATTGTTCCCGCTTTGTTCAGAGCTTGGCGCTTTCGCTACTGGTGGCAAAGGTGTCGATTTCGACACCCAGATGCTGCAATGCTGCGAGGTAGACGTTGTTCCGGTTGTCTGTCCCGTTAAACTTAACGTGTTTGCCATGCTGAAAGCCACCGCCAGCGACAATCACGGGGTTATTCTTCATGCCGTGAGGCCCTTCTTCCTTGTTAATACTCAAGGAGCTGGTGATCAAACAAACCGTCTGGTCCAGTAGGGTTCCACCCGTTTTTGTCTTAGTCGATTTGAGCTTCTCCAAGAATCGAGCCGTCTGCATCATGTAACCCTGATCCGCCTCGATGTTCTTAATGAATCCTGCTTCGGTCGCGACTTGATGGGAATCCGTATGATGTCCAAGCCAATTCCATTCTGAATACACATTGGCCACTCGCGTGACGTCAAACTTGTATGCCAGAAAGAGCAAGTCCAAGTAAGTTGAACGTTGATTGAAGTGCGGGCAAACCAGGATCTTTTGCGAGTACTCACTGAGGCCGTCCGTTTCAAACGGCACATTTTCAGGGAATGGTACTTCTACGTCTTTTCGACTCAACCATTGTTCAGCCCTTTGGATAGACTTTTCAGATTCACGCAGACTGGAAAAGTATTCATCCAATTTAGCGCGGTCCTTCCGAGAAACTCGACTCATCATGCTCTTTGCGTCTTCTCTACTCGCATCCAGCATCGATTTTTTGAGCGTCAGCAACTCACCTCGTTTCTTCGTGTCAACTTTGCCGAAGATGGTTTGGAACAAAATCTGAACGTCTGCGATTGGGGAAACGGGCAATCCACCCTTCCAGGAGACGCCATAAGAATTCCTCTGTTCAACAACCAGATTTCTAATGCGCGTGTCATTGCCGATGTGAGACGCCGCGACCTCGTCAACCGAATCTTTAATCAACTGGGGATTTGTGTGGTCGCCGTATTCAGCAAAGGCGTACATCGTGCTTTCGTGATTCCCGTAGTTCCTTAAATTCGTACAGAGAGTGAAATCGTTCTTCAGTTTTTCGAGCGGTTGGAATGTAGACGTGCTCTGATAATCGTTGCCCGTCGATGTCGGGAAGTTGTCGGAACACATCCCGTTGCCGATATTCATGCAGAACAGACGATTTGCTTTTCCCGGCTCATCGCCCGTTGACGATTGTCCAAAACTTTCCAACGCAGGCAGCATCACTAAACAGCCTGCTGATTTCAAAGCATCTCGTCGTTTCATGGGGACACCCTTCCGGTTTTGAATCGATCGCACACGCATATACTCCCTGAATGGATGCAGCTGGACACAGCTTATGCAGTAATATACCTAAAATATGAACGGGGAAGAGTCACGCTATGGACATTCGGTGCGGTGATAGGTGCCACGCGGGGGGGTAGCTAGCATAAGGTGCGGTCAAAGGACTTGGTATTCGGGTGTTCGAGTGTGGGGGGGCCCCTGAGAAAAAGAGTGGTGAAAGGTGGGGCAGGGGTTTATTCTTGTAGCTAGGCCTGATGAACGCGGGGACGTTCTCGAAGTTTACTTGGGTGGCATTCGTCACCATGTGGAGTTTCGTTTGTTTGAATCCCCTGTGATACCCTACTGAACGCCCATTTCCGTCAGCAGGTGAGTGGCCCCAAACACGTTGCCGGTGATCCACAATGCATATCGGATATCAACCCCAATGGAGCGACTATAGGATTCGTTCCAAGCAAAATCGTTAATGGTAGCCTCAAAGGCGCGATCAAAATTGACACCTACCAGCTTGCCTTCAGCACTGAGGATTGGACTGCCAGAATTGCCGCCGGTTGTGTCGGTGTCGTACAGGATTGCAGTGGGCACATCTTTTAGTTTCGGATGCATGAACTGTCCAAAATCGCGTGCCTCGTGCTTTTTAATGATGGAACGGGGCAAGACGAAAGGCTCTACACCTGTTGCCTTGGCGACAGCTCCACCCAAGCTTGTGATGGGCGATTTGTAGACGGCGTCTTCGGGGGAATACCCTTTGATGTGGCCATAGGTCAGTCGCAGTGTAGCATTGGCATCCGGCACGAATTGTTGCTGCAGAAATTCTTGCTTGACTGTGACGAGTTTGCCGTACAGTTGATCGAGTTTTCCTGCACGCGACTTGGATTCCTCACGCAGTTGCAGATATTTTGGATAGAGTTTTATGATCGCTGCAATTGCGGGGTCATTGATTGCCGCCAATTGGTCAGGAGTTTTTTCGAGACAGCTTTGTACGAACTCGGGGTTACCAAGCCTTGTCTCGTCGTACAGTGCATTGAGTTGAGCCTCGGCAGGTAACAAGCTGTTGAAGTTGGCTGTTTTCTGTCCGTGAGCTCTAATGCGTTGATGCAGCTCCGTTAGGATCAGGTGGTCTGTTGGCGGATGGAAGTCTTTGACAGCAAGTAATAACCTCCGACGCGTTAGATCGATGTTTCGATCCATGTAAGGTGTTTCACGTTCCAAATCTGGTTTTTGCCGCTCAATCGCGCTGTCGTAGATTGTGAAGGCAAAATACATCAGCTGGCTTGCTAAGCGAAGGCTCTGTATATCCAGTTCGTGTTGAGCGGAACTCATTTCTGTGTAAACGTCGGCGATTTCTGCCAAGAGGTTCCCGTGTTCTTTTTGACGTGCATCATCGGAGTTGATGAACAGTTGCAGTTCAGCCTCAGCAGCTGCCCTCGTGCCCACGATGTTTTTTCGCAAAAGGCCCTTGAGCTGACCACGTGATCGCTTCTCAACGTTTGCTAAGCTTTTCATCCGTGAAGATAGCTTGAGCGCGATAGAACGATCGACTTTGCCGGCCTGGTCCATTTGGTCGATCTGCCATTGATACAGGTCAACCACGTAGGGAAGTCGCACATCTTGTTCGTACGTTAAAAAGCTTGCTGTTTTGTGTCTGGCTGTACGGCCTGGATAACCGATCAGCATTACATAATCACCTTCGTCGACTCCCTTCGGGTCAACCTGAATAAAACGCTTTGGCTGGTAGGGGACATTGTCCTTGGCGTATTCAGCGCTTGATCCATCGGGGGCCACGTATGCCCGCATGAATGAGAAGTCACCCGTATGGCGGGGCCATTCCCAGTTATCGATTTCACCCCCAAAGTTGCCAACAGAAGCGGGCGGTGCAAAAACCAAACGGACATCTTGGATGTAGGTGTAAATGAAGAGAACGTAAGTTTTGCCGGCAAACATTTCGGCTACCTCCGCCCGTTTACCCGCGTGTCTTTGCTCCGCGGATTTCTCTAATTCCTTTTGACGTTGCTCGATCGCTTTTCTTCGCTCCGTGTAGCTCATCTGTGGTTTGATGGCGGACAACACCTGGCTTGAAATATCCTGAAAAGATTCTGTGATTCGAACGGTGTAACCTTTGGCTGGAATTTCATCTGCCATGGTTTTCGCAATGAAGCCATCACGCAAGAAGTCGTTTGTTGTGGTGCTTGAGCTTTGTATAGCGCGATAGGCACAGTGGTGGTTCGTAATGATTAAACCACGGGATGATACAAACGAGCCGGTACAACCGTTGACCTTGCAGATTCCGTCAACAAGACATGTCTGATCTGCATTGAAGATCTCTTTCGCGGCAATTTTGAGACCATTTTTAGCCAATTCCAATCGCCCCACCTCACTGATGGGATACATTCCTTCCTCAGCCGTAGTCAGATTGACGGCAGTTAAAACTATGAGGAAGGTAGCGAGTAACAGCTTCATTGCACATTCCGGGACTTAGCTTGTTGTTTGAAACTTGAACCAAACGAATATTCTAACAACCTGCCCCGCGGAAACGACAGATGCGTAAGAATGACGCTCACCATGGACTGGGTGCCATGGAGGCAGGGCTTGTTAGGGGAAGCTTTTCTGGCGTGCCCTGCCTGCTGTTTGAACCTAGCCAAACGAGCGATGTAGCTGTAAGCTCCCGAGGTCCGGGCCCCAGAGGCTAGAGCCAAACTTTGCAGCCCAGGTTAGCTCAAGCTTTTTTTGCAAAGATTTGGGTGAGTTGGGTGACGGGTTAAGTGTCAAGTGATCTGCGAAGGTAATGCGGTGTGGAATATTTCCGGGAGCTAGCGGTTGTTGACCCGACGAAAGCTTCCATCTCCATCATTGCTTTCCCGATGGGTGAATATGTGGGAAACTGTAGGTAGTCAGGGACCCGGTTGTTAAGTCCGGGGTAGGCGTTCAGCGAAGGTCTAATCTTCGTTCAATCCCGCCGATTGTGAGATTTCGTTTGCTCTGACCGCGAATTTCCATTGCACCTTGTTTTCGTGTTCATCAGAGTGCAGTGAATGAAGCTCCTCACGGGTAAGGGTTGCAAGCCAATCAGTGGCAAACACTCCTTTGTGTTGCCCCGAAGAAAGGTGCTTTACCATCGCTGCACGATCAGGGTAGCGTTTTCCTACTGTCCACCAACTTTCGCGATGTGGATATTTCCCGTTGGTAGTTGCGGTGCCTGTTTGGGTTTCCTCATAAGTCACTTGCGCGACTTTTGATGGCGTCTCTGTAATTTGTGGTGCCTGTGCGGCTGCTGTTGCCAAGACGGCCGCGCGGATTTTCGATGAGTATCCGTACCACACTCGGTATCGATTACCGCCGACCGGCACACTGATCTTGGGTGATGATTTCCGCCTGCGGCTACGGATCTGGCTGATTGCGTAGTCAGAATAAACGCCTTGGGAGATATCCGCTCGCAATCGGGAGACTGCACTATTACTGGTGCGGGGAAATTCGATTTTCAGCACCAACCGGCAAACCTCAGTCGCCTCTATCTGCGTGTCCTGTTTTTCCAGGTCCGCCAGAGTTGGGGCTTTGAGCTCCGACGAAGGTTGCACCTCAGCTTGGACTTGCAGTGTTTCAGCTTCGGTTAGCTGGCCGGACGCGAAACGACCTGAGAAGGCGACGCAACACAGGGACAAACAGGTGAAAGCAAAACGCCGCGTGTTTTCGCTGACAATGTGATTGGTGGCGTGGCTGTACAAACGCGATAGAAAAGATAAAAGTGGCTGAGACATTGTTGAATCAATGTTAAATGGGAACTTACGGCACACGTCACCTATTGGGACGACATCCATCTGGTGGCTTCGGTGGGGCAGCAACAACTTGCGGCACTGCTCAGAAATGCTTGCAGATCCAAATGCAAACCCTCCCTCCTAATACAGTTTAAGCCTTGACTCGGCCAGTCAACGCATTGTTTTCGGTAGCAGGCCCAAAATCGCAGAATTATTGTGCTGGAACCGGCGTTTTCTACTGGCCATGTTGCATTGGTAACGCGGTCAAAATTGTAACCGACTGTAGAATTGGCTCACTTTGGATCGAGCCGTGAAACTGCGTTTCTGTTGAGTCTTGTTTCCGATTCGGTTAGCTACCGGGGAGTGTTTAGTTTTGGGCCGTGCTGCAGCGTGACTGCAGGTGCCTGACAGAAAAGATCGGACACAGCGTTGATATCTGCGCGAGGCAGGTTTCCATTGTGAAGGCAGTGGAATGTCAACTGTGCGTTGTGAGTGCGTTGGCTTGCGACTCAATGTGAATGTGGCAGGGTCGGTACGCTACAGAGTCGTTGTCCCCGAGGTGAGCTAGTCTTCTGACAAGCCTGTTTTTCTTCCTTGCGCCGCATGCATGTGAACGTCAGCACTGTTCTGCGCATTGGTTGAAAAACATCGTGAACCGCATGATGTTACTTGTGAATAAAGTTTGATGTTGAAACGATCCTGTGCAATGTGTCACGGATAAGGTGCCTTAGGTAAGGTATGGCAGTTCGATTACGAACATCAAGAGAGTTTTCCAATCTTCTCGACTTCAGATTCCATCGAGGCGGTGGTCAAATGCAGCAGGACATCACACGAACAGAACGCAGCAAGTGGACTTGCCGAGGCTTATTGTTCCTTACGGCAGCATGCTGGGGATTCACCTTGATAAACGTGACGGTGTTTCCAAGAGACTTCTCACTCGAGGGTGGAGACGCCAAACAGACGATTTCCTCTATCTTGGCTGACCAGCCGATCGTAATCAGCTCTATTTGCGGAGTTGTATCAGCAGTACTTTGCCTGCTGATTTCTTGGCATACGGCGCCACGGATTGTGCTGCACCCAGAAAACGATGTGTGGGATCCCATTAAGCTATTAAGGAAAAAGACAGCATTTCGATACGCCTATCGTTCGCTCAGCCAACTGGAAGGGCAAAAGTGCAAACGGCCGCACGGTCTAATCCCATTATCGGATAAGTTTGGGGTGTACCTGGCTGATAACGGTGCCGCAGTACGGAATAACAATTATGTGTTTATGTGTGCCAACACAGGCAAGGAAACGCATGCTTTGTCTAATAAGGCGCAGTTGGCCAATCATCCGTTGCAAGATTACTTGCCGAAAACCTATGGACATGATGACGTTTGTTATCCATGTATCCTTAAATTCAGCGAAGGGTATCTCAGCAACGGGGTGTTTAGGATCGACAATGAAGAACAGTTGCGAGCCAAAGCTCGCAGTATGATTCTGAACGAAGAGTACATCATTCAAGAAGCCATCGTAGACTCACGCGAGTATTCGACACAGTTTGTTGTGGACGACGGAAAGATCGTGTTTCAGTGTGGCTATTACGATAATTACGAGACTGAGATCTTTATCTGGCCGCGCGACAAACGTGTTTCACGGGCTCGGTTTCTGCTGGATCCGCAGGGAGAGGATTTCAAAATCTTTGAGCAATTTTTCGAAGGTTACACGGGTCTGATCAACTGCAATTACAAGATCAAGGATGGACAGATGAAAATCCTTGAGTTTAACCCACGGCTCTCGGGTGACATTTATGCTTTCAGTAGAACTGACTTGCAAAATCTTATTCTCAAGTACCTTGAATTATGTTCTTGAAAGCTTGCTTGCGGGCTTGGAGGTTTCGAATCTGTTTCAGCCAAGAGTGTTGCTGTGCGAATTCAGTCTCCGCTAACGGCGAGTCTGCTGTGGCAAGAAGGGTGCCTGGTAGTTTTGTTCCAAGCTTTTGATCTTTCGCGGGGAGGAGATAGAGAAAGAAGGAAACTGTGGCACATACTCTGAAGCCGGGTTTGAACGGCATTCCATCCTGCGTAAAAACGTGTCTTTCAGCGTTTCATACAGGGCCCAGTGTTTTGCGTGCCAAAAATTGCGTGTGCAACACTGCTGGCGGATGGGAGTTCTTGTCGTGGTGTGCTTGAACAAAGGAACGCAAGACTTGGGTTCAATAAAGATGTGACTCATGACGTTTAATGTTGTGTGAGTATTAAATCATCGCTGTTGGACGTTGTCGTGGAACCCCGAGACGCGACTGTCCCGATGGAGTTGGAGCATCAATGAACAGGCGGACAAGACGCCGATCAGAAGGATCGGGAGAGAAGCAAGTAGCAGGATGCTTTGCATCGCGGTTTCAGTTGTCCGGGCCTGTTTGTTTCCATCGATGCATAGCATGGCGATCGGTAATGCTGCCAAGGCGAAAGCCCAGAACACGCGATTCCATCGGGCTGGCGCCACGCCAGGCTCTCGGGATTCGGTAACTGCAGATGCAATGATGTAGGAAGCTGAGTCATAGGTTGTAGCGCAGAAAACGACGCATATTGCACAAAAAGTACCAACTGCCAAACTGGACAGTGGTAACGAATCTAATATTTGGATGATGGTCCTGACATACCCACCGTCATCGCTGTTCAACGTTGCAAGGATCCGCCCGTGTTCCACGGTGTCTAAATGCATTGCATAATTTCCCATGATCATGAAGAACAGCATGCAGCCAACCGAGCCATAAAACAACATGCCGAAAATGACGTGACGGATGCTCCTGCCACGGGAAATCCTAGCAACGAATAGCCCCACAAAGGGAGAATAGGATACCCACCAAGCCCAATAAAAGACTGTCCAAGCTTCGACAAATCCTGATTCGGTATAGGGATCCATCCACGTGCTCATGACGACAAAATTTGCCGTCATGAATCCCACAGCGCTGAGCGAAGATTTAAGAATGAATAGCGTGGGACCGACCACTAACATGAAGAGCAAGAGCGAGAGTGAAAGGTAAATATTCAAGTCGCTTAGTAGCTTGATGCCTTTCGTGAGACCTAGGTAAGCGCTAAATGAAAAGATGGCCACACATGTCATGGTAGTTGTGGCCCTTAAGGGAAAGGTGTCGTGCCATCCAGTCAGTGCGGAAAGAGTTCCCGAGATCAACGGGGTCGAGATCCCGAGTGAATAGCCAGTGCCGCTCAGTAGGGCGAGGACGAACAAGATGTCAATGATTTTTGCGCTCGGTCCTTGGAGCCCCCTGTCACCGAGGATACCGTGCAGTGAGGTGCTAAACCGAAGCCAGGGTACTTTCTTGACATAGTACGGGTATGCGATGGCGATTGCAGGAAGGCAGTAGATCGACCAAGCGATTGGACCCCAGTGGAACAAAGGGTATGCACTTGCCCAGTTTGCCGCCGCTACTGATCGCGGTGTTGCACTGTGTGGAGGCGAAAGGTAATAGTAACCCCATTCGACAGGGGCCCACCGCAACAGCCCTGCACCGATGCCTGCGCAGAATAGCATGCCGGCCCAGGAAATTTCACCGAATTCAACCTTGTCTTTTTCGTCCCCAAGTTTAATGCTTCCGTAGCGAGTCGTCCCAAGCCAAACAAGAAAAATGAAGCACGCTAGTCCGAACAACAGGTAAAACACACCACAATGCTTTGCGGTCCACGTGTATAGCGTGTTCAATTGCAGATGGCTTTGGACAGGGTAAAGCACCACCGGAACCGCTAGAGCCAACAACAGTACTACACAAGTGATAAAGCTTGTTTTGCAAGTGCGCGAACAGGCAACTGTTGTTTCATTCATTTTAACTGGGCAGTTTTCGTGTTCACGTTGATGCTGACTTCATTACAGGACTCTTTGCAGAGCTGCCGAACGCAGTTGGATGCAGCGATGGGCATTTCTGTTTATTTCTGGTGAGTGTGTTTCGTATTGGGTATCTCGAAAGGCGAGTTCGAACATTCTGGACACACGAGAAGGGAACGGGTTAGCGATGTAGCTAGTAACGACTGAAGAAATCCCAAACGAGGTCAACTGAATGGACTCCCAGCTCTTTTTTTCCAGGTACACGATGCCCCCAGTCCTTGACTTCGTAAAGCCAAGCCTCGTTACCATTGACACCACCGCGATAGCGATAGCCTGTGGTTCGAGGGGACACTTTGACGACCTCTTCAGTACGCGTTTGATTTAGCTTTTTGAAAAATTCAATGATCGTTTTCTGGTCTGGTGCTCCACCCCATCCCCCAGCAGGCGACATGCGGCCATCAACGGGGACGATTCTATCGGACAGCCCGGAGATCTGAAGAATCGGAACTGGTCTCATCTCTTCACGTTTCCGCCAGGTTTCGCCACTGACCGTTCCGATGATTGATGCCGCTGCTCGAAATTGATCAGGATGCTCACTTACCATCGTGTAGCTCATAACCCCGCCGTTGGATACGCCGCTGACAAAGGTGCGTTTCGGGTCCAGGGCGTGATGCTTTTGTAAAGATTCAACAAGCTCTTTTAAAAAGCCAATGTCATCAACTTTACTGAGTTTCAATCTTGCATTCCAATGAGGAATACCTCTCCGATCAGGCAGTCCTTGCGGATACACCACCGCAAATTTGTTGTGATCAGCGACTCGAGTCATTCCCATTTCTGCATAATCACGCGCGTCACCATGATAACCATGAAGAAAAACAACAAGCGGCGCTTTCTTCGGTAAGTTTTTTGGCAGATGGAGCAGGTACTCTCGGTCAGTTCCATTGTGATGAAAGACGCGAAAACCACGCTTGTTTTCCTGTTTTGGGAGCGTATCCTGTGCGAGCAAGCCGACACTCACGGATCCAATGACCAGACCAATCAAAAAACTAAATCGCGTTGGGTAAAACAAAATCACACTCCAGATTTGTGTTCGAAGATGCCTGCGTTAGAAAATGAAGAGCGGCTGATTTGTTCCGATGCCAGGTTGACGCCGCAACTCAAAATCCAATGATGGCCGGTTAGGAGTCACTTGAGCAAGAGAAAAGGTTGTGCGCTTCATCGTCAACTCAACCGTAAGATTCCTTACTGGTTGACGATCAGGTCGGCCCAAGGCAGGTCGACAAACGCCACGAAGGACGTTCAGTTACCAGTGTAACAGAAGATGCATGCGGAGCGGGTAGGCACACAGGGATCATTGGATCTGTCGGGCTTGAAGCGAAACTCGGAATCGCTTGATCGAACCTTATGCTCCGCACCTTGTTGCTTCTGCGACCTGGAAGGGTGCATCACCGTGGGTGAGATGGATGACACTGGTGTGTTGCCTGGAAAGGACGCTACGCCATTCCAATTGTTGCGAGATGTCTGCGATGTTTGGATAACGGCATTGGGAACTGAAAAAATGCAGCCGGGCTGAATATTTGGTGAGGAATGACTGCGAGGTGATTTTGAATCTCCGCCCATCAGTGTTTGTCAGAACGCGTTGATTGGGACGGTTAGCAGTTTCGAGTGATACATCGTACGCTCAAATGAAAAGGATGTCAGCAACCTGACTCTCAACGGGTTTCCCCGTTGAGAGTTGTTGCACACCATGTTGCCGGTTTCCGGCGGATGGTGGTCACAGTAGTCAGGAGCTGCGATTGTTCACGATAAGGCGGAAGTCGCCCTCGGTACCGCTGTATTCAGCAATTTCGATTGTATAGACCTCTCCCGCAATCGCGGTGAAGTTGACACGGCTATTGAGTCCACGGCCATAGTCGTCATTGATCGCAACAACATTTCCGCTGGAGTCCAGCACCCGCATGACGGTGTCAATGCCCTCCGTGAGGGCGACAGTACGCACGGTGGTGCGCCCCGAGTTGATTGCCTCAAAACTGAGATAAGTCAATTGGTCAGCGTTGAGTGATGCTTCAACTCGACCGCGTCCTTTCGCGTTCAGGTCCACTATGATGGCGTCATCGTCCTGACCGCCAGTGACGGCTTCTACGTTGACGATCGCTGTGTAATTCCCCGTCTCTCCGTCAGCGTATCCCGCTGCGCTGAATGCATAGGTACCAGCCTGCAATTCCAAGTTTAGGTTACTGTTGTAACCGCCGCCAAAATCATCGTTTTCCGAGAGCAGATTTCCGCTGGCATCATACAGTCGCAGGTAGGTGTCTACCTCGGCATCAGGGCTTTTGAGAGCGATGGCAACGTTGCTGAGTGCATCTACTTCAAAGGTAAACATGTCTCGGTCGCCCATTTCTTCCAAGACGGCGTCTACTGCTGCGGCACCGCTTTCATCGAGCTGCAACTGGGTTGCGGTAGCGATTTCATCACCATGGTCGTCTTTGACTCCACCTCCATCGTTACCGCCGCCATCGGTCCCCGAATCGCCTACAATCGAATCGATCCACTCAGCAAATGCATCAACGCGAACGTCACCGCTTTGATCGCCGAAAGCCGCACTGTAGCTCGTGCCATAGGATGTGATCCCCGCTAGCAAACGTTGTCCATCAACCGTAACAAAGCCGGGGCCACCGCTGTCCCCGGGAGCTGTGTTGCTTTCGCCTGGATCAAACGTCCACTGGATTTCAGTTGAGGTGACTCGCTCAATGACGGTTTCACCCACACGTTTGGTTCCATAGTCACCGGCATGCCCCGTTTCACCTGTGCCCCCGCCGCCGAAGCCTACAATGGTCAAATCTTGGCCGACAACTGGGACTATCCTGCTGATCATTTCAGGCGTGACTCCGACGACCGGTTCGCTGAGTTGAAAAATGGCAATGTCATTCGCCAACGTCCAACCGTCGTAGTCAGGATGCAAAAAGACACGGGTGGTTTGGTACACGCGTCCATTAACCTCAAAGGTGCCATCCGTATCTGCCATCGCGTTACCCGCGCCATCCACGGCACAGTGTCCAGCAGTGAGGACATGGATGGGGCTGATGAGTGTTCCGGAGCCATAGCCACCACTTAGGTCGCCCACCATCCCCACTGCAGGGAAATCACTTGTGTTCTGGCCATCGACGATACGTGCAATAGGGTCACCGGCTGCTTCCATAGCCATCACCTGCTCGTTCGCAGGTGAGATCTGCCCCACTTGTACGGGGCCATAAATTTGCAGGTCATCGCAGAAGTCGATGGTTGGAATTCCGGAGGCAATCATCAGGCGACGATCTTCAAGTTGCTGCAGGCCACGGCTACGCTTGAATTGGCGGGATCGTTTGGGTTTGGATGTGTTTCCCATGGTATCTCTCGAAAAGATGTTGATTGAAAAGGACCGATAACAGCATCGGTTCGCGAGAGTTACGTTTGCTGCGTGTGGAACCTTGCACGAGATGTCCGAAAAATAAAAGAAACGGCTTAATACTTGTTTTCACAAGAATCTCGGTGCGAGACGGGCGTCCAACGCCGCTTTGATCGTGAATACTGGAAAAAAACCGGTTGAGGCTGTCGCCCGCGACCTCTTGGTGAAAGACAGGAACGCTCAATCGCGGTATCTTCATTGGGTAGCAATGTTCCGCAGCATGGAGGAATCCGTGGCTTCGCTCGACCCTTTCGCCACCAGCCCAACTCTGATCGGCCGCCTTGCTCTTGATCCATCCAGTGAGGCGTGGGATGAGTTTGTCGATAAATATGCTCCCACAGTTTTCACTTGGGCTTGGCAGTCCGGGCTGCAGGATTCTGATGCTGCGGATGTAACGCAAGAAGTCCTGATGAAACTCTTGGAGAAAATGAGGGTTTTTCAGTACGACCCCAAACGCGGTAGTTTTCGTGGCTGGCTAAAAACCATCACCGTAAATTCGGCCCGAGATTGCGGTAGGCGGCTTGCCCGAACCCCGATCGGCCCCGAAGGTCTCAGTTCCGTCGGGGATCCGGCGAGCTGGGATGAACTTGGACGTAGGATCGACGAGGAATATCAACACCAGTTGTTGGCTCAGGCAGAATCTGTAGTCGAGCGAATCGTCAAGACCAATACATGGCGAGTCTATGAGATGCTGGTCAAAGAAGGCTTGGGGGCAACGGTGGTAGCAGCATCGTTGGACCTGAAAATTGCCGAAGTCTATGTCGCCAAAAGCAGAGTCTTAAAACGCCTGAAAGACGTTGTCCAGCAAATCGAAGAATGTGACAGCCAAACCTCACGTCTCATCAGTGGTGAACATCCAAGAGGAGCAAAAACATGAAAGCTTCCGCTAAAGACTCTTGTCCTTCGCTCGAAGAGTTGATGCTCCTGCTGAGCGAGATGCTGGATCTCGAGCAAACCGAGGCAATTGCCGAACATGTGGAAGCATGCGTGATATGCCAAGAACGTCTGGAGCTTCTTTCCGATGAGGTAATGATCAATACAGATATTCCAACCGAGTCACATGGCCATGATTCCAGAACCTATCAGAGTGTTTCGCCGCGTTTGCATTCAAGGAAGGGGGCAAACGATGTTGGTAAGGAAGGAAATGGCCATGCATCCGTGCTACCAGAGAACGCGGACGAAATTTTAATTCGGGTGGTCAAGAACCTCCGCACGAACGCAGCGATGAGGAATGCAGCCACCCAGAACATACTTGCTTTTTCCACTCCTGCTGACGTTGGCCACGCTGCCGCTGAAAGACCCTTACATTCAGATGACAAGGGAGGGAATTTCGGTACCAGCAACGACGGTTCATCGGATCAGGTTCGCCGTGCTGCAGGTCATCGATCCTCGTACACGCTCACGTTCCCTGATCCACCGATGACCGAGCGCGGGATTGGAGCAATCGGCCGCTACGAAGTGTTGCGGCGCATTGCAAGTGGAGCCAGTGGAGTACTGTACGAGGCCTGGGATAGCGAGCTTGATCGCCCGGTGGCACTGAAGATCCTACGAGACCTTGCGGATCCCACATCGGATGCGTATCAGCGGATGACGCGTGAAGCGCGGACCACTTCGTCTTTGCGCCACGAAAACATCGTGCCAGTCTATGAGTTTGTTTCCCGTGATGATTTCCCGCCCCTTCTCGTGATGAAATTGCTACGCGGAAAAACCGTGAACGACCTGGCCAATTCACAAGAGCCACTTGGTGCAAGAGAGGCGGCCAAGTTGGTCCAGCAAGCGGCAAAGGGGCTCGAGTCTGCGCATCGGGCAGGGCTCGTTCATCGGGATGTCAAGCCATCAAATCTGTTGATTGATGAATCGACGGAGCCAATGACGGTTTTGGTAGCTGATTTCGGACTGGTCCATGAGATAAGCAACCAATCCGATCTGACCCGCACTGGAGATCTAGCTGGTACTCCCGCTTACATGAGCCCGGAACAAATTGACAATCTCAAAGGAATTGATGCGCGAAGTGACGTTTACTCGCTCGGCTGTGTCTTGTACCAGCTGCTTACCGGGAAGCCGCCATTCACGGGTACCATTCGGATGGTGCTGTGGCAGATTATCAACGAAGATCCGATTGCGCCGCGTCGAATGGACGAACGCATTCCCACTGCGTTGGAAAATATTTGTCTCAAGGCGATGTCTAAAGATCGTCGGACGAGGTACCCAACAGCCTTGGCGTTTGCAAACGATCTGGAATCCTTTCTACAAGGCCAGCGTACGATAGCAAAGCCGATGAGTGTTTGGTCACGCACCGCACGCTCGATGAAACGCCACCGCGTGGCGGCAACCGCGCTGATTGTGACATGTGTTTCGTTAGTGGCGATCGCTGGCATTGCTTCGGTTGCGGCGATACGACTGAAAGTTGCTGAAACCGAGGTGCGTTTGCAAGCAGTTCGTGCGGCGGAAGATCGTGATGTTGCACTCAAAGCGATGGAAGCAATCGTGTTTCGGGCGTATGACGAGCTAGAAAAAGAAATCTATGACTCTGATGAGGTGCAGATCAATCTTCTAGAGTCAGCGGCTGAAGGTTTGGGTCGAATGAACACGGGGGCTGACAAAAAGTTACTCGTGCACCAGGCTGAGATGCATTCACGATTGGGGCAGGCGCTTTTTCGCATGAATCGGTTTAAGTTGGCGTTGGTTGAGCTGGACAAGGCTGAACAGTGCATCGCAAGCATGAGCGTGTTGCAGCAGGCGGGAAAAGGAACTCGCTACCTTCAGCTGCGAACGCTCGCGACCAAGGCGCGGGTGCTGTACCAGACGGATAACGATGTCGATCTTTGGCCGGCACTGATGGCAGCTATACCCTTGGCAGATGAGTTAATGCTTCAGTACCCAGCTGACCGGGATTTATTGCTTGAAGTAGCTGAGGTGCATCAGGATTACGCCTATGCGATCGCATCAACTGAGAGCGAGGCTGCCGGTTTGAAAGACTACATGAAAGCCCTTGATCTACATCTGCGTGCTGGGCCGATCGAGACGCTCTCGTTTAGTGAGCGTCTCGGCCGTTTGCAGATGCATTTGGATGTTGCGGGTTCGCTGTACGAGGCAGAGGATCCGGATTCCGCGATGCGGCAGTATCAGCGGCTCGAAAAACAGGCCGATAAGTGCATGCAGTTGGATGAGCAATCCGAGTTTCCAGAGCTTTCGGATTCATCAAAGATTTATGTGTTAAAAGCCATTGCGGGCAGGGCATTGTGCTTCCTTTCACAGGGGAAGTCGAATGCCGCTTTGCGGGCTTGCGAAGAGGCGTGGACACTCACTGGTGTTTTCCTGCATTTGCACCCAGAGAATCAGGAGATGCTCGAGTTTGCAGAAACATTGACAGCCGACGCGATGTTTATCATCACATCCACGGGGAGTCCTAGACCCGAAAAACCATGGGCGACACGAGCGAGGGAATTAGCGGAAGGTCGTTTGGATGATGCATGGCCAAAGGACGATGGTTGAATCTGCCACAGCGCGAACTTCGCTGCTTGGGAGCGAGGATTGCCGAAGGATTTGTTGTTTCATGAGGCTTGGGCAAATGGTGTGTCGTACATCCCAAGTGCTTTGGGCACGTGCAAAATTCGCTGACACAGGGGGAAG
>DOPG01000276.1:2461-7410 GCA_003513555.1 Rhodopirellula sp. | reverse complement strand
GTCTACGTAGGAATCACGACTGAAGAGGTGTCATTTCGCCATCCAGTGATGCACCGCCCCGAAGCATCAATTCTCGCATCGCGCAACGCTCTGCCTCCTGATTTCACACGCATCATCAGCTTGATTGAGGACGGGACGATCAATACTGATCCGTGGATCACTCACCGCACCAGTTTTGAAGGAGTGCTATCAGACTTCGAATCCTACACCAAGCCTGAAACAGGTGTAATCAAAGCGATCATTGACGTCACAGCCTGATTTCCGCGTTGCCACGGCAACGAAGACAAACGAAATGAACCGGACGATCAGAGGATCGCCCCGGCAACAAACAAAAACCGAATACTATCTCAAAAACCTATCGCTGCACCGACAGGTGTATCAGCGGCATCTGAAAGAAAATCAATGACTAAGAAATGTGTAGCCTTGGGCTTGGCACCGAGCTTTGGATTTGGTGACCGAACCGGCCTCGCCACCCCAGGACATGTGGCATCCATGAAACGTTGCGGTGCTGGCATCGAAGCAATCTATCCGCAGCAATCCATTCGAGAAATGACTCGCACCCAGCGGACTCCGCAGGAAGTCATGGACGACGCCATGAATGGTGCCGCAGACGCAGGATGGACTGGTCCCATCGGTGCGGATGCAGACCATCTGAAAGTCCGTGAGGATGTTGATGTCACCGCGGCCGTGGGATTCACATTCTTCACCATCGACCCATCTGATGACGTAGACCAGCAAGCAGATGACTATGACGAAACAAAGCTGCGGGCTGCCTTCGCAGAAAATCGTGACGAAGCACCCTGGTTCGAAGATTACCTGGGCAAGACCGTCAAACTTGGAACCGGCACGGTCGTTTCACTCGACGAAGAAGCGTGCATGCGGGCTGCAGTCAAATATGGAAAAGCAATCACACGGGCGCTGAAACTTGGCGACTACATCAAAACAGTCAATGAAACGGCTGGCAATGATTACGAGATCGAACTTTCTGTTGACGAAACTGATCAGCCCACCACGTTGGCTGAGCATTACATTATCGCGGACCAATGTCTCAGAGGTGGAATGAAATTAGTCAGCCTCGCCCCACGTTTCATCGGTGATTTCGAAAAAGGGATCGATTTCATTGGTGATTTGGACGCACTTCACGCTTCGCTGAAAGACCACGCGGCGGTCGCAGATACCCTCGGGCCCTACAAATTGAGCCTCCACAGTGGAAGCGACAAAGTTTCGATGTATGGCCTACTAGCCAATGCAACTCAAGGTCGTTTTCACGTCAAAACAGCAGGCACCAGCTATCTGGAAGCATTGCGAGTCGTTGCTCGCCATGCCCCCTCAGCATTCCGTGAGATCATTGACTTTTCGCGAGGGCGTTACGAAACCGACAAGGCGACCTACCATGTTTCAGCAACACTAGAGGACGCCCCGCTCACAAGCGAGGCAGACGACACGACGCTTGAGAGAGAATACTTAGAAATGTGGAGTGATGTTCCTGTGGGCAAGGGCTTTACCAAGCCCGGGCGTCAGATCCTTCACTGCACCTTTGGGTCGGTTCTCACAGACGAGAAGCTTGGCAAAATCGTCCACGACTGTCTTACCAGCCACCCGGACACCTACACCGCGGTGCTGGACGATCACTTTGGCCGCCATCTTGACGCTCTTCGCAGCGGCATGGAGTGAGACTGCGTTCACTTAGCCGTGAACCGCTGTGCAGTATCAACATGTCAAGAAACAACGATGTGTCTTGAAGAACCAAACGGGCATGAACAAGACGCATCATGACGGCAAACCGCAGGATAGTAAGCAAGCCCCCATTCCTTCCCTTCGGCAATCAGAACACGATGACGCACCAGAAATTTGGCAACACTAATCTCAATATGCCACGTGTGGTCTTTGGTGCAACGTGCTTAGGTAATTTGTTTGTCGCCATGACCGACGAACAGAAGCTGAATTTGATTCGCGAGTGGTTTGAGCAAATCCCCAAGCCGGTCGCGATTGACACGGCAGGCAAGTACGGTGCGGGACTTTCGCTGGAAGTTTTGGGGCGTGATTTGGCTGCTCTCAATATCAAACCTGATGAAGTGATCATCAGCAATAAACTTGCATGGAGACGTACGCCGCTGAAAGGCGACGAACCGACATTCGAGCCTGGTGTTTGGATCGGTCTGGAACACGATGCGGTGCAAGACATCAGTCACGATGGAATCCTACGCTGTCACGAAGACGGTTGCCGAATGCTAGGCGCATACAAGCCCAAACTTGTCAGCGTTCACGATCCCGATGAATATCTGGCGAGCGCGACAAATGGCAAAGACCGAAACCGCCGCCTTGATGATATCTGTAACGCTTACCGAGCATTGGAGAAATTGCGAGACGCGGGGGAAGTCACAGCGGTTGGAGTTGGCGCCAAAGATTGGCGAATCGTTCGCGAGCTTGATGGACACTGCCGTTTTGATTGGGTCATGATGGCCAATAGCTTCACGATCATGCATCACCCACCCGAATTGCTCGAGTTCATCAGCTCACTGAACCGCAGAAACATCGCCCTGATCAATTCCGCAGTGACGCACGGAGGTTTCTTGGTAGGTGGCAAGTTCCTCGACTACCGGGAGATCGATCCAGCTGATGCAGCTGATGCAAAGATGCTGGAATGGCGTCAACAATTCACGGAGGTATGCCAACACTTCGATTTGAGCCCTTATGACGTTGCGGTTGCCTTTGGAGTTTCACATCCAGCAGTCACGTCGGTTGCGCTCAGCACCAGCCAAGCCAATCGCGTAGCTTCAATGGTAGTCGCAGCAAACAAGCAACCAAGTCCCGCAATCTGGTCAGAACTACGGACACGAGGATTGATCGACAGCCAATACGCTCATCTGAATAGCTAAGTGAGAACTGGACATTGGTCGATACGATCGAATGAATGCCATGCCTCCGCAAACGCGGCAGGCCCTTCGTTCTCAGGCGATTCAGCCACCGCGGCGGATTTCAGATCCTTTGAACCGTACGGTGATACGATACACTTTTTTTCGGTGGTAAATGACTTCACCGTCGCTATTGATTTTTTCGGGTACGTCGTGTCTCCAAATATCGACACTTGCATGGTAGCCACGTTCTGAAAAGACATCGATCAACATGGCCAACGCTTCGTGTTCTTGCCATAGCGGATCCTCGGAATTGATATCGGCATGACCTGAGATCGCATGGCGAACGATAATCGGCATCATCTGCTCTTCGATAAAGCGGACCACTTTGTGGAACAGTTCCGTCCGTTCAATCTCGTATTCGTCCAACCGTGTAACCAACTCACGCCGCGCATGACTGACAATTTCGCTTGCAAGCGGGATTGCCTGCAGCGAGTGGAACGTTCGCGGATCCAATTCAAGCGAACTCTGATACTCCAATTCATGCAGGATATTTTCCTGCACCACTTCGAGAGGTGCCTGAGCATTGATGAAGTGGTAATGAAACAGCTGCTTCAACGACACAAGTGCATCGTAGGTTTTTTCCTTAAACACACGGTATCGATCTCTCGCCAGATCTTCATTGAAGTCGGTCGGCCTTTCCTCCCAGACGTCACCGATGCCACTCTCACGAACCTCTTCGTTGTGGGCAATCGTTTTTCGGCCGCGTGATAACTGCCTCGCAACACTCTCAGCCTCGTCGACAAACAGCACCATGATGTGAAACGTCGGCTGCTTGAAATGAACCAACTGTGGGCTGTCAGAAAATTCACGACGAAGGGCATTCATGCGATCGTAGAGCATCTTGAGGCATTCCACCTGCACCTTGGTGCGCGGAAATCCATCCAGAATGGCACCCCCCCGATAACCTGGCTCAAGTAACTTTCGGAACACAAGACTAACCACCTCGCGGTCTCCCACCATGCCGCCTCGAGCCTTGATTGCTTCAGATTCGGGACTGTTGAGTAGTTCGCTGACGACTACGGGACGCTCAGAGATATCGCGAACTTCCCGAATGAAATCTGTATTGGTGCCTTTTCCAGAGCCAGGTGCTCCCCCCAAAAGAATCAGCTCCTTGGGAAAGTAGAGCTGGGCTCTGCCATATTCCGCCTCAAGCTCCTTCCAAACAGAGTTGAAAATCAACTGCGCGTCTTTGACCTCGAGGTCGGCCGGCATCGCCACATTCTTGGTGGATTCAGAGGTTCTCACGATCACTCTACTCAAGTTGGAAGGTTGTTGTCTTACTAAATAGACCATTCCCGTCAGCATCGGCCAACACCAGACAAACGAGGTAAATGCCCTAAAATGATTCGGCCACGAACGCGGTCCGGAAGTTCGGCGATAATACGCGTCTTGCGAGCCACCGTCACAACCCGCCAATCCGAGACAATTTCTGTCAGGATGAGGCTCGCTTTTCACGCCACTGAGTCGATACAGACCTAACCTTCTATGATGTGAATTTCACCGTCATTTCCGAGTCAAAAGAGGAGAACTGGACTTGTTTCAACTTGATTCCGTCTCAGATCCCCGGAACAACGAGGATAAAATCCGACGATGGAGATGTGGCCGGATCATCATGCGAGCAGGACAACTGGTTGAAATCCAACAGCGTCTCCTGAGCGGAAATGTATCGGTTGCCGAAGTATGGTTGCATGCGAAATTCGGACGGCGGGAAGATGACTGCTGCTGTTTAGATTATCACCAACCGCGAGGAATGCCTGGCTTCCTGACATTGGATTACATCCGTACGGGCACGATGGCCAGTTACAAAACCTCCATCGGCGCCTGCCAGACTCTGGACGAAATAGCTCGGATCCGCTCGACCGCAGCGATTGTGGCTCACGTCACCAACCAAAAGATTAGCGATCGCCTTTTATTGCGACATGGATGGGAACGCCACATGGAATGCTGGACAGGACGCCACTGGATCCGTCGCTACTACGGTGCATACCCCAAGAGTCAAATGCATCGGCTGATTTCAACAAACAAATCACT
>DOPG01000276.1:0-2248 GCA_003513555.1 Rhodopirellula sp. | reverse complement strand
CCCCCCCCCCGCCCCCCGCCACAACAGATACACTTCCTCTGCCGTGCATCTCCGGACAGTGCCCGAGCACCTCAACATGCACGATAACATGAGGCAGTCAGTAGAAGCCCCGCAAAACTAGATGAGCCGGCGGATCACATTTTCCGGATGTCGATGCATTCCATACCGGCGCGACGTGCCGCCTCAATCCCCGGCTCGCCATCCTCGTAAACCCGACAGTGCTCTGGCTTTACCTGAAGCCGACTAGCGGCCTCCAGGAACACGTGGGGATCGGGCTTGTGGTACTCAGTGTCCTCACACGTCACGATCGTTTCAAACCAGTCCATGACCTCGATTTGCTGCAGCTGACGATGGACCAAATTCCGGGTCCCACCACTGGCAACTGCCATTTTCAGCTTATCGCGATGATTCTCTGCAATCTGCACGACATGGGGAATGCGTTTCAACAAATCAATCGAGTCTAAAAAGTACTGTTCTTTGTCAGCCAAGGCCTGCCGAAAATCAATTTCTTTTCCTTGCTGAGCCGCGAACATTGGAATCACTCGACTCGACGGAGTTCCCGCATGCCGGTAAAAATATTGCTCATCCAGTTCGACACCTTGGCTTACCAATGCTCCCCGCCAAGCTGAATAATGGGCAAACATCGAATCGACGAGAGTACCGTCACAATCAAAGATTAATGCTTGAATCATGTCAGCCTTAGTTACACAGTTAGTGGTACACAAATCGAATGGAACACGCAGCAACCATTAAAAATCAGTTACCTGCAATATCCACCAGTCTAATACGAACACTACTCAACAAGGTATCTATTACTTGCACGTTTGTGGACTGCAGTTCCATCGAAACCGTGCACTTCCATGGAAACTCTGCTGACCGCCATCAAGCGTCATTCCCTTTTCGTCATGGGCACCGTCGCTCGCCATTCCAATAGTCCCATTTGCAAACGGGAGTGAAATGAACATCCGCATCGCTGATCTCTTCTGTGGCATCGGCGGGATCGCTGAGGCGAGCCACCGCGTGTCCGAAGCTGGCCACAAGAGTGCAACTTCGCGTGCTGGCGAAATCAGCACGAGTCATCCGAAAGTTGTAACCGCGATTGATATCGATCAATCGGCAGCCTCCCTATATCGGCACCACCACGGGATCGTTCCACGATGTTCAACCATTGAATCACTCCAGAGAATTGCCGAGCGTCCAAATCAGAAACTCGACATGTGGTGGCTTTCTCCCCCATGCCAGCCCTACACCACTCGCGGCTCACAACGTGGATCTCTCGATGCCCGCAGTCAGGCTTTGAGGCGGTTGATCCAACTCATTCCACGGGAAATCCCTCGACTCATTGGGCTTGAAAATGTTCCAGCATTCGAAGGATCTCAACACCATCAAGCACTAAAGCAAACACTCACTGAAGCAGGATATCAATATAAAGAATACAACCTTTGCCCAACTGAATTGGGCATTCCAATGCGGCGGAGGCGATTTTACTTACTGGCAAAACAAGGCGGGGAAACATTCCCAACCATATCAACGAATAAGCAGCAACGGCCACTCACAGAATTCATCGACGACGCAAACTGGCAAGACAACAGTTTGCAGGTCCCCCACGACACAGTGCGTCGTTACGAAAGTGCGATGAATATCATTGAAGTAGATAATCGCGATGCCATCACTGCCTGTTTCACATCGGCCTATGGGAAAAGTCCTATCAGATCAGGCTCTTACCTTTACTGCTCGACACACAATGCGGTCCGACGTTTTTCACCGAATGAAATTGCTAAACTGATGGGCTTTCGAGATGGTTTTTTCTCAACAAACCAGCTGAGCCAAAGAGTCCAATATCGCTTGATTGGAAACTCTCTGGCCGTGCCCGTCGTGCACGAATTGTTATCGGCTCTACTGGCCAAATGATACCCTTCTCGCATTTCTGGCTGGCATCAACCAAATCAATTGCAGCTTGGCGATACTCTTCCATCGCTGCAGCAAACCTCTGCTTTCCGCGTCCCATAACCAATGGACTGGAACCAAAACACCAGTCGTCAAACAGACACGCCGTGCGTGTCGAAAAACCAGATGGGTGGTAACCGAACCACGTCACCGTCAATTTCGGCGTGAATGACTGGTTCGCTACCGTGGCACCACAAGAGCCCGAAAACAACCACACAGCAGTCTCCGCAAATTGCCGTTCCAATCAGAAATATTCTGCGAAAATGGTTTGACTTTCAGTTTCTTGTCATAAATCCAACAT
>DOPG01000064.1 GCA_003513555.1 Rhodopirellula sp. | reverse complement strand
GTTGCAAGGGGCCAACAGGATGCAAGTCATGCCTAACGTCAGTATCAAAACTTGTGAACGGCGAAGGTGGCTGGGAAGCATCATGGGGCTACGAATGTTTGGTGATCGTGACTGGTTTCGAGGAGTATATCTGAGTTTCGGGGCGTGGTCTGTTTCGGGGCTGGCAGCTGTTTTTGCTGAACCCCATTGTAAGGCCTCCTTAATGTCAGAGGCCGCCGTTCACTAGATTAGGATCTTTGCCCGCAAATTGGTGGCGTCGCGTTGGCGACTTTATTTTCGAATCCTTGCTTTGGCAATGAGCTTCCTGTGTGTGATTGGTGTTCTCTGCTGCCATCGCGAACTAAATCAAAAGTGGGCAAGTGTTTGCTTTTTAGGAGGAATTATCGCAATCAGCATGATTGCACTTGGCATTGTTGCAGTCGCTGCACTGCTGCTTACTTGACGTTGAGTTGGTACTAATCAATCAAATGTAAAAAACGAGCAAGATTGTTGGCGAGCCGAATGCCGCGCGGAGACATTTTCCTCTCTGAATGTTTTGAGTTTGGTAGCGAGCAAAAGCAAGTATTTCTCATCGTTATGATTGTGGCTAGTTGGCTGCTGAAAGGCTGTGCTGGGCTTCTCTTGGGTGCGGCTACGTTCGTTGCATCTAAAGGATTTTCCTCCCTCGTTAGATACGTCCGTCTATACTGTAACGGGTGCGTCTGCTCCCAGCGAGTTTTGTCATTCAGTCGATGTCGTTGAAGATTATTATGCTCTGTAAAACCGTTAGATCCGTTGTCTTGCTCTTCTCAGGTTTTTTCCTAACAAATGCCACCGTTGCGGGCGTCAGATTGGCTCAACAGCCAAGTCTTTCGCCTGATGGCAAGACGCTTTTGTTTGTTCGCGGCGGTGACATTTGGCAAGTGCCGACCCGAGGTGGTCAGGCTACGCGGCTGACGTCGGATTCGGCAAGGGAGAGCCAGCCCATCTATTCCCCACGCGGCAAGCGTATTGCATTCGTCAGCAACCGCACAGGAAGTGATCAGGTTTATGTGATGCCCGCGACGGGGGGAAAACCAAAACAGCTAACGTTCCATTCAGAGGGTTATTCGTTGCAGGACTGGTATCCCGATGGCAACAGTTTGTTGGTGCTAGCCTCTCGTGATCATCATTGGAAGTCGTCATCACGCTTCTTTCGCATCAGTTCCAAGAAACGAAGTCCAGAGAAACTGCTGTTTAACGGCTACGGTGCCGAGGGAAAAATCAGTCCGGATGGAAAAAAACTACTGTTTGTTCGTGAGGGGGAACGTTGGTGGCGTAAGGGTTACGTCGGGGCACGGTCCGCACAGATCTGGACGTTTGGACTGCAGTCGGGAAAGTTCAACAAGGTGGTTGATACTGCGGCAGGCGATCGCTCGCCGATTTGGAACAACGATAGCGATTCCTTCTTTTATTGCAGTTCACACGGTGCCAGGAATGGTGCACGAAATTTATGGAAATGTGAGGTGGACACTGGAAAGACTTCGCAAGTGACTGATTTTAATGACGATCTGGTTGCTACGCCGACCATCTCGGCAGATGGAAATTCGATTGTCTTTTCAAAGTTGTTTGATTTGTATCGATGGGAGCCCAAAGGGTCTGGGGATGCGGCAAAGGTCAACATACAAATCAAGACAAGCGAGGAACGCCCAGACACCTACCGCCGAATCCTGACCTCCGCATCAGACGCAGCGTTCAGCGATGATGGGTTGGAAATCGCATTCATTTCAGGAGGAGATTTGTGGGTGATGGAAACGGAGTTGAAAGAACCCGTTCGCATTACAAAGACGGCCGAGTTTGAAACGGATCCTGTTTTTATCGAGAAGGGCAATGCGATTCTTTTTGTTGGCTGGAAAGGTGGCCAGCCAGATATTTGGAAGGTTGAGCGGAAAAATCCATCCGTCTACTGGTGGCAGTCCGAGGAATTCAAGCTGACCCAGATCACGGATGATGCGGAGAAAGAATCCGATCTCCATCTAAGCCCCAATCAGCAGGATCTTGTGTATGCACACGGTCGTGGGGATTTACGCGTGCTTGATTTGGAGAAGGGGAAGGCAGAAACACTGGTGGATTCATTCACTACGCCGGCGTTTGATTTGTCGCCCGATGGAAAATGGATTGTCTATTCCCGCACCGATGATAACTTCAATAGTGACATTTGGATTGCGCCGATCGATGGAGATTCCGAAGCGATCAATATTTCACGACATCCCGATGACGAATATGGGCCCAAATGGTCTCCGGACGGTAGCAAAATTGCCTTTTATGGTCGACGCTCCGAGGACGAAATCGACATCTACTATGTTTATTTGACGCGGGAAGATAACGATGTTGATTCCCGAGATCGACGACTGAAGAAGACTTTGGAAGCGCTCAGGAAATCTCGTGGTAAACCTACTTCTTCGGCAAAGCCAGAGGAGTCGGGGAAAAAGGCGTCTGAATCGCCAGCGAAGGATGAGAAGCAGGATTCCAAGCCAGTTGAGAAGAAGGAGCCGAAGGCAGATGAAACAAAAAATGCCAAGGCAGACGAAGAGAAAGATGCCAAGACAGATGGAAAGAAAAAAGCAGACTCGGCTGAAGATAAAAAGCCAGATTTGCCCGAAGTGAAGATTGACTTTGAACTGATCCACCGTCGTCTGGAACGCCTGAGCAATGCAAACAGCTCGGAACGTGTTCTGGGCTGGTCACCAGATGGATCGAAACTGATCTTCACTGGCAAAGTAAAAAATGATTCGGGCACATGGTACGTGTCTTTTCCTGATGAACTGACGCCCAAGAAGATCACAAGCAGTTCAGGCAGTATTAAAGGCTGGTTGAAGTCACCCGATCGCATGCTTTGGCTGGCGAATGGCGTACCGGCTGCCCAGCCACTCTCTGGTAGTGGAAAGAGTTATTCGTTTTCGGCATATCAAGAAATAAGTCGAGCCGAACGTTTTCGCGCCGGCTTTGACGCAGCATGGATGGTAATGCGCGATGCGTGGTATGACAAAAACTATGGCAACCACGACTGGGACGTGATTCGAGAAAAATATGGAGATGCAGCCTTCCGTGCTCGCGATATGAGCGAGTTCGGCCGGGTCGTGACATTGATGCTTGGAGAGCTTAACGGTTCGCATCTGGGCTTCTATCCTTCAGCCGATCTCGGGGCGCGTTCCAGCAGTTCGGGCCAATGGACTGAGAGAACGGCTCATCTTGGAGTTCGGTTTGATGAGAAATACAAAGGTCCTGGTCTGAAAGTCAAGGACGTGATTGAAGGTGGGCCTGCTTCAGATACTGGAAGTCTGATTTCGGTAGGTGAAATCATTCTTGCCATCGACGGCACGAATGTAAAAAGCGGGATGGACCTGACCAAGGTGCTTAACGGACGGTCCAGCCGAGACATTGAGCTAACTGTGAAATCAGCTGGCAAAAAGAATAGTGAGCGAAAGGTTTTGATCAGACCAACCAGCTACAGTCGGATTCGGAGTCTGCTGTATGACAAATGGCAAGACGATAACCGTGAGATGGTGACTCAAGAAGATAAGAAAATTGGTTACCTGCACATTGAGGGTATGAACTGGTCCAGCTTCCTCGAATTCGAAAGAGAACTTTTCGATGTGGGTTACGGAAAAGATGGCTTGATCATTGATGTTCGTGACAACGGCGGGGGTTCAACAACTGACCACTTGTTGACGGCTTTGACACAACCGGAGCATGCGATCACCGTTCCGCGCGGGGGCGGCCGGGGTTACCCACAGAGCCGTCGGGTTTATGCGACATGGAGTAAGCCGATCGTTGTCCTGTGTAATCAAAACAGCTATAGCAACGCGGAGATCTTTAGCCACGCCATCAAGAATCTGGGGCGGGGACGGCTGGTCGGTGTCCCGACCGCAGGCGGCGTGATTAGCACGGGATCGGCTAGCGTCATGGATGTAGGACGCATTCGGGTTCCCTTTAGGGGGTGGTACGTGAAAAGCACCGGCGAAGATATGGAACTCAATGGTGCCATTCCAAATTTTGTGGTGTGGCCGAAACCTGCAGAGATTCCAAACGGGAAAGATCGTCAGCTAATGAAAGCTGTGAGTGTGTTACAGGAAGATATTGCGGCTTGGAAGAAACAGGAGCAGCCAAAGCTTATTAAAGCTACGGAACGTTGATAACGGTGCAACGAACACAAGATGGCGACAGGTAGTTTTCGTCCGACTAGCATGAAGTGAGGTTGAAACGGGGCTGCCTGTACAGCGTCGTTTGGCTCTTCAGAAAAACACTAGTTTGCTCGGCAAGACGAATCAATCCGTCCGTTTGCCTTTGCGCAGGTTTTTTTCCTGCATGGCTTACCTGTTTGGCCTGCCGCTCGCTTGCAGCGGCCTATTCGCAGCTGCTTGCAACTCGCTCTTTGCTGCCGAATTGCCGCCGGCGCCGGCGAATTCGTTTTCAATCGTTGTCATTCCCGATACCCAGCAATACAGAGGTCGTGGGACCAAGGGTGCGGCGGAAAATGAAGACGGTAAGTTGACCAATACCATATTCGAAAATTGGACCGATTGGATCGGTGTCAACTTAGAACAACAGCGAATCGCTTTTGTCAGCCATGTAGGCGACATTGTTGATAAAAATAACCGCGAACAATGGGCGCTCGCGAGGCGATGTATGGACAGATTGCATGGTCGCGTTCCCTACGGCATCTCGGTTGGCAACCACGACATGATGCCCGCAAATGGTGATTCCTCGCTTTTTCAAGAAGTGTTTCCAAAGTCAAGGTTTGAACAATTCAAGTGGTACGGTGGATGTTTTGGAAAGACGTCGGGTTTAGCGACCTCGGGGAACAACGCCAACAGTGTTCAGTTGTTCGAAGCCAACGGGATGAAATTCGTGTTCCTGCATCTGGAGTGCAATGCACCCGATGATGTTTTGAATTGGGCGAACGCGACCCTGCGGTTTCACAGCGACAGGCGCGCTATCATTACAACCCATATGGGCCTTGGACCGCGTGAAAAACCTAAGTCTGCGGCGGATTTCTTCGATGCTCCCAAAGGGCGCATGGTTTGGACGAAGTGCCACGGAAAACGTGGTAACTCTGCACAGCAAATGTGGGACAAGTGTTTCAAACGGCACAGGAATCTGTTTATGATTTGCTGCGGTGATCAAAGCCGAACGCAAGCAATGCGGCAAGAATCAACTGGTCAGCATGGCAACACTGTTCATGAAGTGTTGTCTGATTATGGAACGCATGGTTTGCGAGTGATGCGTTTCATCCCGATGTTGAACCTGATTGAAGTGCGCACGTGGGATCCAATGAATGGCGTACTTTGCGAATCGACCAAATTCGTCAGTGATCGCAGGCAACACCAGTTCACGCTGAGCTACGAGATGGATACCGCGAGGTGAAAAGAAAATAAGGGTTCGTGAGAGTCACGAAATCGTTTGGTTGATCAGGTCATTGTGATCATCAAGTGACATGTCCAATGTCCCCAGTGTATGACCTGATTGCCGGACTGTGCGGACGTTCGGTGGTGCCAATACGAAGCTCCGCTCGTAGCTTGCTCAGTACCATGTAAGTGGTAAATAGGCGATCTGCCGGCGCGGTTGCCGGGTGGAAAGCGAGAAAGTTTACAAGCAAAACGTCGTGTTGGATAAAATAAAGGGAACACACCTTTGCACGTGCCCGTTCTTGGGAGCGGTAGGAATCAGCTTTTCCCGTTCCAGTTGCTGGTTATTGTCCAGCCGCGGATTTTGCGTGCTGCTGTTGATACTTGCCGAGCAACTTCTTTAAGTCGTCAAAGGTGTCATTCGGGATATCGCAGTAGACTTCGACGCTCTTTCGAAAAGCCTTGAGTTCGTGACACCCGAAGCACACATGAATTTCGACCGTATTGTTTCCTGTTCCCCAAACTAGAGCAACATCAGGGTGGAAGCCCCCGCAGAACTTATAACCACGAAATTGGATGAAGGCTTTTGGGTCTTTTAGCAAATCGCTCAGTTTGTTTTTGTCTTTCGCTGCAACTTCGTTCGGGGTGTTGTAGAAAACATGTCCAAATCGTTTGGACATCGACTTGGCGTCGTACTGAGCGACTTGTTCGTCAATACTCCCCGGATGACGAGGGAGCCCTTGGTAAAGAGTCAAGCCTGAATCATCAGGCAGTTTGGCCAGCATGGGAGCAAGCTTCGCGAATGAAGCTTTGATTTTCTTCTCATTTTTCAAACGCGGCTTGTGTCCAACTTCGGTCAAGGTTTCTTCCCCAAACACAGGAGCAGTTGGGAAAAGGAGAAGTAGAGTCAGGCCTACGATCATTCTCATTTCAGGCTCACTTGCTTTGGGGCTAATGGGCGGTCAGCGAAATCAAAGAGGGAACAGCATAAACGAAAACATTCAGCTTCTATTATTTAGCCTTTGCTGTGCAACGGCAACTTGCGATTTACCCGAAAGTAAAGTGTTGGACCCAATTTTTGGCTGACGGGCAAGTAAAGAAAAGGTAGCTAGTTGTCCTGTAACGCGGTGGCCGGCTCCGAATGAATCAAGCGTACGGGGAGTATTTTTCTCTCTCCAAATACAAGCTTGCGAAGGTTAGACATTTCTCTTTCGAGCGCGGCCGGAGATGGAGAATCGGGAGGGCAATGAATGGCAGCAGAACACAAGTAATTTGGCTTCCGGGTTCGCGCTTGTGTTGTATGTTGGAGGCGGGAGGCGATGCAGGCCAAGTGGTTAGACTGCTTTTACGCAGGAACGCGTTGATTCAGTAGAGTCTGGTCCGACTTGATGTGTTTGGGAATGCAAGTTTGTTATCAGTGCATCCATGGGGGCGGATTCACGCACTGATTTGCGGTGGTTTGGTTGCGGTGGTT
>DOPG01000040.1:8945-9242 GCA_003513555.1 Rhodopirellula sp. | reverse complement strand
CCGTGATTCAACCAGGAAGCGAGCCAAAGATCGTGGCTGAAAACCAGTTGGATGGAAAGATCATGGCGTCACCCGCGATCGTTGATGATTCGATTATTTTGCGGACGGACAAAGCGCTCTACCGCATCGATTGAGACTGCGGATTGCCGCTTGGAGATACAACGGGGGACACTTAGCCACGCCAGAGAAAGACAGCGTTTGTTTCAGTCACACCACGGGTGGAACAACGCTCCCTGAATAAATGAGCAACGTCACGATAACCGGGCGTTCCTATTGGCAACCTCATCGATTGGCAAC
>DOPG01000040.1:782-8710 GCA_003513555.1 Rhodopirellula sp. | reverse complement strand
CCTCATCGATTGGCAACCTCATCGAGGGCCGTCTTAACGGGCAACGCGATGGGTAGGCGTGGGCCGCCCCGGACGCAAGGAATGTGCGTTCACCGACAGGACATCCAAGCCTTGCTCGCCAGAAACCGAGGCAACTGCATGCCTGCAAGCGTTCTCCAGATTGTCTGGATCCATTGCAACCCGAGCGTTGACGATCAGCTGTACAGTGCCCGTCACCTCACGGCCCGCTGACAAACCGACATCAACTGCGGAATCGTTGCTGACAACATTTGCAACTGCCTGGGTGTCTCCACCCAGCGCAGAGACTTTGAGATGAGCAATTTGCCCCTCGCCGGTTTCAATCACTTCTTTGGCGATTCTGCCAACGAGGTATTGCGTCAGAACATCCAGATCAATCGGCTTGTCAGCAGCAGTCACCGAAGCCGTTAAATTCACCCACCCCAATTCAGCTTCACCATCGGCATACGTGTCATAGTCAATATCCAGCAAACGTCGGCTCGGGGTCGACAGATCATCGATCCGCGCCATCACTGCGTCCACTCCTTCACCGGATTTGGGACTGACGGGGATCACTGGAACATCTTCAGCGATAACCTGCACTCGCTCCCGTAGATCAACAACTTCATCGTGCGTGAGCTGATCGAGCCGTCCGATCATCAGATAATCAGCCTCTTCCAGTTGTTTGCGGAAAATGTATTCGGCCTGAGGCGAAAAACCGCTCTTTCGGCCCTTGGAGGTTCCAGCCAGGATTCGCTTCCCGTGTGACGGTTTCAACAGAACACCGAAAGGTGCTAACTCAAATTTCTCTCCCAGCAGTTGCTGTAGCGGGAGAATCACAGTTGCCACCAGATCGGTACAACTGCCGACCGGTTCTGCTAACACGATGTCGGGGATCTGGTCTGCTGAGAACTCTTCGGCCGTTGCAACCAAATCATCAAAGCTGCAACAGAAGCAGGCTCCTGAAACCTCGCCAACATCGAATCCCTGAGACCGCAGATTCTGGGTATCGACCAGATTTTCGGTCTGATCATTGGTGATGATCCCGACGCGTTTGCCCTGTGCGGAGTAGCGTTTAGCGAGCTCACCTACCAACGTGGTCTTGCCCGCCCCGAGAAACCCGCCGACTAACACAAATTTTATTTTCTTCGTCGTCATCAACGATCTACCAAAACGAGTCCGCTCTATCTACTGTGGCACAACGGCAGCAACATCATCCAAACAACCCGCTCAGCAAAAGAATCAGTGTGCCATACGTTATGCTGATCGAAGTGCACTTCGAGTTCAACCACTTCGAGTTCAACCGCTGATGAGCGCTGGCAGACCGCAACCGGAATTGGTGTCCGACACCGGTTGCCAAGCCGCGAACAACAAATCTCCGAGAATCCCGTCGTGACGCATCTTTTCGCGAAAACAGAGCCGAGGGTCCGATACATAGGTTCCACTCATCTGTGCGATGACGGGAGACGAATGCTAACCGATCCCCCCTTTAAATTCCAGCATCCCTGCGTTTTCTCCGGGTCAATGCGAGCGTCTCAATCCCCAGCGACGCAACCGTCGCCCGGATTGAACCACGTGGCCAGAGAGGCCTTTATGCAAAAACGCAGCTAATTTACAGTCAAAAAGTCATTGTTGCTTAGAATCGCTTCACTTATTCTTGGATATGGCATCAGGGACCACGCCTTTTTGGACACTCGACTCCCGTCGTCCGCCCCACGTTACCGATCGTGTACAACAGACAGGCGGTATAGCGTGCGGGAAATATCGATTACTCTTTCCACACTGGATTTGAGCCCCGCGGTGGCTTGGTTACACAATTGCCGGGGCATGGGAGTCCCCCAACCATCGATTCCGAGCGGCAAACTCTGTACAACGTGCCACACTGGTTGCGGTGAGTCGCCCAAGCGGCAAACTTCCGAATTGCTTGATGGCTCGCCACACTCAATTCACAACTCCCCACCTGGTCCCAAACTAGCCACCCAACACCACAACAACCTTGCGAGTTTGCTACGCGGATGAGTAACGAGTACGACACAATCATCATCGGCGCTGGAATGAGTGGCTTAGCGGCCGGAATCCGACTGGCACACTTCGACCAGAAAGTGTGCATTCTCGAGCGGCACTATACGATTGGCGGTCTGAATTCGTTTTATCGCATGGGCGGTCGAGATTACGACGTCGGCCTGCACGCGATGACCAACTTTGCCCGCAAGGGGACCAAGAAGGGCCCTTTGGCCAAACTCATTCGGCAACTCCGATTTCGCTGGGATGATTTTAAATTAGCGGAACAAGTTGGATCTTCGATCCGCTTTCCTGATGTTTCGATGGATTTCAGCAACGACATTCAGTTGCTCGAATCTGAAATTGCCAAGCATTTCCCTGATCAGATAGACGGCTTCCGTTCACTCTGTGGTTCATTGCTGGACTACAGCGACATGGACGGCGATGCCCCTAATTTCATGCGTTCGGCTCGTGAAGTCATGGCCGAGCATATCACTGAACCACTTCTCATTGAGATGCTAATCTGCCCACTGATGTGGTACGGAAACGCCCGCGAAAACGACATGGACTTTGGGCAATTCTGCATCATGTTTCGGGCTTGTTACCTCGAAGGATTTGGGCGTCCGTTCAAGGGCGTTCGCGTGATCCTCAAGAACTTGGTCCGACGATTCCGCGGGTTGGGTGGCGAACTGAAACTCCGTAGCGGTGTCTCTCGCATCCACGTCGAGAACGGCCAGGCTCAAGGAGTGGTACTTGACGATGGAACGGAATTAACGGGCAAACGCATTCTTTCATCTGCTGGAAATATCGAAACAGCGAGACTGTGTGATGACGTTTCAAACGTGGATGTTGCCAAGGCTGGAAAGCTTTCTTTCATCGAATCGATTTCGATTTTGGATCGCAAGCCGACCGATTTCAATTTCGACCGAACCATTGTTTTCTACAACGACAGCAATGATTTTCGCTGGGAACGACCAGAGCAACAACTATGCGATAGTCGCACCGGAGTGATCTGTTCGCCCAACAACTATATCTACGACTCTGATGAGGGCGAGTTGCCTGACGGCGTGATTCGCATTACGACGCTCGCAAATCACGATCACTGGTGCAATCTTCCTGATGAAAAATACCAGGCCGCGAAAATTGCCCAATATGACGATGCCGTTGATTCAGCTGTTCGGTTCATGCCGGACTTTCGTCGCTATGTCGTTGACACTGATGTGTTCACACCCAAAACGATTCGACGTTTTACTTGGCACGACAACGGCGCCGTCTATGGCGCACCGGACAAGCAACTGGATGGTACTACCCATCTGCCCAACCTATTCCTGTGCGGCACAGACCAAGGGTTCGTCGGCATCGTTGGGGCCATCGTTAGCGGGATCAGCATGGCAAACCGACACTGTATGAGCCTCGAATAGCCATCAATCCCCATAGCAGCTATCGACAACACACGTTGCAGATGTCGTTTCCGGCGTTTGCCACGCAAATCACAACTCAACAATCCAAGTGTACCCGCCACAAAGCCACTGGCGTGTTCGAAGCCCCCCTCCTTTGTGCCCCGATTAAAAGTCTGAAACATGCAGAGACAGAGCACCGGCATTGCCGCACTGGACGAGCTACTGGGAGGTGGGCTGATTCCTGGCACCTTGACTGTGGTCATGGGAGCCACAGGCATCGGCAAAACGCAACTCGGACTTTGTTATGCCAACGCGGGAAAGACTCAGGACTCACAACGGGGCATCCTGTTTGACCTCACCTCTCGTGGCGACTCTCAAAATCATGCTGATTACGCGGACAGGCTGTGCAACTGGCGTCTCCTGGAACGATCGATTGACGCCACGACCACCCTCGAACAAATCTGGGATCCAGAACAGACTCGCCGCGACTACCTGCACATCTTCCAACACAGTGGAAAACGTGTAACCGCAAACGACATGGACTCGGATCAATGGCGCGAGTGGAAGTACGAGCAGGCAAAAAAACTCGATCGAGCAATCGCTTTTTTTTACGGCAACTTTGTGCATGGTGTGCGTCGCTGCGTCATCGACGGTGTCGAACCAGCACTGAAAGCTGCTGATTCAATCCAGCTGGAACTTTTCGAGTACGTTTACCACCAGATACTCCACAAAGAACACGACTGGGTCGCGCGGGACCTGTTTCGCGTGGGTTTTCGTGAAAACCAATCGAAAATCAGTGCCCACGCGTACGACCACAGTCAACTCGGATGCCTTCTGCTCTACACGAGCCACGAGGTCATGTTGGACGACTTGATCACCCGCCCCATCGAGAGTGGTGATGTGCTTTCCAACGCAAATACCATCATCCTGATGGGGAAAACACGAGAGGGAAACAAGATGGGTCGAGCACTGCATGTTGCCAAACATCGAGGCAGTGCATGCGATGAGTCCATCGTACCCTACCAAATCACGGAAGCCGGGATCGTGTTGTCCTAATCCACAAAAAGCCTCCTCAGGCATCAGTACGCCTCCGCTGGATGCCCCTCTCCGTTCATCACTGTCTCGGTACACCCCCCACCGTGTGTGGACTGACCGGCATGGTCTCGGAAAGCGAACGCCTGATGGCGTCGCTGTTGGGAAGCACTACACTTCCAGAGCGCAGCCAGGACCTGCGTTGAGACGCGTTCCCCAGCCTGAACAAAACCATCAGCTGGAACGCGACTGCGAAACGATTCATCTTGCAATGGGGCAAATATTGCTAAACTGGGCATTGAATTGCTAAGGCAGAGGAATTCGAGAAGCATCGATTGAAAACTCGGTCGCTCTTAGCATCACAGTCAGTCTGTATTTTATTTCCTGGACAGGAGGTACTTCGTTGCACACACCGAACCTATCAAAACTGATCTTTTGCCTCCGTGCCTTACTCTTGCTCAGTTTTGGCTTCGGATTCGTACCACGAAACGAGTTTTTCCTTCCCCTACAACGAGCATCTGCAGAAACGGTCGTTGAGGGCACTCCGCAAGTCACACCGCGCCCCAACATTTTGCTGATCATGTGTGATGACATGGGTTTTTCAGACATTGGTTGCTACGGCGGTGAAATCCAAACCCCCAATCTTGACCGGCTCGCAGGGGAGGGCATGCGGTTTCGCACGTTTTACAACAACGCAAAGTGCGAACATACACGAGCATCATTGTTGACCGGTCATTGGTGGCATCACGTCGGAGCTTCGCCCAGCGTTCACTACTCATCACAAACGTTTGGCGAAAAAATGCGAGCCGCTGGCTACCGCACGCTGATGACAGGAAAATGGCACGCTGGCCAAACTCCATACCAAAGAGGATTTGATCGTTACTACGGCCTGACCGACGGCTGCTGCAATTTCTGGAACCCCGGCCACGCGAGAAATGATGGTCCCACCCCTGCGCGTAAGAAAGTGCGGCGATGGGCGATCGACGGAAAGGAATTCAAGCCTTACACCCCGGAAGACCCCGACTTCTACACCACCGACGCCTTTACCGATCAGGCCATCCAATATCTTGAGCAATACCAGACTGAACCCCAACCCTTTCTGCTTTACGTCGCGTACACCGCGCCGCATTACCCCCTGCACGCAAGCGAATCGGACATCGCCAAATACAGAGGCAAATACAAACGTCTGGGGTGGGACAAACTCCGAAAACAACGATTTGCCAAGCAACAGGAAATAAAAATTCTGCCCGCCAATGCAACGCTCTCAAGACGTGACGAGTCGACACCGGCATGGGCAACCATTGACGAAAGCAAGGTTGACTGGTGGGACCTCCGCATGGCAACGTACGCGGCAATGATTGACCGAATGGATCGCAACATCGGACGACTTCTACAGACGCTGGACAAAACTGGCAAAGCTGACAACACAGTGATTTTCTTTTTGTCGGACAATGGGGCATGCAAAGACTCGGCCGACCGATCAACCGTCAAAGGTACTATGCCTTGGGAGGTCACAAGCTACCTGACCCAAGGCCAACCGTGGGCCAATGCGTCAAACACCCCGTATCGGCACTACAAGACCACCGATTACGAAGGTGGAACTCGCACACCCATGATTGCCCACTGGCCAGATCACATCATGCAGAACTCCATCACGGACCATCCTGGGCACTTGATTGATTTCATGCCCACGATGCTCGACCTTGCCGGTGCCAAAATTGACGGTTCTTTGCCGGGACAATCACTAGTGCCGGTCTTGCACGGCAAGCAGCTAAAACGTGCGTGGCCACTGTACTGGCAGTTTGGCAAATCCAGAGCGATCCGTGATCAAAACTGGAAACTAGTCAAGCAAGGCTCCAGTGATTGGGAATTATTCAATCTGAAAAGTGATCCCACCGAATCTCAGAACCTTGCACCACAGCACCCTGACAAGGTTGCATCGATGGCGAAACAATGGGACGCCTGGTGGAAGCACCAACCCAACAAAAATCTTTGAAACCCAACGTGAGAATCCCGGGTTGAATGAAGCAGGCTGTTTCGAACCGGATCAACCAAGATCATCCGGCACCTTGTCATTACGGTTCCGCCGATGAAGGTACATTTTGATCGGTACTTCACCAAACGCCAAGTGATCACGCAGCACCCCAAGCAGGTACCGTCGATAATCATTACCAAACGCTTTGGGTTCACCACACATCAACACAATGGTCGGCGGCTCGGTCGACACCTGCGTTGCATAATAGATTTTTGGTCGTCGATTCTGATACAGAGGTGGCTCGTGTGCTTCCATGGCAGCTTTGATCAGACGATTCAAGACACCCGTGGACACTCGCTCGCGTGACTGCTTGAAAAGCATGGTCGCATGATTCAGGAGCGTTTTGACATTCTTTCCAGTTTGACCGGTAATGAACGCGATGGGAGCATAGGCCAAGGTCGGAAACTGACCACGCAAGTAACTGACCCAACGATCCGTCGCGACTGATCCATGCAGTTTGTCCCATTTGTTGATCACAAAGATGCACGGTTTGTGATTTTCCATCACATAACCCATTAGCTGCTTATCAACTTTACTGACCGTTTCTGTAGCATCGAAGAACATCAGAACGACGTCAGCACGACGAACCCCACGTTGGGCACGGTGCATGCCATAATACTCGAGATCCGTTCGCTGGCTCTTGCGTTTACGCAAACCAGGCGTATCGATTGCAACAAAGGTTTGCCCGTCGATTTCGAAGTGCACATCGACACTGTCGCGAGTAGTGCCTGGCACCTCACTTACAATCATCCGCTCGGTTTCAGCTAATGTATTGACAAAGGTGCTTTTGCCAACATTCCTGCGTCCAACAATCGTCAACTTCATCTGGGGGGTCGTGACGGCCTCATCGACAGGTTCGGGCAAGCGATCAGCAATCAGCTCCAGCAAGCGATCACGATTTCGATTCTGCGTGGTACTGGTGCAAAGCACATGGCCGCGGCCCAACTTATGAAACTCTTCCGATTGGATTTCCTGATGCTCCTGGTCAGTTTTATTGGCGACCAGAATTACAGGTTTCTCGACACCCCGAAGCCGTTCAGTCACCATTTCATCGAGCGGCATCAATCCGGTTTGAACGTCGACGACCAATAAAATGACATCAGCAGCATTAATCGCCAATTCAATTTGCTGCCGCACATCGGCGGTCAAATTATCTTCATCCTCGACCCCCATCCCGCCGGTATCGATCAATTCGAAATAACGATCATTGGCTTCGATCAGAGTGGTCATCCGATCGCGGGTGACACCGGAATAATCATCGACAATTGCCAGCCTTCGACGCGCTAACCAATTAAAAAGGCTGCTTTTGCCGACGTTTGGGCGTCCGACGATGGCGACTTGCGGGACTGGCATGGGAAGACTACTTAAACAGAATTGCTCGTTGTCAGTGCTGCAAAACGGCCCAGATTCTGGCCAAGCGAACACGAGCAATAGGAAAAACAAACCGACCGGGGATTCATTTC
>DOPG01000040.1:0-581 GCA_003513555.1 Rhodopirellula sp. | reverse complement strand
CCGACCGGGGATTCATTTCCCCAGTGCACAGGCGAGCTACCGAATCGCTGCCCTGAAACTTGCGAAGGCTAACGCAATCGGTAAATACAGCCGGAAAGCGTAAGCTGAGCAGGGCAAATGGGATAGTCCCGTTTCATAACCCTGTGGGGCCATGCTGCCCGAGCCGACAAGGTCCGACCACCAACCCAACGAGCCCCCAGACATTTCGCTCGATGGCTGACTCGTAATCATGCCCCGCTCGCATGATGCTGGTGTTGCCCGATACAATCGGCACGGACCAACATCTGTCGGGGTTTGCCGCTACCGAGCGGCTTGGCGACAAGATTGAGTCCATTTCGCAGCGGAACGCCCATGAATCCCCCCAACAACTCAAACAACCCCAGCTCAGCAGACGGGATTTCCGAGCAGTCGAAGTCAGAATCGCAGACGCAGAAGCTGCCTGTGCCCGAGAGGCAAGCGACACAGAGGCTAGCGACACCGAGGCAAGCGACACCGAGGCGAGCGACCGAGGCCCTTGAGAGCTTAGACCCTCAGCAGACCAGTGTAGAAACGGCAGCTTTGGCGGCACATTTGCAACGCTC
>DOPG01000047.1:1615-2945 GCA_003513555.1 Rhodopirellula sp. | reverse complement strand
ATCGCCGCGGGGGGCTGATCGGAAGGTCGCTTGCTGGCGTTGATCGTGAGTTGCTGCTGCGAGCGGTTTGCGTCGGACTGCAGAATGAGGATGGCCGCGCACGCGGAAGCCTTGGGAGCATTTATGCAAATCTCAACTACGATGAAATCAAGCCGTTTCTACCCGCCATTCATCAGGCAATCGTCGAGCCCGCACCGAGCGGAATCATGTTTGCTAGTGGCATCCGACTCAGTGGTGTCGAGTTGCTTGCCAAGCACCGAATCCGGGAGGGTATGCCGCTCTGTATCCAGATCATGGAAATTGATAAATGGGGCAAGAAGGACCGAATCAAAAGATGTTTGAAAACGCTGGAAATGTACGGTTCGGCAGCCAAGTCGGTCTTGCCGGAACTTCGACAACTTGAAAAGGACTTGCAGGCTCATCGTGAGGCCCGGATGCTAACACCCGTGATCCAGCAAGTCACAGCACTGATCCAAAAGATCGACGATGGCACGGATTCTGTAGAACTGCGGAGCATGACGGATGCGTGATTGGGAGCGAATTCATCAATCAATCAGGAACATATAAATGTTGCAACTTGGATATTGCGTTTTGCTGGCTTGGGTCGTCAGCTTGAGTATTACTTGTGTGAGTGTGTCTGCACAGGAATCAGATGCGCAGGTGAAAACGCCGAACATTGTTTTGATCATGGCGGATGATCTCGGCTGGAAAGATTTGCATTGCTACGGCAACGAGAAACTTGACACACCGAACATTGATCGGCTGGCACAGCAGGGCTTGCTTTTTACAGATGCCTATTCGGCAGCTCCCGTCTGCACACCAACGCGTGCCGCACTGATGACAGGGGAGTCACCGGCTCGACTGAACATTACCAATCACGCTGCGGGACACCCGCCGAATTTTCAAAAGCCGGGAACAAATCTGATCACGCCGATTTGGCTGCGTCACCTGCCGCTGGAACGCGTGACTTTGGCTGAGCAACTCAAAGGAGCTGGGTATGCGACGGGATTCGTTGGTAAGTGGCATCTCTCGCATCGCAGTCGATCTGAATCTGATGGGAATCTTCCCACGGAAGCAGAGTTGCGACCTGAGCACCAAGGCTTTGATGTCAACATTGGGGGTTGCAATTATGGCGGGCCACCAAGTTATTTCAGCCCTTATCGAATCCCCAATCTGACAGGTAAGGCAGACGGTGAGTATCTGCCTAGCCGGTCGGCGGATGAATGCATTGACTTCATCAGGTCGGCGCAGGCCGACGGGAACCGGCCGTTTTTTCTTTGTTGGTGGAATTACTCCGTGCACTATCCGTTTCAGGCTCCCGCCGATTTAG
>DOPG01000047.1:0-1417 GCA_003513555.1 Rhodopirellula sp. | reverse complement strand
CCCCGCCGATTTAGTCGCGAAGTATGAAGCAAGAAAAGGCCCCGGCATCGAGAATCCGACTTATGCAGCAATGATTGAGGGAATGGATACATCGATCGGAAAACTGCTCAAGGCAATCAAGGAACAGGGACTGGAAAAAAATACTATCGTGATCTTTACATCCGATAATGGGCCGTTTGCTGCAAACGTGAAGCCGCTTCGGGAAGAGAAAGGTCACGTCTACGAGGGCGGTATCCGAGTCCCAATGATTGTTCGATGGCCCGGCCATGTAAAGGCTGCGACAAGGACAGCGACTCCTGTGATCACCATGGACCTTCACGCCACGATTCTCGAAGCGACTCATCTAAAACCTGACCCGTCCAACACACCGGATGGTATTTCCCTGTTGCCGCTACTCAGGGGTGAGTCAGCTTTGGCAAGGGAGGCGATTTATTTCCACTATCCCAATTACGCATTTCACAAGGCGAATCGATTCGCGAGCGTGATTCGTTCTGGTGATCACAAATTGCTGTGGTTTTATGATGATGATTCTGTCGAACTATACGATCTGAAAAAAGACATTGGTGAGTCTCGTAATCTTGCTGGCATGATGCCGAAAAAAGCAACTCAATTACATTCGCAACTCAAGGCATGGCTAAAGAGTTGTAACGCCAGTTGTCCCAAGACAGCCGATTGATCATAACGGCAAAGTTAACGCTGAAACTCAACTGCCACAGTTCTCGTGGAATTCGCTATGGACCGTGCTTACGCGTATTTTTTTCCGGCTGTTAGCTTGTCGCATGCGGGGATGTTTAATAGTTGACCGTCTCAACTTCCAAACCGCTTGGAACACTTGTGGGTAGCGTCGCTTCCAACCTTGAAAGAAGTTTTGGTGCAGTCAATGTCTCAAGAAAATCAACAATATGTCGCGTCTCTTTTTTTGACAGCTTAGTAGGGAGTTGCGCTAGATCAATCGTCTCGTACAGCAACGGACTGCTCTCGACGTAGTAAAAGGATCCAACCTGTTCTTGATCGACGTAGTCGTCAACTTCATAGCGGTCCAAGAGATAATTTGGGTTAACATGATGCTCGATGGCGTCTTCAAGTTCCATGTATGCCCCATTGTGCATGTAGGGACCTGTGACTTCGCAGTTTCGAAGTGGTGGAGTGCGAAATCGAAAGTAATCTTCGTGAATGCCTGTTTCTCTTCCCCGACCATGGTCTCGTGGAGCTTCTTCTCCTTTTCCTGGGCCAAATTGGGCAACCCCGATGTTGTGAAATTTTTGGTCGGTAAGTAGAGGGCCTGAATGGCATTTGGAACAAAGTGCTTTTCCAAAGAACAGAAGTGCGCCCGTTTTTTGGCGGGTAGAGATAGCTCTGTTATCTCCAGCGACATATCTGTCCCAAGGGCTATCTAGAAAGGTGTAGGCTTCTGCCT
>DOPG01000475.1 GCA_003513555.1 Rhodopirellula sp. | reverse complement strand
TGCAGGGCGGCCGTTTTTTTTTTGCTATCAATCTAATGTCGTTAAAAGAATAATTTCAAAAGGAATCACAATCCCTGTTGACAGGCTTCTGCGAAAAGCAGTATTCCCGATTCAAACCTAGAAGTTTCTCGCCTGAATTCCACAATGACATTGTGGGTTGCGCCACGGATCGGTTGCAAATTGCGTGGGAAGCATGACAGGGAATTACCGGCTGAACCGATCAGCTAAATGACGGACTGCATCACAGGAAGTTGTACGAACGCGAGTCTCCGAATTGGATACCAACGTTTGGACGTCGGCCTGATTGCGATCCTGAATTGACTAATTGAAAGTCTCACCGCGAAGAAGGAGAGTCGCGTTGAACCGTCTTGTACCCGCACACGGTCCCCGTCTTGCATGCTTAGCCGCAACTTGGCTAATGCTAACTGCAGACGTGTCAGCTCAGATCCAGATGCCGTCCGATAGCGGGCCCCCATCTGTTACGCCCACTGCCACCCCTCAGGCGATGCCGCAACCGACGCTTGCGTCGGCTCAGCAATTGCTAGCAGGTGTGCGAACGGCCCTCATTAAAAAGGACTACCATACGGCAGTTCAGTCTTACCGCCGGGTTACGGCGATGTCGGGCAACCTACCTCAAATAGCGGATGAAGTTGGCAAGCTTCGAGCTCAGTTGCTCGCGATTGGCATTGACGGAGCGTTGCTCTCGTTACCGCCAAAACCTCAAATGCAACCATTCGCAGGTGCTGCCAATGCACAGCCGTTGGGGGGACCTCTTCCCGCCAGTGCCAATTTCGCCAATCGCAAGCAGGAAGCATTGCGGTTGGTTGCCATTGGCAGGGCCTCACTGGACCGCGGCGACATTACGACAGCGGTAGCGATCGCGAGGAAAGCGGAAGCACTCAATGTCCCGGAGAAGGACTTTGCTCCGGGTGAGCCGCGTGTCTGGCAATTATTGCTTGACGCAGAGTCGGCTGCCCGAAGGAGCGGCGTTCGCTTGGCATCGGGATCGGAGCCACTTGTCAATCAGGTAGGCACAGCGGGGGCTGGAGTCAATCCGGTTCAAGCAGCACTTGCAATGACGGGAGCAGAAGAGAGTGGGAATGTTGCTCAAGCACCATTCAACGCTCCGCCCGAGGATAATAGAACACAGGCAGGCAATACGAATGTGAAGCCTGTGCAGGCCATTGCCCCCATCCCGGGACAACAGGCAAGACAGCCAAATCATGCCCAGACAAATCTTGCCGAAGGGCTTGACGCTCTTGGACGCGGCGACACTGCTGTGGCACGAACGAAGTTTCGTGAAGCTTGGAAGCATGAGTCTGATCTGACTCTTGCCGAGCGGAACGAATTGAAAGACAAGCTGACTCTGTTGCAGCCCAAACGCCTCACTCCTCAAGCGAGCACACCTCCAGAAGAGATGACCGCGATTCAGCGGGCTGAATTGGCGGAGCAGGATCGTACTCGACGGCTTTTCCGCGAAGTGACGGCTGAGTTGGCCAAAGCTGAGCAGATCAAAGAAACTGCACCTCTGGATGCTCTTGATGAGCTGGAGAGGCTGCGAAGACGCGTCGATGGATCCGAGCTCAGCGATCAAGGCAAGCGTTCGATGGCCATGATGGTCGACCGAGCAATCGGTGATCAGAAACAGTTCATTCAGGCGAATCGGGCCAAGATTGATCTTGAACTGCAGAACGATGCGGTTCGTGCGGAGATGGCCACTGAGCAAGCCAAAAATCTCGTCATTGACGAGGAAGTCTCAGCGCTGGTTCGGTCGTTCAACGATTTGATCAAAGATCGACGCTACCAGGAAGCAGAAATCATTGCGAAGCAGGTTCAGGAATTGAAGCCTGATGACCCGATTGCTGTCAGCATGTTCCACACCAGCCGGATGGGAACACGCCTGATGATCGATCAGGAGGTTCGCGACAGGAAGGAGCTGGCGTTCCTTGACACGATGATTGATGTAGACCGCTCGGCTGTCGCCATTGATCCGCAACTGCCATTGACCATGCCAGACGCTCAAGACTGGGAAGCTCTTTCGCGGCTACGTCTGCAGGATGACAACGGTGAGAACCGTTTAAGCCAGGCAGAGCAGGCAATTCAGCGGAAACTGATTACCGATGTCAGTATCAAATATGCGAATCGCCCTCTTGGCGAAGTTATTGATGAGTTGTCAGCCGTGACTGGCGTACCGATGGTTCTCGACATGCGAGCCCTCACCGCGGTTCGCGTGACCACTGACACGCCTGTCACTTTGCAGCTACCCGGTAGCATCAAGCTCAAGAGTGCTTTGAATTTGATTCTTAACAGTCTTGAACTGACATATGTCATCGAGAATGACGTGTTGTCGATCACGAGTCTCGAGGCAAAACGCTCGAAGGTTTATCCTCGGACTTACCGCGTGACCGATCTGGTCACACCCATTCCGAACTTCAGTACCAGTTACGAAGATGGTTTGGCGGGTGCTCTACGAGCGGCCTACCAGATGACCAATCCTCAAGCCAATGTCCAGGTAATGCCAGTTTCCATGACTGATCTTGGAAACGGTATGGTCGGCGGTGCTGGGGGAATGAACTCAAACGTTCTTGGACAGTACAACCCATTGGGTTCCCAAGGCGGGTTCGGAATGAATAATCCTCCCATGGGCGGCGGTGCTGCTGGTGGTGGTTCGTTCGCCGACTTCCAAAGTTTGATGGATCTGATCCAAACGACGATTGTTCCTGATACATGGGAGGCATTGGGTGGTCCCAGTTCGATGTCGCCTTATCCACAGAACTTGAGTCTTGTGATTAGCACGACCAGTGACGTTCATGACCAGATTGCGGACCTGCTTGAGTCATTGCGACGACTGCAGAACTTGCAAATCACAATTGAGGTTCGCTTCATTACCTTGTCGGATACCTTCGCTGAACAGATCGGCGTCGACTTCCAGGTACAGTTTGATGACAGGGCCCAGACCCTGCCTACGGACAGTGGTGGGCCAAGTGTTGTGATTGGTTGGGATGGTGTCAATGGTGTGCCGACGCCAGACTTGGATATCACCCTTAATAACCAGAGTTTTGGTTTGGCACCACCTTTTGGTGCAGAAACGGTGACCAACGCTTCCACGATCGGCTTTGCGATTTTGAGCGATATTGAGGCGTTTTTCTTCTTGCAGGCTGCTCAGGCGGATAACCGCAATAATGTGATGCAGGCTCCCAAGGTAACGCTGTTTGACGGTCAATTGGCAACGATCAGTGACCAGACGCAGGTGCCCTTTGTGACAAGTATCACGCCAGTGGTCGGTGACTTTGCTGTCGCACAGCAACCGGTCATCGTGGTCCTGAATGAAGGTACCCAGCTCAACGTGCAAGGTATTGTCAGTAACGACAAGCGATTTGTACGCCTGACATTGGTTCCATTCTTCAGCCAAATCGGCAAGGTCGACACCTTTACCTATGAAGGCCGTCGTACAACGCAAACTGCCAGCCGGCAGGAAGCAGATACCAACAATGATGGTACGATCAACGAAAGCGACGAACAGGAAACAGAGGACGTGATCGAAGGATCAACAGTTCAGTTACCTCAGTTCGCTTTCACGACGGTCAGCACGACGGTCAGCGTTCCTGACGGAGGTACTATCCTACTTGGTGGTATCAAGCGTCTTCGTGAGGGCCGCTCTGAGCGTGGTATTCCTGTGCTAGGTAAAATCCCATACCTGAGTCGTCTGTTCCGCAATGTTTCCACTGGTCGTGAGGCTCAAAGCCTGATGCTCATGGTGACGCCGCGAATCATCATTCAGGAAGAGGAAGAAGAGCGTCAGACAGGATTCAATCCTGATCGTCAGTAAGCTTCAGGATCTCTGCTAAAATAACAAAACGCCAGCGACTGGGTTGCTGGCGTTTTTTTTTGGATAACTGATGCACTCAGGCAGGATCCGCTTGGAGGTATTGAATAACCATGGCAACTGCTGCACTTGCCATCGGAGTGCTCATGCTGGCTGGACTACCTTTGTCGGTAGCAGCCTGTGCAGGGGCAAGTGGTATGTGCAGGAAAAGACTCTTGGTTCTTAACCCGTAGGACTTTGAGTAATGCTGGCTCAGATAAAGAGCAGCGTTGCAGAGATAAGTTCCCGCATGGTGAGAAATTTCACTCGGGATTCCCGCAGCAACCAATCCACGGTGGCAAGGCTCCAGTCGCAGGCTGGAACGGTAGGCTTCCGGTGCATTGGAGATCAATGGCGACCCATTGCTTCGAACGTTCAGGCCGACGGATTCCAATTTGATTATTGTTGAACCAGGGGCTTGGCCAAGATGAATTGCGAAGTCAAAGTTGGGCTGTAGATCCTTACGCAAGTTTTCGCTCATCCGCGTCAGATCGACCGGATATCGTCTTGTTGTGATTTCCGCATCGCCATCGTACCAACGCGTCAGGTCCGTCAGTGTCAGCCAGCTAGAGTTGGCTGGCCAGCGGTCGTAGGGCTCAAAAGCAGTGATCAGGATTCGCGTCACGAGGGCTCATTCAGGGCCAGAATTGCTCAAAATAGAAAACGATTATCCAATCATAGTTCGAGAATTACCGCTTGAGGCGGTGGATTTCCTGATTCAGCAATCCTATCAGTCTTTTTTCTTGACGATTTTGGGGGGCAGTTCTTGCCCCTTCTTGATGAATTTCATCGAGATCGAGTTGACACAGTGGCGAGTATTCTTGGCCGTCATTCGTTCTCCCTCGAACACATGGCCGAGATGCCCCTTGCAGTTGCTGCAGACGATTTCGACCCGATAGCCATCCGCATCGACCCGACGGGTCACGGCACCCTCGATCTCATCGTCAAAACTTGGCCATCCACAATGGCTTTCAAATTTGTCCTCAGCCTTGTACAGCTGTGCGTTGCACTGGCGGCAAATGTAGGTGCCAGGATCTTTGGTCATTGTATAACCACCCGGGCCAGCTGGTTCGGTCCCCTGATTCAGAATCACGTATGCTTCGCGCTGATTCAGCTTGTTGTAGTCATCGAAAATGATCTTTTGGGTCTGCTTCTTATTGTCAGTCATCTTGGGTTTGCCCCCGAGGGTTCCGGCGGTCGCGTTGTCGCGTGAATTGGGTTGGTTTTCAATGCTTTTTAGGCACGTGGAAAGGTACGAGCGTGATCGATTGATTTCCGCCGTCACCGAGGCTGTGTTATCGAGGATCGGTAAACCCCGTGGAACAGGATGCATGAAGATCTCCGTCCAGCCGCGGAATTTGATGTCCTTCAGTGCGGCCAGTAGCGGCACAAAGTTGAGCCGACCTCGGCCTGGCATCTGCAATAACTCCCGGGACTTGGGAAGCTTTTCCATGCAGCCCATGCCATACTGCCACGCGTAAAAAATTGCCATTGAATCACCCAATGAGCGAATCAGGTCACTAAGGATGACTGAGTCCTGCGGCAGGTGATACGGGGCGAGGGCAATTTTGAGATTGTCCGATGGACGTAATTCCATCAGCCACTTTAGAGAATCGGGGGATTCGATCAGGTTGTTGCCGTGATTCTCAATTGCGATAGTAACACCCGATTCCTCTGCCGCTTCCAAGTGCGGTTTCAGCTTTTCGATAAACTGCCCGACGGCCCTCTTCAATGACCTGCCTGTTAGCCCTCTTGGGCCTACCGCGCCGGTTACGATGGTCTTGCATCCCATCTGCTGTGCATAGCGAAACTCATCCGCCAGCCCGAATGGCCCCAGTTTGTATTGTGTGATGCATTCAACCGAGGTTTGGTTCTTTTTAAGCAGAGCAGAAAACGCTGCATCACCCATCTCGCTCGCCTGTTCTCGCTGGTTCCCATGAACCTTGGGCCACAAGTCGATTCCACTCGCACCAATCTTGGAGACCTCGGGCAAAATCTCAGCCAGGCTGCTGTAGCCATACATGCAGGAAGGCAGTAGATAGTTGAGCTCAAAAGATTCGCCGTCTTCTGGTTTTGCATCTTGGGCAAGTAGTTGCTGGCTCGCGGTGGTGGCCAAAGAAATGCCAGCGGCACCGGATACCAACGCCTGTCGACGATTCATTGCTGATTCAGAGGGCATGCTTACTTCGTATCCAGAATTTGAGGGGAGGAAGGTGGAGGTGTTGGGGCATCCGGCTTTCGGAGTCACCACCGGACTTCAGGCGAGGAACGTCTAACTGTTTGCAGTGACTTGATCTTTGTATCACGCTTGACTGGGAACGGGGGTAAAGCCCCACCAGCCCATTTCAAATGTTAAGTTACTTCAATTCCATTATTAACAAGATTTTGTTGTCCTTCCACCGTCACGCGTTAAATCTTGGGTCGTTACAGTAATAGTCAACAAAATCGTGTCAGCCAGAAACCGACATAGGGGGGACTTTGATGTACGACCGTGAGATAAAAGTGCGTTTTTTATGGTTGCTCGTTTTATCGCTTGGGTGCAAAAGTGCGGTACTTGCTCAAGCGTCTGACTGGAATCAGTTTCTGGGGCCCGGTCGGAACGGAGTCAGCGAGGAAACTGGTTTGCTGGCAAAATGGCCAACACAGGGACTCGAGATTGCGTGGCGTGTTAAGGGCGGGGTGGGTATGTCAGCAGTGGCCGTCGCCGATGGGCGAGCCATCACCATGTGGAACTCGGATCGTGGGCAGGCGGTAGTAGCTCTCAGTATGAAGGATGGAGCACTGCTTTGGACTACTTCCGTTGCCGCTAATTATGAGAACTCGATGGGTAATGGGCCTCGAGCAACGCCGACGATCGCGGGGAAGCAGGTTTTTGCTTACACAGGTGAAGGCATTCTGGCTTGCCTTGATGTTGCTACCGGCAAGCAGCAGTGGAGCAAGTCGGTCGTGCGAGAAATGCTGGGTCGCCCTGCGGAATACGGCATGGCCTGTTCGCCGCTGGTTGTTGACGACATGGTCATTGTGACGGCAGGCGGTCAAGGTAAGGCTGTGGTTGCATTGGATAGGAAGAGCGGTGATATCCGCTGGACAGCAGTGGATGGTTTGTCGGGCTATTCTTCGCCAGCTTTGCTGGAACTCTGTGGGGAGTCACACGTCGTGGCTTTCACTGCTATTGGGGTCACCGGGCTCCGCCCGTCTGATGGAAAAGAACTATGGAGTTATCCTTTTCCAACTCCTTACGACTGCAACACTGCCACACCGATCGAAGTGGCGGGGAGCGTTTTTATTTCAGCGGGCGAAAATCATGGTTGCGTGATGCTGGACGTGACCAAGCAGGCAGCAGGATATGCCGTTGTTGAGGCATGGGCATCCGTCGATGTGAAAAGCGTGATGCGTAATGAGTGGCAGACATCCGTTTTGTTGGATGGCTACCTCTATGGATTTGACAATGTCGGAAGCGCGGGTCCGGTCACTCATTTAACCTGCATCGAGGCAGCAACAGGAAAGGTCGCTTGGACGAAGGCTCGATTTGGGAAAGGGAACCTCATTGCAGCAGATGGGAAAATGTGGATCACGACCATGAAAGGAGAGTTGGTGTTGGCTACTGCAACGCCGGAGGGCTATTTGGAGCTTGGACGCCAAAAGCTGTTTTCTAAAACCCGGCAAAACGTCTCAATCGCCGATGGATTCGCGTTGGTTCGTGACGATTTGCATGTGGTTTGTATCAAAGTCAGATGAGACGCAATCTGGATGCTTTGCCAAAATACACAGTTCGCGAACGCAAGGAATTGACGTAACTTCTTTGCACACGATCATGCGTTGCTGCCCTGCCCTGCCCTACCCTACTCTGCCCTCTTTTATCCCGTTCGGGCAGCGGCAATGCGTTTTCGGCTAGATTTTTCTGTGACCCTAGTTCTCACCGAGTTGGTGAATGGTGTTGTGAATCACTCGTCGGAACTCCTTTCCTTTCTGATCCTGTAGCCTGCAGGCAATTTCCATACCCCAGGTTGGTGCCACCTCTGGGATCCTGAGTCGAATCGTTTTCATGTCTGGCAGTAATTCCGCAGCAACGACTTCGAGCGATCGTTCGTTGTAATGCTTCGAACCGTAATTTTTGGTTCTCTTCAGATCCCATGTCTTGATCTCATAGCGATCAGTATCACCCACCGACTCGGGATTGATTATCTCACTAAAAGTGATGTCAATCGTTTCTTTGCCAGCTTTAAGCTGGATTGGCATGCTAACTGGATTGCCCTTGTAGCTGACCCGGAAGAGACCACCCTCCTCCTCCTGTCGGCTACCCGCCCATGAGAACATGCCTCCGAGGTAAAGCTGCCCGTCTGCAGGCGAAAACCGCCCGCGAATCATCCCCGTTGGCAGATCCGGTATGGGTAATTGGCACATTCCGCCTTGCGGTTGTCGCTCACCGGTAGGCGTGGACAGATGTTCGTGGGGAACGACATAGATTCGGCCGTAGCCATAGGACAGGTTTAGCAACTGACCATTCAAAGGGCCCCAGCGATTGGTGTCGGCCCAAAGTAACTCAGCTGGTGATCGGTCAAATGAATTGGTGATCCAGCAAAGCGGTTGCTGCATCGCTTCATCCGAGGAGTCAGTCACATTGTGATAGCCGTACATGTTGCCATAGAAGCCACCAGGGCGAACCCAGTTGATGCGGTTCTTGGGGTTCCAGTGTCCTTCTTGGTCCGTGACGATAAAGCTGCCATCATCATTCAGGCAAACTCCATTTGCTGCCCGGAATCCGGTCGCGACAATGTCTGTTTTACTGCCATCTGCTGCGACTCGCAGTAGCGTTCCATGGTGTGGCACGACAGCCTTCAACGCGTGTCTTGCCGATTTGGCGTAGTACAGGCTACCTTCGTCGTCACGTTGCAATCCCATAGCAAATTCGTGGAAGTGTTCGGTCACTTGATGGTCACTGTTGAGGCAACGGTAGTCGTCCATCTCGCCATCACCGTTGTTGTCCCCAAGAGATACGATCTGGTCGCGGCACGTCACCAGCAGTCGTCCTTTGTCGACAAGGATTCCAAGGGGTTGAAACAGTCCCGTCGCAATTCGATGCCAACGAAGGGCCCCATCGGGTTGGCCAAGAGTATTGATTCCTTCGACCTTCCAGACATCACCATCCCAAGTGCAGGCGGCTAGCGATTTTCCATCAGAATAGAAATCCATTCCCGTGATTCTTGTTCTCGCTCCCCATGGATTGCCCTCTGGCCGAACCAGTTCATCCACCAGCCAGGCTTCGGACTCAAACCACTTTTTCGCAGGCACATCGATAGCAGTTGTGTATTGGGCTGGCCCACCATGAGTGTAAACATCGAGGTTGGTTTCCAGATCAGACAGTTGTGCGTCGATGTCCGCCTTCGTATCTGGGTCCACTTTAGAGTCGGTGAACCAGACCGATCCCTTCAGGGGATCACTTCCTTTTTTAAATGTTAGAACCAGACGGTTGTCTTTTAGGCTGAACTGGGAGGCTTGTTGGAAACCTGGCGCAGCAACCATGAGTGTTTTGTCCTCGTACTGCACCGTGGCTACTCCTGCCTCGACCTCAAGGGTGGCTGTGTTAGGAAGTTCCATCACAGACATGTCCAGATTGGAATCGCGTGGCCCCATGTTGAGTGTCCGCACAAACGTATTTACATCTAGGTTTGCTAGTGAATTTGGGTACTCGAGAACAGGAGTCTTCCCCACGCTATAGCTTAGAATGACCTTGTCTTCGTAACGGTGTAGGCCGCGGAATTTTCCCCATGCCGCTGGCAGTGGTCCGTATTTTCGTTTGTCCCTGCCCTCTACTCGTTGGTTATCTACAAATGACCCGGTCGCTGGATTAGCCCAGCCAGGACCGGTTGAATTGGTTGCGTGTAAATCACCATTGGCTCGCAAGTGCACCCCGTGGCGTCCATTGAACTGAATGCCGTTCCAGTCGAGGAATTTGCCACTCCATGCCGCCGCCATCCGTAGTGTGTCGTGCTCAAAGACCATCCATCTGGATCCGCGGACGACTCCACCGGGGCCTTCGTCAAGACGGATGGCAATCGCTTTTTGGGCAATGTTCTTACCGCCATTTCCAAATTCGATGGTGGTCGCCAACATCGGGCCATAATCCATCGTGATCCACGGTTTAATTTCCGTGGGCTCGGGACCCCGCGACTCACCGCTCGGTAAACTTGTCAAGTATTTGTCAGTGATTGCGGCGTATTGAGACGGATTTTTGTCGCGCAGGAAATGCTCTCTGATGTAATGAATGACATCGTATTTTTGCTGCGGCACCATCCATGTTTGTGGAACCATCAAACCGCCCCCATGAGTCAATGTTTGGTACATGGCATGGGGGTCATTGCCGAACTTGAATTGACCGCTTGCGAATCTCAGTGATGTGGGCAGCGATCCAGGTTTTTCAATGGTCCCATGACAATTAACGCAGAGTCCTTGATATATCGCTCGGCCACGCTTCAGAGAATCGTTGTTCCATTCTGAGATCATGCCCTCGTGATCGATTTCGGATTCATATTCTGGAATCTTGAGCTTCAAATCTTCTTCGGATGGTTGCAGTAGCGCTGCTTTTTTCGCGCCGCCGTCACGAATCGCTATCAGGTAGGAAACCAAGTCAAGAAACTCTTGCCGTTGTCGTAATGCATTGACTTGTCCTGACGGCATGACAGATACTTCGCCCTTCTTTTCTGCCTCGATATCATCGATGGCAATGTTCACGGTTGCCGCCTCACCCGGTCCCGTTTGCAGCACAAGGTTTTCGTTGGTTCGTTCAAGTTCGAGCCCGATAAGTGTGCGTCCATCGCCCGTCAAGATGCGGAGGTTCTGGTATTCAGGTTCGATATGAGCAGACGGTTTTAGTACCGATCGCACCAGATGCTCATCATCTACTTTGCGCTTCCAAATGCTGAGGTTCGGACCAAATCCGGATTCATCGATGGTTGAGTGGCATTTGGCGCAACCGGTGCCCGGCGAGTGAAAGATGATCGCACCTCGCGTCGGATTTCCTTTTTCCCTTGCGTCTGCCGCAATGTCAGCAAGCGGTTCAGCTAGCAACGCCTGTTCCATGACTTGGCCTTGCGCATCCGCCGGTTGGCACAATGCCAAACACAGGCAACAAGCCAGCAAAACGTGGATGAGCAACTCACACGGGAGCGTCAGCGATTTGATGAGGTGGGTTTTGATCATTTCTTGTTCATGTAGAGGGTGAATCGGCTGCTTGGATTATAAGCGGCATTTCATGATTGATTGGCGGGGTTGCCGCGGGCAGGCAGGCAATTGATGAGAAATCCGATTAAACTGGTGAAAAACCCGTTTCAACCACACCTTGCACGAAATTTCCATGTCGCTTCTGTCACGCAGATTTATCGTGATTTTCATCGTTGCCACCATGAGTAGTGCGGCGATAGCGCAACCGCCGGGTAACCGACGCAATGCGAAGTCACCCGTCCCGCCGAAGAAACCGTCTTTACCAGACGATCCACAACTTCTTGGTCTCCATAAAGAATTTGTCGTCAAAGCTGAAAAACTGGCGGTCGAGTACGAACGCAAAAAACAGTTCGATAAGGCCCGTGAGGTGTATGAATCCATGGTGCGGTTGGTTCCAAACTTTGCTTCCGCAGAAGCCGGTTTGCAACGGATTTTGGGTAATCAGAGGATTCAGGATCGTAAACTGGTCACAGTGGAAGCAAACCAGATGTGGCAGGACTCAGGAGTGAACCTGCAAGCCGGTATGCCTGTTCACACCGAGGTCAAGGGAAGTTGGAAAGTCGTGTACGAAACAGGACCCGAAGGCATTGAAATTCCCAAAGAATTCCAGCAGCGTGATGGTCGTATTAAACTCGGGTCCCTGATCGGGGTAGTGGTGAATTCACCAACCGAACTGAAAGATGCGCGACCCTTCCTGGTAGAGAATGGCAAAAACTTTACCGCCAACAAAACGGGGCGTCTCTTTCTACGAATGTTTGATGTCGACCACACCGATAATGAGGGAAAAATGCTGGTGTTGATTCAGAGTACCTTTGCCAACTGAATTGAATTTCTCATTCAAATGTGACAATTCTATTTGTGATCTAATTAGGCAAAATGAAAATGGCACACTCGGAGGCCATGAATCAACCTTCTCGGGGACTAAGGTATGCGGTTGGCAAATGTTGTTGGCTCGTATTTGGTTGCCTGGTTCTCTGTACTTTCCTCGCTTTTTTTCCCGCCACTACTGGGTGGCTGACTTACTTGCAAACCTAAGGGTTCAATTGGTAATCGTCGGTTTGTCGGTGCTGCTTGCTGGTTTGTTCTTGCGTCAGTGGCGTCTCGCCTTGCTTTCTTGTGTTGTGCTTGCAGTGCATCTGCCATGGTTTTTAAGTGCGTTGCCTCCGGTACCCCAACGCGAACGCGTTGGACACGGCATAACGATGACATCCATTAATGTGCTGAGTGGGAACATTCAGTATGATCGCGTGATTGCTGATTTAATTAACGCAAATACTGATGTCATTGCTGTCTTGGAATTAACACCAACTTTGGATCAGAAGCTGAGGCAGGACCTTCCAGATTTTCGGCATGTGATAACTCGTTCCAAAGATGAGGGGAACTTTGGCGTCGGTGTCTACTCGAAGCATCCCTTGGCAGATTCAGAACTATTTGAATCCGTTCAAGGAATCGAATCCATTGCGGTGACTGTTGTCGTTGAGCAGAGGCAAGCCCCTAGCGAGTATTTTCGTCTGTTCGTGACCCATCCCCTGCCACCGATGAATGCGGAGCTTTTTGAGCAGAGGAATCGACAACTCAAAGATGTCGCTGATCGGATTGACAAGTTTCGTCAGCGTGCTTCCGGGATTCCGATAGTGCTGCTGGGGGATTTGAATTTAACGCCGTGGTCACCTTGGTTTCTGGAATTTCGAGCGAGAAGTGGTTTGGTGCGTGGTATCAGCAAGTTTACTCTTGAAACCACTTGGTATCGGTTTCCGATATTTCCATTGGGTCTCATCCTGGACCATGGTTTGATTGAGCCGTCATTGGTCTGCACTGACTTTAAGGTAGGTAAGCCGATGGGATCGGATCATCGCTCCATCACCCTCCGGATCGCATCGGCAGATTAAACGAGTTGCTTGCTGCTGCATCTCAGGCCAGTCATGGTGATTGAATGTTTACGTGGAAGGCTGTTTCCCCGGGAACGAACGCTTTTTCGGAGGTAGCGGGATCGCGTGCTTTTTCCTCGGTGGGTTGGCCTCTGAGGATCATCAAAAACGACACACTGACCAGAGCAACAGCGACAATGCCTTTGAATCGGGTTGGCGAGATCTGTCGACTTGCAAGCACGCCTGCCTGCACGCCTGTGATTGATAGGGTTGCTAAGGTCAGAATTGCGCCACCTGAATCAACCGTCACATGCCCACGTAGAAATAGCAAGCCGACTTTGTAGAGTGCAATGATGATTAGGCACTGCGTGATGAACGCTTTAAATCGGTTTTGAGGCCATTCTTGCTTCAGTCCGAACGCTGCGATTGGAGGACCTGCGATGCTCACCGCACCGGCCAGAAAGCCCCCCGTGGCGCCGGCGATAAAGCATGCGAGCGATTGCTTTTCTGCGGTCGTCTTCGATTCATGTCTTCGAAGACTCATCCACACCATCCCAAGTATGCCCACGCCCGTACCCCGTACCAGCCAGTCTAGTGGAAGGCGTTCAAAGAAGGCAAAACCCAGCGGAAGAAAAATAGCAGCCCCGAGTAACGCTGGTCGCAGCGATTTCCAGTCGGCCCCGTCGCGATAGGCCCATGCTGCCATGATCAGCATGGGAATGCTGCTGATCGATACGATCACGTGGGCTGAGCGTCCATCTATAAAAAATGGCAACATAGCGATGGCTACAATCCCAAAGCCAAATCCAATCGCGCTATGAATGAAGCCAGCGAAGAACGCGATAGCTGCAAGGATTACGAGCAGTGTGAAGTCAATCTCCACTACTCAGGTAGCTCCTCACCCCGAGTTTCTCTTCCAAACAGCACCACAAACGCTCCAAGTAAGTAAAGGGGCGATAATAATAGCGCCTGAGATTCGGGTTCAATCTTGATTGCAAAACCAAAAACTAAAAATGCGGCAGCTGTACCTAGTCGGCCCATATTGAAACAAAAACCTGCGCCAGTGCCCCGCATACGCGTTGGATAAAGTTCAGGAAAATAAACCGCGTATCCGGCATGCATGCCGAGGGTAAAGAATCCAAACACAGGAAGTGTGATCGCAAGTAATGTCTGCGAGCTGTTTTGTGGTATCAGATACAGGAACATCAGTAGGACCATGCCAAAGGCGACGACTTGGTAAAGAACAAATGCTCCTCTTCTGCCGAGCTTGGTTGAGATCCACCCGAATAGTACCAAGCCCAACCCACCACCAATCGTGTTCAACGTCATGCTGAGCATTTCTGCCCGTTTGATTCTTGGTTTGTTTTGCGTAAGAACTTCCTGTTTCTTGTTGTTGTAACTCTCTTTGGCTTGTTGAGATGCATCGTCATCAGGCAAGCTGAGGATACCTTCCTGAATCGCTTCCTGAATCACTTCCTGTTGAGCACGCCTCAGTAATGCATTCTTTCCGTAGATGTGTATGCCCCAGAAGGTGACCAAGCCTATGGTTGCCAGTGAGACACCCACAACGGTCGCCCGCAGATTATCTCTGGAAAACAAGTCTCGCAGTCGGCCCGTGGCTTGATTGGCATCGGTTGCGGCACGTTCCTTGGCTCTTTGCCACGATTCAGGTTCTCGGAGTTTCCAGCGAATCCAGACGGTCAGAAGAGCGGGGAGCACGCCAATGGCAAAGCCGATCCGCCAGCCCTCCCAGCCAGCATCAGCCAGTTGTGCGTTGAGTGCCGGATTGCCAATTAACATCGCGATGGTGGCGGCAGCTAGTAGCGTGCCAAATACGCTTGACGCGTGGAAGATCGAACTCATCACAGGGCGGGACCGCGTTGGCATGACTTCCGCGACCATTGCAGATGCGACTGCCCACTCACCGCCCACGCCCATGGCAACCAGAAAACGTAACAGCACCATTTGCCAGGGAGCTTGCGAAAAAGCGCTCAGGCATGTGAAGAGCGAATAGAAGAGGATGGTGTAAATCATTGTCTTGGAGCGACCAATGCGATCACTGACGACACCAAAAAAGACGCCTCCCACCGCACCGCCTAAAAGGAAAAATCCAAAGGCGATGTTGTTCCAGGCGGTAACCATTTCATTATCGGACTCGACTCCAAGCAACGCGGGCATGGCATCACGCATCGAGGCGACAAAGATTTGTCCTTCAAAGACGTCGAAGACCCATCCCAATGACGCAATCAGGAGCACGAGCCATTGGTATTTGGTTATCCCTTCGTACCACTTCATTCTTGATTCGTCGATGCTCATGGTGGGCAGGTTTGGGTTGAGGGGAAGTTGAAGGGGAAGTGGGTGAAGGAAACCGTTTGTGATTCAGCAATTAAACGCGAATGTCTGTGTCTGCATTTCAGCGAGTGACGCAACGACCTTTCGTTTGCCTTGGAAAGGCCGACGTGCATGCATGGCGATGGTGTTGTCCAGCAAAGCAATGTCCCCTGCTTGCCATTCGAGATCGAATGCAAGGTCCTCGGCCATTTCTGTGGCTGCTAGCACTGCTTCTGGGTCCACTGGCGTGCCGTCTCCGTGCTGAATCGCTTTGGATGGGTCATTGCGATTATCTTTCCAGCCGCTGAATGCGGCAATCAACTGATTGAAGAAGACTCTTCGTCCATCGGATACTTCCATTACCGCTGGAAGAGGCGGGGAAGTTGATTTTAGGCAGCCATTGGCTTGCCATTGCCAAGAATATCCTAAATCGGCGAGTCGGCGTTCCGCTGCATCTCGACTCTCTGCGCCGAGCGTGCTTCGCCAGCTTCGCCCCATGCCGGAGTTGGCGTCATCATCATTCGGCATGACGTTGGTATAACGAAGTCCTTTTTTTTCACACGCCTCCGCGAACTGAGGATGGGTGTCCTGAATGCGTTCGTACAGGACATCTGAGCGGCACAATGGTGTAGCACCACCCTGTTCTGCGGCAACTTCACAACTGAAAAAAATCCATCGAGGGTAGAGTGGTGTCTGTGCCATCTCGTGATGGAAGAATATGCGTACTTGAGAAGGCGCCTCGTTAGCGGAAAATACTCTGTCTGTCCGGTTGATTCGAACGGCATTGGAAAGGGATTTCTTGTAAGGGAAATTATTCAGCTCAAACGCGGATACGATCGCATCAAAATCAACTGCATTCCCGATCGGGAAATCCCGCAAAAGTAGGGCTCCATGCTTGTTGGCAAGATTCAATAAGTCGGTTTTCTGCCTGTTCGTCCACGAGACTGCATCGGCAAATGATGCTTTGCTGTTCTGACAAAACAGTGCGTATGGAAATACCGTTTTCCCATGCTGCTGCTGATTTTCTATAGCTACCGCAACTGGAGACAGCTTACTCATTGGTTCGATCATTCATAGATTGGAAAAAAGGTATTGAATGCTGGTTCACAGAAATCACCAGGATCATTGAAACGTCGGTTTCGGTTCAGGTCAGCGATGGATGACATCTCCTCCTTGGTGAGTTCGAAATCATGAACCTCAATATTCTCCTTGAGTCGTTCCGTGTTGCACGTTTTTGGTACTACCGCAGTGCCACGCTGGAGCCCCCAACGCAACAGCACTTGGGCGGGTGAACGCTGGTGTTGAGAGGCAATCCCCTTGATTAAATCATTTTCCAGTAGTGATTCGCTGGCTTCGGCCATGTTCAATTGAAAATACGACTGAGCACCAAGAGGTGAGAAAGCGGTCACCGCGATCTTGGATTCACGGCAAAATCGCGTAAGTTTTTCCTGAGTCAGATAGGGGTGCATTTCTATTTGGAGCATTGCTGGTGGCACGTCAGCCTGATTCAACAGGTCACGCAATAACGAGCATCCGAAGTTGCACACGCCGATTTCCTTGACAAGGCCTGCCTGAACGAGTTCTTCCATTGCCCGCCATGTTTCAATGATGGGAACGCGGTCAGCTTCGACTTTGGGGTGTTCTGCATCTGGGTCGGTGAACCAGCCGGGAGGATAGCGGGTTTCGATTGGAACGTGTTTTTGGGCGATCGGGAAATGCACTAAGTACAGATCCAGATAGTCGATTTGCAAATCCTTCAATGACTTTTCCAGAGCCGGACGGACGTGCTCTTTGCGGTGGTAGGTGTTCCAAAGTTTCGATGTGATCCAGAGGTCCTCGCGTTCCACGCTTCCCTTCGAGAGGGCTGCGGTCATGCCTTCGCCTGTTTGCACCTCGTTGCCGTAGTCGCATGCGCTGTCAAAGTGTCGGTATCCGCACTCGATTGCATTTTCGACGACTTGAGCGGTCGATTCCTTTTCGATTTTCCAAAGGCCTAGGCCGACCGATGGTACTTCGCGCCCACTCGCAAGCTGGATCATTTCCTGTCCGATGACTGCGTCTCCCATGTTGTATCAACGCTGTGCAGTTCTGCTGCACAGCTTGGTTGCAAATGTCTGGCGTTAATGTAACGGATCACGTGGCATTTGAGGGATCCGGGGTAGCGATTTGTCGTTGGTCTCGCTGCTGGATTGGTTTGATAAACTGTGGGTTCTGAATCTTTGGTAGGTAAATTCCCCGCATCCCGTTCGGTCGAGTGTTTTATGAGATGGCTGACGCTCTGGTTCATGTTGCAAGGTGTCTGGGTGCCAGACTGTTTCTCGCAACAGGTGGAAAAATCGCTTTCAGAAAAGCAGGGCTTTTTGTCGTCCAGCGAATTGAAGTCAGCTGGTTTTGTCCCACTGTTTACGGGAGAAGATTTATCGTGTTGGAGGGTTGAAGCAGGGCATCAAGGGCACTGGCTGGTGCAGGATGGTGTCTTGAAATATGATGGCAAAGCCGAGCAAAAGAGCAGTTTTGACAAAAGTCTTTGGACCAAGGACGCATTTGGCGACGTGGAATTCTACGTCGAGTGGTGTTTGTCAGCGGAGCCTCGGATGAAGGACCATCCGATTGTCTTGTGGAATGGTGACTTTCTGAGAGATTCAAAGGGAGTAAGAATCACCCGTCCACATTTGGATGCGGGTGATAGTGGAATTTATTTCCGGGGTCACTTTCCATGCCAAGCCAATATTTGGAGTCAGGTTTTGGGCTCGGGGGAAGTCAATGGCTATCGGACGAACCGCAAGTTGCCAGTGAAGTTACGACAATCATGCTTGCCTTTCAAAAATGCCGACCACCCTCTGGGTGATTGGAACGTCTTTCGAATACGGTTACAAAATGAGCGGATGTCGGTGAATCTTAACGGGCACTCGGTTTTGCAAACCGAACCGTTGCCCGACTTGCCCATGTCTGGGCCAATTGGCTTACAGCATCATGGGGATCCAATCGAGTTTCGAAACATTTGGGTAAAGGGATTGGCTGCTGATGAGTGATGGTAATGTGCGAGCTGGCTTGGTGGGTTTCGGTGCTTGGGGACAGCATCATGCCAACGCCATCAAGGTGACCGAGGGCGTGGATCTTGTGGCTATTGCGGCCCGAAGTGATGCGTCAATCGCCGCCGCCAAAGAAGCTTATCCCGGTGCGGATGTCTACAGCGATTTCAACGAGCTGATTGCGCGTGACGATCTGGATTTTGTTGATGTGGCCGTGCCCAGTCACTTGCACCATGCAGTAGCAACAGCGGTGCTTGGGTCGGGGAAAAACCTGCTGTTGGAAAAACCCATGGGAGTGTCGCTCGACGAGTGTGACGACATGATTCGCCTGGCAAATGACAATAAGTGTCTATTTGCAGTGGGGCACGAGTTGCGTTTGTCCTCCATGTGGGGCAAAGCCAAATCGATGATTGATGAGGGGTTCATTGGCAACCCGTTGTATGCTTTGGTGGAATTGTCACGGAATCCTTATCGACAGGGAGCAGACGGCTGGCGCTACGATATTGATCGCGTAGGCAGTTGGATTCTCGAAGAACCGATCCATTTCTTTGATCTCGCGCGTTGGTACCTTGAGGCGGCTGGGCAACCTGAGAGTATTTATGCCACCGCAAATTCACGTCAGCAAGATCACCCTGAATTGCATGACAATTTCAGTGCCATCATGCACTTCACCGGAGGTGCCTACGCTGTGGTATCTCAGACGCTGGCAGCCTTTGAACATCACCAGACCATTAAAATTACCGGTACAGAAGGAGCATTGTGGGCCTCGTGGAGTGGAGCCATGGATCGTACACGCCATCCAACTTTCTCGTTGCGGGCATTCAATGGTGGTGAGGTTGTCAATGTTTCCATTGACAAGCCCACAGGAGAGCTCTTCGAGCTTGAAGATCAGATCGCTAGAATGGTCGATGCGATCCGTAGCAATGTGCCATTGCACTGCACCGCAGAAGACGGCCGATGCTCTGTTGCGATGTGCTTGGCAGCGGAAGCTTCGGTTAAGTCTGGGGCAAAGGTGTCGATGTCGGATTACCTGTAGCTGCCCATGGTTGTCTCTGCGTCGGTATAAGGCAGGACAAAGATTTTCAGCCTCTACTTATGGCTGGGTGACGAAAATATCCAAGTTTGTTCTTGGCGATCCGGCACATGAGAAGAAATTCTGAATTTCCAGCGGCGCTGTGAAAAGAATACTCTCCTGTCAACGCGGCAATCGACGTGCCAACCAGTCGGTTGCTCGGTCGGTCCACGAACCAATGTTTGAGTTGGGACGTGCTCGTGTTCCGTATCCATGCCCCCCTGTTTCGTAAACATGTAGCTCAGCTGGTACCTTCTTTCGTTTCATGTCGGCATACAGCAGGACGCTGCCAAGCGATGTCGATCCGTCGTCGTGGGTGTGGATGATGAAGGACGGAGGCGTATTTTCATTCACCTGAATGGCAGGCATCAATTTATCCGTGTTTTTGTCATACATGTTCCACGGATAGACCAGCATGGCAAAGTCAGGTCGAAACGATTGTTCGTCAACTTTGTCGATTGATTGATAGGCTGCCTTTTCGTCGGTGATCAGGATCGCGCCCACCTGCCCGCCAGCTGAAAAGGCTAATAATCCGATTTGATTACGGTCCAGGTTCCATTGTTCTGCATTCTCGCGAATCCATCGCATGGCTCGTTGAGCATCCTGCAAAGGTCGCTTCCAACCAGGTTCTTGAGCGTTGTTTGGCAAACGTGTTCGGTAGTTCAGTACGAAACAAGTCACGCCTAGTTCGCAGAGCCAGTGTGCGGCTTCGGATCCTTCAAGGTTGGGAACCACTTTGCCGAATCCACCGCCGGGCAGAATCAGAACGGCTGAACCATTCGCATTTTTGGTGGCCGGATAGACGCTCATCGGTGGCCGTCTGATTTTTTCGACCCGGATGATGGGAGGTTTGTCGGCTGCCCGCATCGGCAGCTGGGTGCCGGTGGTTCGTTCCGTTTCTCCAGGAGCCAAATCTGGCCATACAAAGATGGGCTCGTTGCTTGGGGCTTCCTGTGCAAAACTGCCAGACACAGGTACGCCCAGCAGTGAAGCAAAAAAGACTGCGAACAAAGACTTCATTAGATCATTGTCGGGGTTTGGGGAAGATGGCGTTGTAACACCGAGGTTACCGCGTTGTTTCAGTGGGTCTTTAGCATGGCTCGTAGTGTTGCCAGGTCTGCTTTGATAGCCGCCAGATGTTCGGGTACAAGATCTGGGTTTCGATGGTCAAGATATTCCTCGTGCAAGGAGATCGGACCATTGAAACCGGTGTCAGCGAGCATCTTGAAAAAATTCGGGTCGATCCGACCGGTGCCTAAAGGGACGTTGCTGGGTTTTTTGCCTTCTTTCCAAACGAAGTCTTTGACATACACCGTATCAATGGAAGGCTGGATCATGTTGAACGTCACCGGCCAACTCATGCCACCTTCGGCAGTTGCATGACGAATGTCGTAAGCAACTCCGATGTCACTTGGGGCAATGTCCTGTAGAGCCAGTCGTAGGTCCCAGAGTGGAGCGCCCAGATAATTGGTTCCCGCATGATTTTGATAGACGCCTGTCAGTCCAAAGTCATGATTCATCGCTGCGAGCTGTTTCAGCTTTGGCCGCCATTGATCAATCTGAGAAAGCACGCTCTGTTTGAGGTCGTATTTGAAGTACTTCATTCGGTAGCGTTTGATGCCGAGCGCTGCTGCTGTTCGGAGGACTCGTTCCGTGGCGGGGGCATCAGGATCATTAATGTCTGATGTCATGATGGTGATTTCGAGGTCGCGTTTTTTGAGAGCTTCGACCAATTCAGGGAGTTTCTGTTCAACCTGATCTGGATCGACATGGCCGCCTTTGCGTATTGGGGCCTCAATTCCATCGAATCCCAATTCGGCAATGCGGTCTGAAAGTTCGTTGAATGAAAGTGAATTGAAGGGTTTGGTGAAGACACATATGGGATTTCGTTTCGAAGTCTTTGTGTCACTGGTTTGCCCTGTGCTGGCTTGTGTCATCAACGCTCCGGCAGCAACCGCAGTTGTGACGCCCATGAAGTTCCGTCGGGTGACGCATTGTCCCGCTTTTTTTGGATCATTCATTTTTTGGCTCCCAAGGAAAGGTAGGCGAACAAATTTCGCAACTCATCAGGTGTCATGTCCTTCAGGACATCTGTCGGCATGAGGGAGGTGCGAATTGCTTTGAGTGTTTCAATGTCGTCGCGACTAATCACGGTCAGCTGATTATCCGCGTTGCGAAGAGTGACAGTGTTGGGCGTTTGTGCCGCGATCATCCCGTTGAGGACTCGCCCGTCGTTGGTCAGGATCAAATAGGATTGAAAGCCCTCGCGAATTTCTAGACTCGGTTCGACGATTGAATTCAACCAAAAAGTCAGGTTTCCTCGCTCATAGCCATCCAACGGAGGTCCCACTTTTTTACCTTCGCCGAAGAGTTGGTGGCAATTACCACAACGTTGTGTGAAGTGTGCCTTGCCCTTCTCTTGGTCACCCCTACTCGCGGTCAGGATTCCGCGAAGACGCTTCATCTCCGCAATCTTTTCCGGCGCTGAATCGATTGCCTTTCCAAATGCTTGCTCTACGCGAGCCACAATTTCAACGTCCTCATACGTTCTTAATTGTTGCACGACATCAGGTGGTATTTGGTCGCGTCTTAAACGCCAAGCATTCAATTCCGCAAGCAGAACATTGGCCCAAGCCGGTCGACTGGCAAGGGTGCGGCACGCTGTTGCCCTGAGACCGTGTTCTCCCGATATTCGGCTGCCAAAAGCGGCCACAAGCGTCTTTGGAATGGATGTGTCGTCGTACTGAGTGAGCGACCGCATGGCGACTCGTTGCAGTGCTGGTTCGTTTGTGTATTGGCCTGTGGCAAGTCGGAGTAGAATCGGGACAGCGGAAGGCTGTTTTACTTCGCCAAGGGTCTTGGCGATTTCCAGCTGGATTCCCAAATCAGCGGTTCTGTTTTTTAGCACAGCGAGTGCTTGTTGAACTGTCTCAGCTTGTCCCTGTCGGATGCCGAGGACGAGTCCAGAATCTCCCAAGCTTGCCTGATAGCTTTCTAGAGCAAGGGCCAGACGATCGGGAAGCGTGGGCAGTGATTGTCCTTGGAATGCGCGGTTAAGTCCCGTCATTAGTCGTTCACGGTCTTTTGCTTCGGGAGCCAATTCGAGTAACTCGGCACACTGTTGCAGTTCTACAGGGCTACCCGATGCGGCGTAACGCTGCATCAGTCGGCTTGCGATGTGATCGCGGAAGACAGGCAGGTTCCATGTGGTTGCATCACTCAGCATGAGCTTGATTTCGGGCCATGCAGAAGCTTGGCTTTCAAGTGCCCACCAAATCATCAGAGGCATATGTGGATCGTCGGCGTCCGCATCATTGGTCAGTAGAGAACGAATGATGGGCAACGCAACCTTGGCATCGATACGCTTGGCTGTGGCAGCAAGTTGGCTGCGTACTTGTACATCAGGCTCGTCTCTTGCAACATCGGTCAACGCCTTGTGTGTGCGATGCTGGTCGCCGAGTAGGCGTATGACCCAGCGGCGTATGTCGGCATGTGAACTCCGTAGCCACTTTTCAGCACGGTCATCGGACAGTTCTTTTAGCAAATTAATGACCCATAATGCTTCGAGAGATCCTTGGTCCACCAGTTCTACCAACCTTTCGACAGGTGCCTTGTCCCCACGCCAGCCAAGTTCCAGTGTTGCTCTTTGACGAACCCATTTATTTGGATGCTGCAGGCAGGAAATCAAATCCTTCGTACTGCGTGCATGAAGATCGCCCTCACCGTAGCCAGACAGTCCACCTTCGGGAACAATGCGATAAATGCGGCCACTTTCTTTGTGCCAGTCGTCGACAGGACTGACATGACTCAAGCGTGTGTCGTACCAGTCGGCGACGTAAACCGCCCCGTCGGGGCCCACGCCTGAATAAACAGGCCGGAACCAACGATCGTCTGTTGTTAGCAGGTTAGGCTGGTCGATTGTTCGATAGGTGGATCCATCAGGTAGACGTTGGCTGTGCCAGACAAGGTTGTGAAGTGCGTTCGGCGCGATGATCGAACCATCGAAGTCTTTGGGGTATGCACCACCTTCATAAATGCAAAATGCTTGAGGGAAGCGTCTTCCATCACCTTCAAATTTCATTGGGGGAAAAAAGCCGAAAGCATAGGGGTTGGTCAACGGGCCATGCTTGCCCCAGTTCTTTGCTGAGTAGCTGCCTTGGGGAAAGTACCAACCACGCGTGTTTCCGCCATTGGTGCCGGTGAAAACACGCCCCTTTGAATCAATGTCCAAGCTGAACGTATTGCCGCCACCCTCAGCATAGATTTCGAAGACGCGCGTTTCCGGATGGTATCGCCAAACACATTGACCCTGAAAACGAACTCCTTTGGTAACTGCCGAACTGACATCACCCACGGTGGTGCTACCATTGCAGCCATAAAGCCAGCCATCAGGTCCCCAAAGCAAACTGTTGGCAACTGAGTGGGTGTCCTGTAGCCCGAATCCTGAAAGATGAACTTCGGGGTCCCCGTCAGGCACATCATCGCGATTGGCATCAGGGTATCGAAGCAGGTAAGGCGGATTCAGTACCCAGATGCCACCGTTGCCCACCTGCACAGAAGTGGCGATGTTCAAATTTGATATGACTTCCTTGTGTTTGTCATAGCTTCCATCGCCGTTCGTATCTTCATGCACCGTGATTTTGTCCAGTCCGGGGGTTCCCATTGGGGGTGGATCGGGAACCTTGTCGAATACTGCCCGAAGGTGCTGGTCAAAGCGAATGACTTTCAAGCCGGCGGGATATTGGTACTGCCGGTATTGCACTACCCACATGCGACCTCTTGAGTCCCAACTGACGAAGAGAGGCTGGGCTACGATAGGCTCGCTAGCTGCCACTTCGAGTTTGAAGCCCTTTCGAACACTGAAGTTCTTGACTGCGTCCGTTGCGAGGGTGGGTGCGGAGTCATCCGCCATCACGCCCCTGCCTCCGAATGTACGCATGATTTCGGCAACCTTGTCGTTGCCGGCACGCGTCGTGTCGGAATCCTGATCCTGTGCGGACAAATGACCCAGCACCAAGTTGGACGTGACTAAAATAATGACCAGAACAGATGTTTTATGCATCGATTTTGTCCGTGGTTGACCGGCGGGATAGCGGAGAGTGTCAGCGTGCAGTGGAAACCATTGACAAGCAATCATGTGGCTTCGTATTCGCGTTGAAACGGGGGGCTCTGTAATGACCAACGCTTAAGTTAATGGCTCAGGACAGTAGGTTACGCAGTACGTTCCCATGCACATCGGTCAGGCGAAAGTCGCGGCCGCCATGTCGGTAGGTCAGTTTCTCGTGATTGATTCCTAGTTGATGCAGGACGGTTGCCCACACATCATACACCTCGCACTTGTCTTGCACCGCATGGTAGCCGAGTTCATCAGTTGCACCGTGTATTGTGCCGCCTTTTATGCCGCCGCCGCATAGCCATGCGCTAAATCCAAATGGGTTGTGGTCTCGTCCGTTGTTGCCCTGCGAAAACGGCGTGCGGCCAAATTCGCCAGCCCAGACAATCAGTGTTTCATCGAGCAAGCCGCATCTTTTTAAATCCTGGATCAATGCAGCGATTGGCTGATCCACTTGTGTAGCCATCGCGCGGTGTCCTTTTTCCAAAGCGCTATGTTGATCCCAGGGATTGGCGGCTCCTCCAGCTCCAATGCCTCGAGTCAAGCAACTGAGTTCGATGAAGCGTACACCTCGTTGGACCAGTCGTCGGGCGAGCAGGCATTGGCGCCCGTAGGACGCTAGTGCTGCGTCTTGCGAATCCAAGCCATACAGCTGCTGGGTTGCAGCTGTCTCATCGCTGATATCACAAAGTTCAGGAATAGCGGTTTGCATTCGGAAAGCAGTTTCGAAGTTGGCAATCGCAGCTTCCACTTGCGGGTCGTCTGTGGAGTTTTTGAGGAACTGGCCGTCCAGTGCTCGGGCGAGTTCCAGTCGCCTCTGCTGGGCTCGCAAGCCGTCGATGCCACGGATATTTCGAATGGCATCTTCTTTGTCAGCTTTGAGGATCGACCCTTGGTGCTGGGCAGGCAGGAAACCGTTGCTGAATAGAGCGACGCCACCGTGAGGTGGGACAGCGCCGCCGCTTTGCAAGACAACGTAGGCCGGCAGGTTCTTGTTCGCACTGCCTAGCCCATAGCTGCACCAAGCACCAGCGGTGGGATGTCCCATGAAGGGAAAACCACTGTGCATCAGGAAGTTGCCCTGTGCGTGTTCGTTGACTGGCGAGGTTAGAGAACGGATCACCGCTAGCTCATCGGCTTGTTTCCCGACATTGGGGAACATGTCGCTGATTTCCAAGCCACTTTCCCCCCAAGGTTGAAACTTGAACGGGCTCGCCATGATGCTGCCATTGTTGTTGAACTGTGTGCGTTCAACATTGACAGGCATCGACTTGCCGTGAAGTTCTTTCAGTTTCGGCTTCGGGTCAAAAGAGTCAACGTGTGAAACGCCACCTGACATGTAGCAAAAAATGACATGCTTGGCTCTTGCTGGATGGTCCACGCCGCCCACGTCAGTTTTCGGATCATCGGATCCATGGCTGGCTTGTTCTGCGAGCAAGCCAGCTAATGCGATTCCGCCAAAGCCACTGGACGCCTGTTGAAGCAGGCGGCGTCGAGACATGAAGTGTTGCGACTTGGAGAGTGGTGATGATTTATCGAACGGAGCTTTATTGGACATAGATGAATTCCTTCAGCGTCAGCATGGTTTTTGTCAAATCAATCCATGCCTGAAGTTCATTAGGTTTGCCGGGCAGAGGCCCAATTGAATCAAGTTGTTCTTGTGCCTCGGATGTTGATGCCCGAAGCTGCTTCAGCGTGGCGCGTTGTTCTGGTGACAACGCTTCTGCAATCTGTTGTTGGGTGAAATAAACACCAGACTCTGAGTAGCTCACCGCGATTTCTTCATCGCTTAATGCGCGGTCGTAAAGGGCGGCGCGATCGATCTTGCCATGGAACAATCGGTTGCCACTGGCTGGTAGGTGTCGAACGCCAAAGCTGAGGATCGCTTTGCCCGGCAGGTAAGTGACTGGCGTTTTGGTTCGATACGGTTTTCCGTACGGCTTTCCATTTCTGTAACCCACCACAAGCCCATCTGCATGATAGGCAATTGCAATGTGCACGAATTGATCGTTTGCAGCCTGCTCTTCAGGGCCACTGAACTGGCTTGTTCTCTCAAAGCCATTGCTGCCAGCTAACCACTGACGCGGTGCCTGTTCGCCAAACACGATGGAGTCGAAAACAACACCATTAGGTGTCTGTATCGTGATGACACCACCACCACGCTGATTGAGGTCACTGACAGCAACCCATGCTTCAAGAGTTTTTGCGGTCAGGGCGTTCGTGAGTGGGGGCGTTGTGACATAGCCGCCCGGTTTGATAACAAGGTGACCGCCTTTCACCGAGGCATTTCCATTTGCTTTTCCATTGAGGTTGTGCATCGTGTCGCTGAGGTCAGTGTTGAATTCCCAGCTTGCAATTGGTTTGAGGTCAGCTTTCGCGTTTGGCTGGTCCTGCATGGCTTTCGCTGTCAAACGCTGGCGTACAGGGGCAAGAATGGCGTCTTGTTTGGCTGAAAGTTCTGTTATCTTGTCCTGTAGCTCTTTCGCAGTATTCCGATGCTCAGTGAGGGCCTGTTGGTTTGCTCTGAGAAAGCCTTGGGTTGTTGATATTTCCAGCCGGCTGGGATCGCGGCTGAATAACGTTTGAAACAGATGAGTGATCCGAGATTCTGGATCTTCATCGCTTTTCTGGTCGGTCAGATTTTCAGCCAAAGAAATGGCGTAACGATGGATTTGGGGGTCATTCATCATCGTCAAAGACTGAGCAGGGACGTTTGTTTCGTCTCGACGACCCGTCGTGCTGAATGGTTCAGGAAAGTCAAAGGCTCGTAGAAATGGGTCAAGACGGTTCCGTATTACCTGCACATAAATGCTGCGACGCGGTGTGCCACCACTGACTGACTTACCGAACATAGTCCGATCGAGTTGTCCTGTAGCGATTAGCAGTGAGTCCCGAATCGCTTCGGCTTCGATTCGACGTACGTTGGCATGTGACAGTAACTCGTTATCTGGATCAGTCTCGATGGCTTTATGGGATGGCGTTGAACTTTGTTGCCACGTTTCGGAGCTGACAATCAGTCGGATGAGTGACTTCACGGACCATTGGTCCTGTTCAAATCGATTTGCGAGCCAGTCGAGTAGTTCGGGATGTGTTGGTTGTCGCCCCAAGCGACCAAAATTGTCAGGTGTCTGGCTGATTCCCTTCCCGAACAGGTGGTGCCAGATGCGATTCACAATCACGCGTCGCGTGAATGGGTTGTCATCCCTAAGTACATCTTCTGCTAACTCCAATCGACCACTTTGAGATGTTGCATAGGGAGTGTCATTCAACACTTCCAGGAAACGTCGGGATACGATTTCCGCGGGTTTTTTGTGATTTCCTCGGGTGAACAGGGGTTGTGTTCGCCCACGTGTTTCATCAAGTCCGGGAACACGCGTTGGGACTTTAATCTGGTTTTCCAGTCGGCGATATTCCTCAACGAGTCCGGCGGCCTTGGAAAGCGACTGTAACTTGTTGGTCAACAGTCCCAGTTGAATGGATTGGTTTAGGAGATCTGCCTGGGCGTCACTAATGGAACCGTTTGACCATGCAGTAACCGCGTCTCGTAAGGCTTGTGCTAGTACCGTTTGTACCTGTTTGAATGTGGCTGGAGTTTTTTTGTTTGTGGACAGGATTGCCTGGAGGTATTCGGGTGAGTCACGGGGTGCGGGGGACCCGTTCTGAACGAGGCGGACTTCTCGCACGCCGAACCAAGAACGACCCTCGTTTCGAGTTAGCAGTGGTGCATCTTTTGCAGTCACAACCTCTAGGTGAGCGTTATCATCTTTCCAGTAAGACATATCGAACCGATGCCAAGTCCAAGTCGGTTTCAACGAGGTGACTGGGTAAACAGTTCCGTTTCTCGGGTAGTCTTCCACAACGTAGCGTGTTGTGGCACCAGAATTACCAATTGCCCGTATCCAAACCTCTTGGTTTGGGCTGACTTTGAAGTCGCGAGAGGTAAGGCGTCCACCATGTTTTTCGGAAAGTGAGTGTGTGTAGATACCGGCTGGATAGATGGCTCTAAAAACACGATCGCCCTCTGCCAGAATTGCGAAGTCACCTGCTGGGTTAGGCGCGTTTTGAAGACCAACGCCATGCGCGTACCAATCGTTAGCGGTGTCCTTTGAACTAAATTTCCATATTTGTCCGCTTTCCGAGTCGGTCGGCTTTGATTCTGTTCGCAGCGGCTTGTTGAATATCTTGCTCCACTCCTCTTCCAGTCTGTTGTCCTGCTCTGCGATTTTAAGGCGGGCGACCATATGACTTAACGAGTCGGCAGGTTGGTCGGTGTTTTTTTTCAGATCGCGAATGCGAGGCTCAAGTGTTTGCAGCGATGTAAGCCAGGTTTCTGCGACGCGAAGGCGGATCTTTTGTTTCAGAGTTTGCAATTCCCTTACATGAAGCTGCTGGACTTCCTGAGTCTCGATGACGCGACGTGCAGGGCGGCAAGATGCAAGAATTCCAAACAAGGCGTAGTAATCTTTCTGGCTGATCGCATCAAATTTGTGATCGTGGCATCGAGCGCAGGAAATGGTCAGGCCCATAAATGCTTTCGAGAAGACATTGATTTGGTCATCAATGAATCGAACCTTCTCATCCAAAGCATCCGTGGGGGCAAAGCCATGAAAAACCATGCGCCAATGCGATGGGCCAATGATGGATTCATTGATTCCCAAGTCAGTGTTAATCCGTGGTTCCGGCAGCAGGTCACCCGCGATGTGTTCGCGCACAAGAGTGTCATAAGAAATGTCGTTATTCAATGCGCGGATCAGGTAGTCGCGATAAACCCATGCGTTCTCAATTGCGGGGTCTCCCTCGCTGCCATGAGATTCGGCGTAGCGAACCCAATCCAGCCAGTGTCTGGTCCAGCGTTCTCCAAAGTGCCTGCTGGCGAGCAGTGTATCGATCAATTGCTCCGTGATCTCTGCGTAAGATTGTTTGCCTTCGTATCGTGCTTGCCACTTCAGCAGTTGGACGCGGGTCGGAGGTAGACCGGTAAGGGTCAGGAACAAGCGTCGAATCAAGATGACGGGCTGGGCTCTTGGGGCATGCTTCAGATTCGCATCCGCAAGTTGCGATCTGATGAATAGATCAATTGGATTTCCCTTTCCATTGGGCGTCGGTACTTCTGCAATTGGTTGAAAACTCCACCACTGTTTGCGCCGTTCACGCTGGGCTTCCCATGAAATAGTTGCAGCAAGTTGTTCGGCAGTGGGTGGGGTGTCGCGGGGATCAGGTGCCCCCATGCGAATCCATGCCTCAAAGTCCGAGATGACTTTGGCATCTAGCTTTGGCCCATCCTCGGGCATCTCAACGCCTTCGATTTCATGTTTGAGAATGTCGACGAGTCGGCTGGCTGTCGGGTCACCAGCGACGATAATTGGGCCTCCATTGCCGCCCTTCATGGTGGCGGTACGGTGGTCCAAGGCCAAGTCGCTATCTTGCTGTTCGGTCGAGTTGTGGCAGGAGTAGCAATGCTCGACAAGCACGGGCCGGATCCGTGTTTCAAAGAAAGTAAGTTGCTTTTCTGTGATGCTGCTTGCCGGGGCCTGGCTGTTTCTTTCCTTGGTGGGCGAGTTGGGTGTGGGGGCCTGTGGCATTGCCGCCAATCCAGTAGGGGGCAGAACGCAGAATGCGAGTGCTGTCGTGGCGAGGACCTGAAGGGGGACGCGAGGATGCACTGAGGGTTCCTGTCGGTGGGAGCTTGGGTGGGGGGAAATCTTCGGATGCACTGTTCCTCAGCATACCTGAAGGATCCAAGTGGTGCCGATCGTCCGTTGAGAGTCGTCGTGGCTTTCTCGAAGGATGGAACCCCGGAATTCTCACTGAACGAATGTTCGTCTCTGGTAAAGTGAGGTTTTTGGAAATCAATTTCCCGAGTTGTGTGGCACGAAACGGCTTGTGCAACCTTGCGACTAAGCCGAAGCGTTCCGACAAAGTAGGGCAATCAATTTTGAAGGCTTGGGCAGTGCATAACTTGGCCGGTGCAGATCGTGTTTGTCTTGTTGGCTGGTTGTGATTCGCGCTAGTAATTCAATTCCAGAGCAAATGGGCATCTGATAGTCCAAAACAAGGGAGTCCGCTTCGTCAGCCCTTGCTGACGGCCTCGGTTTGGAGCCCTGTGCGAGCAATGGCGCTCACATGCGCGGGGTGAAATATTGGGGCATCCTCGGCAATCAGTATCACCGTGAAATGGAAGCGGATCAGGGTTTTCAGGCAGATTTTGCATCGAAGGTCGCTTGTGGTGGAGCTCTGCGACGCGGCCTGGGTTCATGCTGGGGATGGAAGCTACCGTAGGGGGTTGCGTGTTGG